>CANBKJ010000044.1 GCA_947369165.1 uncultured Lachnoclostridium sp.
TTATTTGCCATGCCCTTTATTCTTTGGTCTCCCTCTACTCATTTGTTTCAAACTTCTTCCTTCCTTCTAAAAAATAGTTTTGAACAGTTCCTCCATCTCTGCCTTTGTGGGAATTGCAGGGTTGGTCTTTGTGCAGCCATCTGCAAGCGCCATATCAGCCATCTCCGGGATTTTCTCCTGATATTCTGCTTTCTGTTCTTCGCTGAGCAGTGCAGAGATTCTATCTGCAATATATAACTTCTTATTTAGTTCAAGGATACTGGCCTCAAAGCTATCCGCCTTTTGCTCTTCCGCCATATTCTTGTAAATGTTCCGGGCCCTGGCACTTTTTGTTTCGTTGAAATGAATCACGTAGGGAAGCACAATGGCGTCGCCAAGTCCATGAGCGATATGGAAAAAGCTTCCCAGGGTATGTGCGATAGAGTGTACAATCCCAAGTGACACGTTCGTAAAGGCCAGACCTGCAACCATAGATGCGTTCAACATTTTTTCTCTTGCTACCACATCCTCCCCATCTTCGTATGCCAATGGCAGATATGTAAAGATATCTTTCACTGCCTGTTTAGCAAGAATGTCCGATACATAGTTTGCACGCTGGGAAACCAGGGCTTCCACCGCATGTGTCATGGCATCCATTCCCGTTTCAGCCGTAATGTGCGCAGGCATGGACATAGTGACTTCCGGATCACAAATGGCAATGTCAGGCATCATTTCCATGTTTCCTATCCCGTGTTTTATGCCGCGTTCATTGTCGGAGATTACGATCGAACGGGATACTTCGCTGGCTGTTCCGCTTGTAGATGGGATACAGCACAGTCTTGCCTTTGTCCGCAATTGGGGAAAATCATTCGGCGGCAGGATTTCTTCAATTGTTTTCAATTCCGGATGTTCATAGTAAATCCACATGGCTTTTGCTGCATCCATTGCAGACCCGCCGCCTAAGCCCACGATCAGGTCCGGCTGGAACTCCAGCATCTCACCTGCTCCGCGAAGAACCGTTCCAAGAGACGGATCCGGTTCCACGCCGCGGATCACACTTACCTGCGCCCCTGCCTCACAGAACAGTTCCTGTACCTTTGCCAACATTCCGCTTTTCTCCATACTGCTTCCACCGACAACAATACTTGCTCTCTGTGCATGGATACTTTTTATGTATTCCAGGCTGCCAGCTCCGAACATCAATTCAGAGCCGGCCAGTTTCATTGGTCTCATCATAATAATTCCTCTCCTTATGCTAATCCATCTAATACTTTTTTCACCAGGTCATAGGCGATAGGATTCGTCAGTATTCCGCCTTCTTTTAAGCTGGAACCGATGATTGCACCATCCGCAACCTGCATCTGCTCCTTGATATTTTCTGCATTTACGCCACTTCCGGCAAATACAGGGAGCTTTACTACCTGTTTCACACGTTTAATCAGATCAATTGGTGTTTCTTCTCCAATCTGGTTCCCGGTTACAATAATCCCGTCTGCACCACTGCCAGCCGCTTCGCTGGCGGACTGTTCAATGGTGATATTGGGAAGCAGCATGTGGGCATGTTTTACCTGGACGTCTGCCAGGATTTTAACATGTTCCAGACCCATTTGTTTCCGAAATTCCATACATTTCTTTGCACAGGGATAAATGATCCCATCGGTGGTACACACGGTATCGACAAAGACCGGAACCCGGATAAAGGATGCTCCTGATACCGCCGCAATTGCGATGTCTGCCTCACAGTCATTGAAAGCTGCGTCGATTCCAATGGGAATTTTCACTGCATTCCCTACGGCTGCTGCCGCCGCTGTCAAGGCTGCCAGTTGCGCTTTATTGATCTGTGCTGAAAATGGAGCATCGCCCATGTTTTCTACAATGACTGCATCCACCCCGGCCTTTTCCAGCGTCACAGCGTCCTGCACCGCCTGGTCTATCATCTTCTGATAGTCTCCTGAAAACCCAGCTGTCGTCGGCAGTGGAAGGCAATGTACCATTCCTATAATAGTAGATGATTGTAATTGAAATAACTGTTTACCCATTTTCTATATACCTCCCTTTTACGTTCTTAACTTACTCCTGATTCATTCTGTTACTGATCCCGCCCGTGTTTTAAATGGTAATTGTAAATTCCCTCTAACGCCGTCCTGCACAACAGGTCTTCTGCCTCCGTACGTTCCTGGCCCTGGAGTGTCTCCTTAAGATTTTCCAATACGGTTACCATTGTAAGTACACAGGTTTTTACATTCATCAATCTTCCCAGAGTCATCATGCAGGAGGATTCCATATCAATTCCACTCACACCAAGTTTCTTTAATTCCTCAAAGGTTTTGGACATATCGCGTCCCCATTCTTTGGAGAATCTGGAATCGTGCATACAGCTATAGAATCCGTCCATTGTGCAGTTCAGACCGTTTGCGTATCGTCTGCCCATTGCTGTAACCGTTTCGTTCATAACATTTACCAGTTCAAAATCGGCAACTGCCGGATAGCTTAAATCCACATAAGTCTGACTGGTGCTCTCCCGCCTCATAGCAGCCAGCGGAATCATGAAATGCCCCAGCATATCATCCTGCATAGACATAACCGTTCCCATACGAACAGCAACCTCCATGCCTGCCTCGTACATTTCTTCCATCGCGATTGCCGACGACGGGGCTCCGATCCCCGTGGAGGTCACAGTGATATCCACGCCTTTATATGTTCCTGTATACGTATTGAACTCCCTCATAAATGCAACTTTGTTCGGCTCATCCAGATACTTTTTTATCACTTCCACTCTCCACGGATCTCCCGAAAATAGTACATATTTTGATACGGTTTCTCTGTCAGCACCCATATACAAAGTACTCATGCTTATCCATCGCCTCACTTTCTATCTGATCTTTCTACTCCCACCAAATAACTTTTATTTCGTCCTGTTCTCTTCTGCCTTCGCAAGAAGCTCCTGCTCCGTTGGGATATTTGAACAGCATCCTTCTTTCTGCAGTACAAAATGAGACAGCGCGCTTCCCAACTCACAGCAGTTCTTTGGATCACAGCCATTCAGGTAGCCATAAATAAATCCTGCCATATAGCCATCGCCTGACCCGGTAGCATCCACTACATGCTCCACTTTACAAATCTCGATTTTTTCCTGGCGAACCGCCTCCCCTTCACGAATATAGCACAGACTTCCGTCTTTCCCCAATGTAGTCACAATGATATTCGCTTTCCCGACCTGAAACAGTTCTTTGATGTCTTTCATCCCGAGCAGTTCCTCTATAATTTTCCGCTCTACCTCATTGGAAAAAATAATTTCACTTTCGGTCAGTAATGTTTTTAAAAACTCCTCCGGAAAGGCATCAAAATCATCTTTCATTCCAAATACAATTGGAATGTTATGTTTCTTACATTTCTTAAAAAATTCCCGGTTATCTTTCTGCGGTGCCACTGTAATAACGCCAAGACGGACATTTTCAAACATTTCATCCTTCATTGGTTCAGCATATTTCTCATCCATTGCACCAGGATAGAAAATGGTGATATGATCGTTATGGTTATCCTGCAGCAGATAACATACACTGGTTTTTTCATCCGGAATCTCTGTTATGCCGTCTAATGGAACATTTCCGTCCATCAGGAACTGCTTGAACCCATTGGACTCGAAGTCCTCGCCAACGCGAAGGATTGGTAATGCACGCATGCCAAGCCTGCACAGCGCATAAGCAATATTGACAGAGCATCCGCCATAGTTGATGTTTACATTGGATTTGTTCTGAACGAGAGAAGTAAACCCAATGCGTGCCGGCGAAGCGATCCTAATGATATGGTCCATACTTACATATCCACTTGTCAACACATCTGTTTTTCTTATACTCATTTTTAATCCAGACCTCCTAACGCTAGTTATTGCCGAACAATATATAACATGTACCAATCATTTTATAGTTCTTCATTATCTAACATCTCCTGAAACTTCTTCATGTCAATTACGTGCCCCAGATATTTATCAATATCCGTTAAATGTACTTCATTGACCACTTTGTTATCCGTAGCGACACATTCCCGGATCACATAGGGTGTGTAGTCCAGATAAAAGGCATCGGTTACGGTTGCGCGGATGCAGCAATTTGTTTTTGTTCCGACAATAATCGTATTTTCAATGCCGTTTTCCCGCAGTACCAGATCAAGATCAGTACCGAAGAAGCCGCTGTATCTTCTTTTTGGAATCACATAATCCTTCTCTTCATCCACGTTCAGAAGCGGATCTATTTCTATTCCAAATGTCCCCTCGATGCAGTTTGGTCTCATAGCGGCCGCTTTCCGGTCAATCTTTCCTCTGCGGTTCCGATGCTGAAGGAAGATAACAAGAAGATTTTGTTTTCTGGCCGCCTCCAGCACCTCCTGAATATTTTTCAGGATATTCCTGTTTTCAGGATAATAAACTAGTCCCTCAGGATCAGTAAAGTCCCGGACCATATCTACTATTATTAAAGCACTTTTTCTCATACCTTATACCCCACGCACTTTATGATTTCGATATTTCACGATAGATACAACGGTCAATACCACCGTCATTACTACATATGGAATGACGTCAAATACAGCGGCAGCGGCACCAGCATGTAAACTCAAATTTACAGCGAGCGCTCTTGCCAGGCCGAAGATCACGGCATACACAGATGAGGAAAGCGGATCTCCCCTTCCACAGTAGATGGCCGCAATCGCGATAAATCCACGTCCTGCTGTCATGTTGTTTGTAAAAATCGTCATACGCTCCAGTGCCAGGTTGATTCCTGCCAGTGCACAGAAGAAGGAACCAAGCAGCACAGCCAGATAACGATATTTGTTGGTATTTAATCCAAGACTTTTCGCCGAATCTTCATTTTCCCCAACGACACGTACATAGATTCCAAACTTCGTGCGGTACATCAAAAACCAGATAAGCACGATGAATACAAAAGAAATGTAAGTAATGACCGTGTGTCCACTAATAATGCTTCCCAGAATCGGAATATTTTCAATCACCGGAATGTTGAGTTTAAAATCCGCAGCATTGGTAAAATCCAGTCTAATGTTTGCGGAATTCATAAGCTGTAAAACAAATCCTGCAATCGCGGTCACTGACATATTGATCGCAAGACCAATGATGATTACATTTCCTTTACAGGAAACTCCAAAGAACGCGAAAATCAATCCGATTACCAGGCATGCGCCGATAGCAGCCAGATATCCCAGTACAATGTTGCCCGTCTGATAACTGATCAGGACGGAGAAGAAGGAGCCAGCCAGCATCATACCTTCCAGCGCTATATTCAATACATTTGCCTTATAGGCGAAGATTCCACCAAGTACACAGAGCAGAATCGGCACTGCGTGATAAATAGAATCATATATTATTCCGTTAAGAAATGCCATTATGCTACCTCCTTTCGACCGATCCATTTACGGATACGCTCCTTCAATCCAAAGCGTTCATCCAGGAACTGCACGGCAAGGAAGAGAATAATCAGGCTCTGAAGGACGCCTACAATTTCCTTTGGAACTGATGTGTACATGTTGATGTTGTCAGCACCGGTTTTCAATGCGCTGAAGAAAACAGCCGCCAGCAGGATACCGATTGGATTATGTCTTCCTAAAAGTGCAATTAACATTCCATCCCACCCAAGTCCCGTTGTACCGGAGAATGTCAATGTATATTTGAATTTCTCACTCATCATCTGTCCGGAACCGGCAAGCCCGGCCAGGGCACCGCTGATGCACATTAGGAGAATGACCTTTCTTCTGACGCGCATTCCGGTTGCTTCCGCAAAGTCTGGGTTATTCCCGATGGCGGTAATCTGCAGTCCGAGTTTCGTCTTCCTAAATATGAATGTCATGACAACCAACACCGCCATTGCAAGAAAGAAAAACATGGTCAGTCTGGAATTATCAATGCCAAGCCGCTTAAACATAGCACTTTCGTTAATCGTCGGCGTACAGACATATCCAGAACCAGCTTCCCGGAACGGACCGGATGATAAGTATTCCAACACTTTTATCATGGCATAGTTCAGCATCAGGGTAACTACCATTTCATCCACATGGAAATATGCCCGTAGGATTGCCGGAACCAATGCGAACAAAACACCACATGCCATACCGATCGCCATGCAGATCACTTTCTCCAGTACCGGGCTGGATAAATCCAGGGATGCACCGACAATTCCCGCGAAAAATCCCCCAAATAAAAGTTGTCCCTCTACTCCCATATTGAAAATATTCGCTTTAAAGGTAATGGCGATCGCAAGCCCAGTCAGCAGTAACGGGGAAGCATAATGCAGGGTATTCAAAAATCCTCTCGTCGTAAAAAGGGATTTTCCAAGCATCATACCGTACGCTTCTATTGGATTTTCTCCAATACAAAGGATGATAATGCCGCCAATAAAAAATGCCAATGCAACAGGAAGCAGTGTATTTAGAATTTGTGGACCGATGTAACTTGATTTACTCTTCCCCATGTCCGCCCCCTCCTTTCTGACCGGCGCCTGCCATCAGTAGGCCAATTTCCTCCGAAGTCGTCACCCGTGGATCCACCTCGCCGATGATGCTGCCCTTATACATAACGGCAACCCGATCGGATAAGCTCATAATTTCAGACAATTCACTGGAAATGAGCAAGACTGCCTTTCCCGAATTCCGAAGGGCCAAAAGCTGTCGATGAATAAATTCGATAGAGCCAATATCAACGCCCCGGGTTGGCTGACAGGCAATGATTAAGTCAGGATTATTTTCAAATTCTCTGGCAATGATCACCTTCTGCGCATTTCCTCCTGATAACTGGGATACAAGACCATACCGGTCGGAAACGCGGATGTCATACTTCTGGATAAAATCATTGCACAATTGTTTCATGTTTTTTCCTCTGAGAATGCCTTTACTGCAGACATTATGGGTGTCAAAATATCCTGCTATGCAGTTCTCCGGAATGGACATATCCCGGCATAAGCCCTGTGCATAGCGGTCCTCCGGAATGATTCCGATTCCAAACTTGCGAAGCTTATCCGGCCAGGCGTTGGTAATGTCCTTGTTATTTAATACCACTCTTCCCCTGGTCACGGTCATCACACCCGTTAATACCTTGATCAACTCGCTCTGCCCGTTGCCTTCCACACCGGCAATTCCCAATACCTCACCTTTACGCACGGACAGAGAAACATTGTGCAAAATCTCCTGATTGGCATCGTTTACCGTGTATATGTTTTCCACACGGTAGGCCTCTTCCTCTTTCGGAGCCGGACCATCCTCGTTCTTTACTGTAAGAACGACATCACGTCCAACCATCATCTGTGCCAGCTCGGTCTCACTGGTATCCTGTGTCTTCACATTACCAATCACCTGCCCGCTCTTTATCACTGTTACACTGTCACTCAGATACATAACTTCCCGTAACTTATGGGTGATAACTATGATGGTCTTGCCCTGGTCCCGCAGCACCTTCAAATTTTCCATCAACTGATCTACTTCCTGAGGCGTCAGAACCGCTGTCGGCTCATCCAGAATCAGGATATCGACGTTGCGGTATAACATTTTCAGAATTTCAACCTGCTGGCACAATCCCACCGAAATATCCTGAATCTTTGCCATTGGATCAATCTGAAAATGATACTGCTCAATTAACTCATTTACCTTTTCGATTTCTTTTCGTCGGTCAATCAAACCCTTTTTCGTAATCTCACTTCCAAGCAGAATGTTCTCGTACACGGTAAAGCTTGGCACCAGTTTAAAATGCTGATGCACCATACCGATTCCATGCCGGATTGCATCTGTTGGAGAATTCATAACAAGCTCTTCTCCATTTAGAAGTATCTTTCCACTTGTCGGTCTGAATACACCATAGAGCATATTCATTAATGTTGACTTACCGGCACCGTTTTCCCCAACAATACATTTAATTTCCTGCTTTCCTACCTGGAGATTAATATTATTATTTGCGACAAAATCACCGAATTTTTTCGTCAAATTTTGTGTTTCAATAATTATACTCATAGCAATTCCCCTCATTTTGGATAAAATAAGGGCGCCTAAAGCCCTTCTCAAAACCCTTAGGCGCCCTTAGTCGGTTGAACGCTTATTCCGTTTTCACTGTTACATTTGGACAGGTCGACGGATCAAAATCTTCGTTTAACTGTTTGTTCGTCACGTCGATTGTTCCATTTCCAATCTGATCGCTGACCGCCTGTACCTTCTCTTTGATCTCTGTCCATACCGCCTGATCCTGTACATGCTTGCCCATCTCTTCCAGATCGGTAATTCCGGTAGCTCCGGACGCAAGATTGTAGGTCTGCAGCCTGTCCATCTCGTCAATCTTTCCGTCTGCATAAGCCTGGGTGATTGTCTTCACTGGAACGCCTGTAATCTTCAATACACTTGTCAGAACGAAACCTGGCTGCTGCCCGTCTAAATTGGCGTCTGTCTGAATTGCCAGTTTACCAACTTCTTTTGCCTTTGCCGTGATTCCGTCACCAACAACCCCCGCATCCGCAAATACTACATTTGCTCCCTCATCGTAGAACGTTCCTGCAACGGTACTTCCAAGGGCGGAATCGGTAAATCCCGCATCGTATTTTGCATAGTAGTTGTATTTTGCCTTGTACTCTTCAGCAGCCTTGTTGATACCTTCGATAAACCCATAGGAATAAACAAGAATTCCATTGGAATTTGTTCCGCCGATGAATCCGATTCCCCTTGACTTATCCAGAGGCGTCAGGTTATAAGATTTATCAAACAGTTTTTCCATATTTTCATTTACCTGGACAGATAAATAACCGGCAAGGTAAGATGCTTCGTGAACATCAAACAATACGGAAATTACATTGCTGTAAATCTGTTTGCCCGATTCATCCTTGTTGGGATCGTCGTTAAACACAACAAATGTTGTATCCGGATACTGCGCTGCAATCGCCTCGGAACCACCGACACCTTTGATCAACGCATCGAAGTCATATTCCAGGGAGAATATCAGATTGTAGCCATCCCCCGCTAACGTCTCCAGCGCTTCCGGAACACCGTTGGCAGGCTCGATAATCTTATATTCGCATCCGATCTGTTCGGATATTTCCTTAATTCCGTCACAGGCAGACTGATTGTATCCATTGTCATTCTGCCCTGAATTGGAACATACTATTGCAACTTTCAGATCACTGGAGCCACCCGCCTTATCCCCGGAATCCCCTTCACTGCCACAGCCTGTAAATATAGTAGTACATAATAATACCAGAACTAAAACTAAAGTACCCACTCTTCTATTCATACCCTTCTCCTTTCTTTTGCTATCGCAATTGATGAATATAAAACTTAAACTTATCTGTTCTATAACAACATTTGAAATACTCAATGGGAATTTCTTTCCCGTTCACCAGTCCATATGTTGTGCAGCAAAATTGCAGCAATGGAACATTCTCTTCAACGTCCAGATTTTCCGCGAGTTCCCCATGGGCGCTGACTGCTTCGATCGTGCGTGTCGCTTTCGTAATCTTTACACCATATTTTTCTTCTATAATCTTGTATAAAGAAACCTTAGAAAAATCATATAGATCAATATCCGGAAAAATCTTGTATGGAAGATAAGTTGTTGTAAAATTTAATGGTTCCTCGTCTGCAAAATAAATACGGGACAGCCGAAACACCTGATCCGCATCGCTTAGATTCAAGCTTGTCCGCCTCTTTGCATCCGCAGGGATGACCTCCTCGCTTAATACCTTCCGACGCGGTGTGTAACCCAATTCCTCAATATCCTGCGTACAACTGGTGATGGATACCAGGTTGTTCTGGTCCCCTTCCCCTTTTACATATGTGCCTTTTCCGTGAATACGGTATAAATATCCCTCATTGACTAATTCGTCAATTGCCTTTCGGACCGTAATTCTGCTCACATCGAAAAGTGTAATTAATTCCCTCTCACTCGGAATCGCTTCCTTCTCCTTATATGAACCGTTATCAATATTATGTATTATTTTCTGCTTAACTTGGAGATATTTAGGCGCCTTAAATTCCTCCATTTCAGTTCCTCCTTTCTTTTCTGGTTATATCCAAAATTTACTGGTCATAACCACATCTGTTGACATTATATTATAATAATACCAGTCAATTGTCAATATCGTAAAAATATCTAGTTTTTTCGCTATATTTTTGTGTAATATCAACAAAATATTTCTTGTTTTATTTGAAAATATAGTAAAAATATATTTTTAAGTGGATATAACCAGTATTGAGTGGTCTTATTGAAGCATAATATTCTATCAAATAAAACAGCCGTTGCAGAATTTTCATCCGTAACGGCTACATATTTCACTCGATGTAATGTATAAAAAGACTATGCAAAAATATTAACCAACATAGTATTTTCCCGCATCCTTTCTTCACTGTGGTATACTAAAATCAAAAACGGAGGAAAACAGTACCATGAAAAAAGAACTCATCGAAAGATTCAGACAACAATATATTCAAAGTCCACCAGAAGGAATAACTTCAAAAGATGTTCAGGATATGGACGATGATGATCTTATGGATATGGATTATTTCCTTCATGATGATTACGACTTAGAAGATGATTTGGGGGAAGAAGGATTTTATATCTTTTAGCTCTTTATCATCTGTTTGTTATACCCACTTAATTTAGGCGGGTATTTTTTGCTCCGTGAATTAAGGACTTTCCAATTAGATAAAATAATAAAGCCCGCTGAAAAACACGGGCTTTCCATTCTACAGCTTTTCCTTGTGCTCTCTCTTTCTCCTCACCCGTATCTTCACAGCCTCACAGGTTCCCACATATTTTCTTGTGGTAAACAGATATACCACATAAAAAATGGTGGCCAAAATGGATATCACCTGGTACACACGACCCACACCAGTATGGCCCACAAAATTTAAAAAGGTAATAAAGACACGGCAGAACACAGTAACCCACCACCCAAACAATATTCTTGTATTGGTGGCGCGGTTTACCAGAGCGTCCGTGATGCCGGCCGTGGAGTAAAGCACAAAATATTCCATAAAAAGCTCCGAGGCTGCCAGTCCGTAATATAGCACCAGGATCCATACGACCAGCTCCGGCCCCTGTACGAGAAACCCAGACATTCGCAACAGTACCGATAGAACTGCTGTCAGCAGGATCAAGGGAATGCTGTATAAATACTGCCTGTTGTAGCGTAGCAGCATACAAACTCCCACCAGCAGAAGCACACAGCCCAGTACATCCGGCAGATAATCAATTCTAACCTGTTCACCGAGCACATTTGTCACCGTATAGGTACGGATCGAATCACTCAGCTCATGGGATCCCACCGCTCCTTCCAGATCAAATGCCGGATAACTCCATAGGGACACCCCGTGGATATCGATACCCGTCAACAAAAGTCCGATTGCGATCAATATAACAGCCACTTTACTTCCTCCTTTTTTCTTCTGTCCTTTGTATAATGCAGATGCTGAGCAGCGCCATCGCCGTTCCCATCACCGCTCCCGCAATGATGTCGGTGGGATAATGCACGTAAAAATACATCCTCGAAGTCGCGATCAATGCCGCCAGCCCAAACGCGATGCAGCCATATCGGCGGTTCCAGTAAAAAATCGACACAGCCCCCGCAAAAGAAGAGAAGGTATGCCCGGAAGGAAAAGAATAATCCCTGGGGATGCCAATCAGCATCTCCACTTCCGGATGCCGCCAGCAGGGTCTTGGTCTGGCGATGAGATTTTTCAGCAGGCCATTTCCAAAAATCAGACACATCAAAAGGGACAAAAGCAGTATACAGCCATATTTTCTGTGCTCACTTTTTATCAGAAGCAATATGCCTGCCAAAATCCAGACAATACCCGCCTCACCTATAGAGGTAAAAAATTCGTAAATTCCCGTGAGAACCGGGTTGTGAATCTGTTGAAAAAACTCCAGTATACCGGCGTCAAATGCTTCGATCAATGTGTCACTGCCTTTCTATATCTTTTAGGAGGGCACGCCTATTTTACCTGAATCTTGATATAGGCTTTCCGGCTGCCTTTCCTGGCATATATCTTTACCGTTCCCTTTTTTTTCGCTTTTACTACACCACTTTTAGAAACTGTGGCGATTCTCTTAGAAGATGAGCGCCATGTCACACTCTGTCCCAGTCTCAGTGGCCAGACAGATGCTTTTAATTTAAGCTTCTGTCCTCTTTTTAAAGATTTGCCGCCAGAAATCTTTACCGTAGAGATCCTTGCCAGCATATTTTTTACCTCATTCCGGCAGGATTTTTTATACAGACTCTCATAGCTGTAAAGGGAATAACCAGATACATCGGCATATTTTCGCGTCTTGCTGATCTCGCTGGCCACTACCTTCGAGCTCCGTTTCCAACCAATATCATAACTGTCCCGCATGCCGCCCCGGTAGAGCCCCAGACCGATATACATCGGCACTTTCGCCGTGTTCAGCCCTCTCCACTGTCTCAATCTCTGGTCAAATAATTTGGTAAATTTTCCTCCCAGCATATATGCATTGGACCAATAGATCTGCGGCACGATATAGTCCACATATCCAGGTACACTGAGCCAGGTCTTCACGTCGGCGCCTATTGCCTCACAATTATCCACATTCCCTGCAGGGCTTATACCAAAGAGAAGGCTGGGAGATTTCTGCTTCACGGTATTGTACACCAACTGTACCATCTGATTCACATAACTTTTTTTCTTTTTCTGGGAGAGAGATGAATATTTAGAATATTGTTTGTGTCCCTTGGACGGGTAAAAATAATCGTCAAAATGAATACCATCCACGGGATAACCATCAATCACTTCCCTGACTGCCAGCAAAATTCGATTGTTTGTCGACTCTTCGGCTGGATTGTATATCTTTTTCTGGGTGATCCGGTAGGGATTCATCCAGGCATGAAAGGAGAGTTTGTATTTATGCGCCGTCTCTACAAGGATCGCCAGCGGATCATAGTCCGGCTCCGCATCACCCATGTATGTACTGAAGTCAAAATTATCCGACTTCCAGATGGCGTCGTCAAAAGCTCTCACATGAAAATAAACGGTATTACATCCATTGTCCCGGATGTTACGAAACATTTTATCAGCATTCCGGCGGAAGATGCTCTCCGGCTTATTCTTTAATCCTGCCCCTTCGTACTCGTAAAAGGACACCCAGACCGCCCGCGTCTCCTTCGCATCCGCTGCTTCTGCATTGACTGTCCACAACAGCACTGCCGCCAAAAACATCATGAAACTATAGAAACTTCTTCTTTTTATCATTCTGTCTTCCCTCATTTCTGTAAGTATCTTGTATTACTATTTTTCTATCATACCCGAAAAATATACAAACATATGGCAGTCCGGTTGATTCGTGTCAGAACACTATCCCAGCAGTCCCGTGCTGAAATATCTCTCCATGCGGTCTGCCAGCACGGTGGCAATCACTTTGTCTTTACCATATTTTTCAGCCAGCATTTTGCATGCCCACACGTTTGCTCCAGAAGAAGTCCCACACAACAATCCCTGTACACTGGCAAGCTCCCTCGCAGTGCGGATTGCATCCTCATCGGTCACTTCAATGATATCATCGATCAGGGAAGTATCCAACACATCGGGAATAAAGCCATCTCCGATCCCCTGGATGCTGTGAAGTCCCGGTTCATGCCCCAGCAATGCGGATACATTTTTTGGTTCTACTGCCGCCACTTTCAGATCAGGATTCTTTTCCTTCAGATACTTTCCGATGCCCTGGAGTGTACCGCCGCTGCCCAGGCCGGAAACGAAAATATCCACCTTTCCCTCCAGCTGATCGTATAACTCCACAGCTGTAGTATTATAATGGATCGCCGGATTATTGGGATTGACAAACTGCTGCGGAATAAAGCAGTTTCCCATCTGTTCTGAAAGTTCCTCCGCCTTTTTCACCGATCCGTCGATACTCTCCTCCGGTGGAGTGAGAACCAGTTCCGCCCCCAGGGCGCGTATGATCTTTTTCCGCTCCTCGCTCATATTCTCCGGCATTACAATGATCACACGATATCCTTTACGCACTCCCACAAATGCAAGACCTATGCCGGTATTGCCACTGGTAGGCTCTACTATAGTCATTCCCGGTCTCAGCTCACCGGATTTTTCCGCCTGCTCGATCATATTTTTGGCAACCCGGTCTTTGATACTGCCTCCCGGATTCAAAAATTCTGCCTTCGCATAGATGGGCAGCCCTGTCATCTGTCTCAAGCTTACCAATGGTGTATTTCCAATCAGGTCAATCACATTTTCTATCATTTTTCTTTCCCGCCTTTTATTCCCATTTTCTTATTCTGTCGGAGAATGCCCTGCATATCCGTCAATATTTTTTCAAGCTCCGGATATACCGGAAGGTCTCCTTCTCCCCCTTCTCCTTCAACATGCGCAGAAGCTTTTCGATCAGGTCAGAGGTTTCCGGATGAATCATTCGACAGTATTTGCCTTTCTCAAAATATGCCAGGGGCATATCCTCTTTATAATTCTTTCCATAATAAATCTTACTCGCTGCCACCCGGTCACAGAACATCTCTTTCACATATTTCACCGGCATCTTCACCGGCTCCTTAAATCTTGTCTTTGGATCATAGTCCTGCCAGTATTCAAAATGATGTTTATTCCTTCCCTGATGGTGTAGCCATGCGATGGAATAACCGTTGCGCTCCCGCTCCTCCGCGTTCGGGCTCCGGTCTCCTTGATAATACCTGGCTCCCTGCTTAAATTCTGTAGGAGAATATTTCGACAGGTCATGCCGCAGCCCCTGCCATAGTATTCCGGCATGAAAGCAGTTCCGGATCACCTCATGTCTGTGCCTTGTAATCGTACAAAAATGTTTCCACGGCTGCATTGTTCTTACCCTCACTATCATTTTTCCTGTATTTTTTATCCTGATTATTGTGCGCTTTTTGCACAAACCAAATTGCGCAAGCAACTTGTCAATAAGTTTGACAGAACTTATTTTATCATAACAAATATTGAGAGTTTTTGCAACCGAAAAAGGTGCGACTGAGAAGCGCGCACCTCGCAAGAATTGCCTTCGGTCATTCTTTTGCTCCGCGAATTGAGAAGTTCCCTTTAATGCGAAGAAGGACCCCGGCAGATATTCCGCCGGGGTCTTTCTGAATACTAAGATTTATTCGTTTCTTATTCCATATGGATTAGTTATTTCCCTCTGCCTTTATAACAGTTATAGATACAGCACCTGTTCCAGCTACCGTAAAGCTTCCGGACAACTGGTAGGTACCAAGATAGGAATCTTCATCAACATATTTTCCGTATCCATCCATATAGGTATTAAGTTTTCCATATGCCGAAATGATATCACTGTTCGTTCCTGCTGCCGGTGAAAACTCATAGGTTCCAGCCTTCAGATAGGTGTACAGAGAGTAATCATCATAGTCACAACGGATAGAAGCAGATGCACCGTTCACATCGTATACATATGGACGGCTCTCTATCTCATAGCCAGCAGCTCCTGGGATAGATGGTACAATATTTACTTTGTAAACAGGAAGTGTATAATCCTTCACAACTGCTCCTGCCGTATACACATTACCTACAGTAAATTCGTATCCACCATCAAAGTATGCCATCTGAGAGTACTCACCTGGAATGATCCTTGCCTTGTAGGTTCCATCTGCTCTTACTGTACCAGAGAAAACATCATAATTTCCATAGGCATCTCTCTTTGTATTTCCTGTTACCTCAATGCCCTTTGCCGGAGCACCAGAAGCATCCTTAACCGTACCAGTCAGCACGACACCATCTACAATCGTAAGTGTGAATGGGAAGGAAGCCTGACGCGCCGGATTTAATGCGTCCTTCACAACAACGTTTACATTGTACGTTGCAGCCGGTACTGCTACATAATTTCCACTGGCATCTTTCGCATGACCGAGATCTCCTTCGATGGAGCAGGTATCTACCTGAGCGGGAAGACCTGTGACAGAATACTCATAGTCACCGGATCCACCTGCAATCACACCATTACCTAAATCTTTAATATTTTCATACTTGAAATTGAAACCAGAAGCCTCATTGATATCCTTCGTCATCGGGTTGTCTGGCTGATAGGAAAGAATCGTATCACCAAGGAAATTGCCTACGATGGTATTTTCATCACCAACATAAAAGACATAGCTTCTTTTAAAGCTCTTCCCCTTCTCGTCTACCCCAGTAAGCACTGCTGTTGTTCCATTTTCAACCTTCTTGAACTTACCTTTTACATCAACGTCTGTTCCCTCTTTGCTGATGTATGCCTTCAAACCTTCTGGAAGACCTGTGATGGAATATTTCACAACTCCAACTGCTCCTACATTCTGAAGACTAAAATCTTCATCAAAGCTTTCGCCTACCATACCTGTTACACGTGTAACTGTATCTGTCACGCCATAGGCAGTTGTACCCGGAACATCTCCTACATAGACCTCTTTGGATTTATCAACAGCCAGAGCTGAAACCGTAACCTTAACATAAGAGTAGCTCATGATGCTGCATGTGTTGTCAAGAAGAACATCATAAGTTTTTCCACCATCTGTAGAAAGGACTTTTTCGATTCCCTTTGAAGTCCCATAAGTACCATTTGGTGTCTTCTTATTCTGCACAACAAAGTTAGCAGCGGTCAACGCCTTGGCACTTGTCAATGATACACGTACCACACCGTCGTTTGGAACAGTGATGTCTTTGATGCCAGCACCAACCGTAACTTTACATGTTGCTTTCTTGCCACTTCCATCGGCAGCCTTTGCTGTGATCGTAGCAGTACCTTCTTTCACACCCTTAACAACACCCTTAGAAGTTACAGAAGCAACCTTCTTATTGGAAGAAGACCATGCGATCTTATTGCTCACATTCTTCTTCGGTGTAACCTTAGCAGTAAGCTTCTTTGTGGCACCAACGGCCAGAGTTGCCTTCTTGGCGCTGATAGTTACTTTCTTAACAGCAGCCTTCTTTACAACTACTTTGATCGTAGCTTTTTTCTTACTATTCTTTTTGGATGTAACCGTGATCTTCGTGCTTCCTGCTTTTACACCCTTTACCTGACCTTTGCTGTTTACGGTAGCAATTTTCTTGTTTGCTGATTTATACGTTACCTTTTTGTTAGCCTTTTTATTTGGCGTAACTTTTACAGTCGCGGTAAGCTTAATTTTCTTCCCTTTAGCAACATAGGCTGTCTTGCCTGATGGTGCAGTAACTGTAACCTTTTTAACCGTTACTTTCTTAGCCTCTGCAGTCTCTGGATTTGCAACTGCGGTCATCCCCAAAACCATGGCTAATGATAAAGCTCCGGCTAAACCCTTTTTTGCGAACCTTTTCATACTTTAGTTCCTCCTTATCCTTTTTTGTGATACTTTATTTAAGATACGCGTTTCATTATACCACTGTGATAGTCAGTTCGCAACCCCAAAATAGAGAATTAACATTTGTGAAAGGATTTCGCAAGAAAATGTTACCATTTTTGGAAGTTTCACTACCAATTGGTTATTATGGGACAAGATGATATTGGAACACAATCTGCTGACGGATTTCCTCTGCTTTTTCCTTTGAAACCAGCTGCTGCAAAAGAGCAAAACCGAATTCCATCGAGGTCCCCAGTCCCCGGCTGGTTACGACATTTCCGTCTACCACTGCCATCTCGTCCACAAACTCTGCTCCTGTCAGCTGATCCTCAAAGCCGGGATAACAGGTAGCCTTTTTTCCTTCCAGTATACCGCAGGCTCCAAGTACTGACGGCGCTGCGCAGATTGCCGCAACGATTTTTCCCGCTTCGTTCATCTGTTTCAATGCCTTCGTCACCCTGTCACTGGCTCCCAGATTTTTCGTTCCCGGCATCCCTCCGGGAAGAATGATGGCGTCCTGCTCTTCCATAACAATCTGTGCCAGGGTTCTGTCCATACATACGGTGATCCCATGGGAACCGGTAACCTGTATCGCCTCTGTAACGGATACCAGTTTCAGGTCCACACCACCTCGCATCAATATATCTGCGGTCATCAATGCCTCTACCTCTTCAAATCCTTCTGCAAATAACATCACTGCCTGTTTCATAATCTTTCATCCTTTCTCGCTTTTTTAATTAATTGTTTTACTCTGTTTTCCTGATAAAAATCTTTTGGTAACTCTGCCCGGAATATCTTTTCACTCAAATCTGAAAAGTCTCCATCCAACACCGGAAATTTTAATTCATAGGCATGAAGCAGCTGCCTTTTTATGTGGCTATCGGTGATCCCACCCCCATACTTGCGGTCCCCCAGAATCGGATGGCCAAGACTGGCAAGATGGCTGCGGATCTGATGGGTTTTTCCGGTATAGAGACGAATCTTCACAAGGGTATTTATCCCATCTGAGGAAAGAGGTTCATATCCCGTCTTTATATAGGAAGCCCCCGGAATATTCTGTTCCAATATCTCTACTTTATTGGTTTTTTCGTCTTTTTTCAGCCATGCCTGCCGGACTCCGTTCTGCTCCATGACTCCATGCACCACCGCCAGATAGTATTTTTCGATCTTCCGCTCCCGGAGAAGTTCTGACATACACTGCAGTCCGGACAGGGTTTTTCCCCCGATCACAATTCCGCTGGTGTTGCGGTCCAGACGATTGCAGATTCCCGGTCGAAATCCCATCTCCCCACCGCCGGTGTATTCGAGAAAGTATTCCACCAGGCTGACATCTCCTGCCGCCGCTTTTTGGGAAAGCATTCCCGGCGGCTTGTTAATCAGGGCAATGTGCTCATTTTCATAGAGGATGTCCAGTATAGCGGCCTCTCTACGGGGAACCACAGCACCCTCTCCTCCCTGGGATCTTACTGATCCTGCCCCGCTGCCAGAGAACTTTTCCAGCGTCTCATCGGATAAAAAAAGGGTCAGTACGTCTCCATCCCTGAGTACCTCACTGCCCTCCGCCCGTTTGCCATTTCGCTTAATATTTTTTTTTCGAAGCATTTTATACAGAAAACTTTTGGGCGCTTCTGTCAAATATTTCTGCAGAAACTTGTCCAGTCTCTGCCCGCACTGGTTTTTCCCGATCCGGATCTCTTTCATGCTTTCCTCCATTTTCCCGTTGCTTTGATATAGCTCGATGACGCCAATTTGAACCTTGTTTCGTTCCGCGCCGTCGAGCTAAACCGGATTCAGACTGCCAGGATCTTTAGATACTCTGACACCTTGTCCTGTCTCGCTATATATTCCTCATCTCTCTCCTGTTTGCTGCTGCCCTCGGTCAACCGGCGGTAATATTTATAAAATTTCTCATCGGAAGAAAATAATTTCACTTGATAGCCGGAGGCCTGACTGTCCACACCTTTTTGTAAATAGTCGAGAATGTATGCTTCCTCCTGCTTTTTTTCACTTAATATCCCCATGACATTCTGATTTTGAATGATAAGAAAATCAAAACTCATGATCTTGTCTGGCGAAGTAAATACATAATCTGTATATAGAATTCCCTCTTCTGCCACCGTCTCCCGCATCCGGTCATACCGTTCCTTGTCCACAGACCTGCGGGGAACCATTACTACCAGAGAGATAATCCTTTTCGCCGCCGGAAGCACCATAAGAATTCCCAGGACCGTAAATATATTTGCCCTCGTTCCCGTAATCAACAGACCTGTCACAAACAAGCCCACACCCACTGCCACAAACAACAGAAGCATGAGGCTCTGAAAGATTTTCTGTTTCTGTATATAACCAAATTCACACTTTGTCCCTTTTATTTTCTCCATGTACTTCCTCCATTCGTTAAGTTTCCAGATACCGCAGTATTTCATAGGGATTTATGCTAACCTCCTGCCCCTGGATGTCGATATACATTCCAAAGTGAAGGTGTACATCAAATTTGCCCTTTGTCCCCTCTTCTCCATAACCGCTGTTTCCCACGTACCCCAGTGTCTCTCCAGCCTTTACTGTATCCCCCGACGCAAGCCCCTGGCGGTAAGAGTCCAGATGGGCATAATAGGCATAGAGTCCATGCTCGCTCCGGATGCCTATGCGGTATCCGCCCAGCTCGAGCCAGCCGATTTTTTCTACCACTCCGTCACAGATACTCACAGCGGGAAAATATCCAGGAACATTGTTTGAGGTCATGATATCAACCCCTTCATGCCTTCGGTCACCGCCATAACTTCTGGCATTTCCCCAGGAATTTTCATAGGAAAAGCTCGCTTCTCCGCTGCCGTCCAACGCGACGGGAAAACAACGGATATCACGGAGCACAGACCCATAGGCATCCAGGTAAGAATTCACTTCCTCATCCTCTACCTGCCATTGGAAAAAAAATGGCACCCGCTTTGCTTCTCCATACATCGACCGAAATGCCAGCTCCCGGAAATATGCGTCTCTGAAAGGGGCTTTCTCTGCCAGTTCCTCTGCCTTGATATCAAAACAACGGAATTCCTCGGATTTCGCCGACAGAGCCTGCACTTTCGCTGCCTTTGCCCCATTCAGGATCCATCCTGTCTCCAATGGCACACTCATACATAACAGCAGAAGAAGGATCCCGCGGAATCTGCCTTTATTCCAGCGAAAAAATCCCTTGTTTCTTTTTTTTAGCTTATTTCCCACCCAAAAACCTCCTGTTAAAAGGATTCTATGTCAATGATCTCCGCCTTTTCCACATGGCAGGAAAGCACGTCATCGGCAAAAGAAATAAATTTTTCCACGCCATCACTGACAAAATAATCATATGAAGGTTCTTTCTCATCTATGCCTGTTGTATTCAACAGATCTTTCTCCGTCAACAGTGTTTTCAGGGACTTAGCCGTCTCATAAGCGGGATTCACCAATTTTACATTTTCTCCCATCTCCTGGCCAATGATCCTCCGGAGCAGGGGATAATGGGTACATCCAAGAATCAGCGCATCGATATCATATTCTTTCAGCTCATGCAGATATCTGCCTACAATGTCCTCTGTGACCCGGTCCTCCCAAAGCCCTTCTTCCACCAGTGGCACAAACAGCGGACAAGCCTTGCTCACCACCGTGATATCCGGATCGATGCGATGCAGGAATTTATTATAAATCCCACTTTTGATCGTGCTCTCGGTGCCAATGATACCGATGTTTTTCGTCCTGGTAGTCTTGGCTGCCATAACTGCCCCCGGCTCTACCACTCCCAGGACAGGGATGTCAATCTCATCCCGAATCTCATCGAGAGCGAGGGCGCTGGCTGTATTGCATGCCACTACTACGGCCTTAACATTCTTTGTCTGCAGAAAACGCACGATCTGCCTGCTGTATTTGCATACCGTTATTTTTGATTTGCTTCCGTAGGGAACTCTGGCGGTGTCTCCAAAATAGACCAGATTTTCTCCTGGCAGCTGCCGCATAATCTCTTTGACAACCGTAAGTCCTCCCACTCCAGAATCAAAAACTCCAATCGGTGCATCCATATTCCATATCCGCTCCTTTATATTTCCTACTATTTATAAAAGGCCACCTGGGCAAATGCCCTGTGACCTTTTTATTATAGTATGTTTGCATTTACTGTGCAACTACATTTTCCCTCTATTTTCCTAAATCTTCAAACTTGACATCTTTCTTGCGGTTGAGGATTGCATAGATACAAGGCACCACAAACAGGGTAAGCAGCGTACCATAGATCAGTCCTCCGATGGTAACGATCGCCATCGGCCGCACCATATCTGACCCGCTGTCCCCGCTGACCACCATCGGCACCAGACCAAGGATCGTTGTGATAGCTGTCATAAGGATCGGACGAAGCCTTGTCTGGCCGGCCTCCACGATAGCATCCAGTTTGTTCATTCCCTGCTCCCTCAGCTGGTTGATATAGTCTACCAGTACGATTCCATTGTTTACGATAATACCGGAAAGCATGACAAATCCAATCATTGCAATGACGCTGATCTCACTGCCGGATACCCAGAGTCCCAGAAATCCTCCGGTGAAGGCAAGAGGTA
The DNA here is from genome assembly GCA_947369165.1 of uncultured Lachnoclostridium sp. Lineage (GTDB taxonomy): Bacteria > Bacillota > Clostridia > Lachnospirales > Lachnospiraceae > Eubacterium_F. The sequence continues at coordinate 21,881 of CANBKJ010000044.1, forward strand.
TCGTAAACAGGATGATAAATGGTGAGAGCAGCGACTGAAACTGGGCAACCATGATCAGGTACATAAACAGTACACCCACAATGAACATCAGCGCCACCTGTCCCATGGACTCATTGATGTTCTCATCTTCTCCGGTATATTCCAGTTCGTAACCTGCCGGGATCTCATAATCTTTCAGTGTCTCTCTGAGTTCATTGCTGACCAGCCCGATATTGTGGTCGTCATCCACCACTGCCGATACCGTCATATAACGAGTCTGCTTGTTGCGGTTGATGGACTTGGGTGAATCGGCAAGACTGAAATCTGCGATCTTGCTCAGTTTCACCTTTTTCTTCTTCTGGGTCTCTGTATCGGTATACTCTATCTTCATTTTCTGAATGTCCGTCCGTTTCATGGACTCATCCTGATCGTCGCTGACATACACATTCAGCTCTTCTGTATCGGTAGAAACAGTAGTCGCCGTAGCCGCATCCTTAATCTTTCCGTTGATCTGCTGGAATACCTGGGCTACCGTAAGGGAATATTTCATCGCTTTATCTTTATTTACTGCGATACGAAACTCTTTATTGCCCTCTTCCATTCCGTTGGAGACCTCAGCGATCCCCTCTACTTTTTCTACTTTAGCCATGATCTCTTCCGATATTTTCTGAAGTTTATCCAGATCCTTTCCCTTAATCTGAAGAGTGATTCCGGAACCAAACATAGATCCCATATCCATAGCTGAAGTATTGACTTCGATATCACAGTCGATGTCCTTTGTCTTGCGCTCAATCTCCTTCTTCAAGTCCTTGTTGGAGTGGGGGGTATCCTCATCCAGAAGCACATACATGGATACAGCATTTCCTCCTCCCGACATCATGGACATGGTTCCACCTCCGGACATAGCGCCCACGGTATGAATCCCATCGATTTCAAGGATCCGGTTCATCGCCTCTGTGGACATCTCCTGAAGATCACTCTCTGGCATCGCCTTATTGTCCTCTGGCGGTGACACAGTGATGGTCATCTGGGTACTTTCCATATCTGGCATAAAGGTCATTCCCCTGGATGCTGACAACACTGCAAAAAGTACGAGCAGAATAAAGGAGCCCAAAAATACCAAAATCTTTTTTCTAAGAAGAACTGATAAAAGAGTTCCGTATACATTTTGAACTTTGGGAAGAAATCTCCCCCTGTGCTCCTTCGTTCTGCGGAGCATTCCCTGGGACATCGCCGGCACCAGTGTCAGTCCCACCACCAGACTGGCTAGCAGCGAATACGCCAGCGTCAGAGCAAGGTCCGTAAAGAGCTGTCTGGTGATTCCCTCGGTAAATATAATAGGCGCAAACACGCACACAGTCGTCAATGTAGAGGCAAGAATCGCCCCCGCTACCTGTTTTGCTCCCTCGATGGATGCCTCCTTCACGGAATATCCTTCTTCATTTCTCAGACGGAATATGTTCTCGATCACCACCACTGAGTTATCCACCAGCATTCCAACTCCCAGCGCCAGTCCCGACAGGGAAATGACATTCAGGGATACGCCGCTGAAATACATCAGCACGATGGCTGTCACCACACTGAGCGGTATAGAACACGCCACAATGATCGTCGGTCGAAGATCCCATAAGAACAACAGGAGGATCAGGATGGACAGAATACCACCATACAGCAGATTTTGTACGACAGAATCTACCACCAGATCAATATATACGCCTTGATTCATCAAAACGCTGATATGAAGTCCCTCTTCTGACTCCTCCAGTTCTTCAAACTGTTCCAGAAGCCGATCCGTCACGTCTCCGGTGGAGTATCCCGTCGCCTTTTCCATCGTCAACGCAACTGCAGGATTTCCATTTACCATGGCATATACTTCATCCGCATTGTTCGTGACTGCCACATCTGCCACATCCGACAGTTTAATCGGATCCAGTCCGTCCAATCCCATATCGCAGATCACCAGATCCTGAATCTCACCATCGGACTCCAGCTTATCCCCTACTCTTACAAGATAGGAAGCATCCTTCTCCGCGATATATCCCGCCGGCATATCAAAGTTTTCGGCTGAAAGAATTTGTTCAACCATTGACTTTGTAATTATTTTATCGAGATTTGTATTTTCTTTCGTCGCTTTGGAACTGTCTTTTAGTGCGGTCTCTGCCTCGTTCAGCTTTGATTCCCCACTTGTCACCTCTGCCTCCGCTACACTGAGTTTGATGGCAGCCAAAACTTTTTGTTTGCTGAGCTCCTGTGCCGCTTCCTCCAATGAGATCTGTCCCTTTTGCAGTTTTGCCTTCGCATCTGTGAGCTTTTTCTTCGCCTCCTGAATCTGCTTCTTACCCTTAGTGATCTCTTTTTTACTCTTAACAAGCTTGGTCTCTTCTGTGTTGATCTTTGTAAGTCCTTCCTGCGCCTGGGCAAGCCCAGACTCAATTTCGGCGATCTTAGCAGTGAGATCTTCCTCTTTGATTCCCTGTTCTTTAAGCTTTGCCTGGATCACTTCAATCTGCGCTTTGACAGACTCCAGCTTTATGTTCAGTTCCTGATTCCCTCCCGTGGCTGCAATCTGGGCTTCCAGCGCTTTTTTCTGGGCATTCAGACCATTGAGTCCTGTCTGTAGCTGTACCAGTCCGTCCTTCGCAGAGGTAAGTGATTTTACCGTGGTCTCCAGCTGTGTTTTCTGGGTCCTGAGCTGCACCATCCCCTCATTCAGTTTTTTCTCCGAATCCAGGACAGTCTTTTCTTTGGACTCCAATGTTTTCAGGTTGGTATTGAGAGTCTCCAGGGTCTTTTCCATCTTTTCTGAGTTTTTGGCAATCTCTGCCTCCCCCTCGGCAAGTTTCTGTGCTGTCTCTTCCTGTTTTTGATTCAGCGTCTTCTTTCCACTCTCAATCTTTTCCTTGTTGTCAGAAATCTTCTTGCTGGCATCATCCAGTTTCCCTTCTACAGCATCTTTGACCTTTTTATTCATCTTGTCAATTTTATCCTGCTGGATGATTACTTCTACTTTTTTGCGGACCTTTCCGGAGACATTGACTGACGCAACCCCCTCCACACTCTCCAGCTCCGGAATTACATCATTTTCTGCCTTTTCCGTAACCTGTGTGCTGTCCAGCTTATCATAATCCACCGCAGCCACCATGATCGGCATCATATCTGGATTCAGCTTCATAATAGTAGGGCTGCCAATGGTGTCATCCCACTGTGCCGATACCATATCCAGACTTTCCCTCATATCAATGGTCGCCGCATTCATATCTGTGCTTTCATTGAATTCCAGGATCACCACGGAAACATTGCTGTTGGATACCGATGATACTTCTTTCATATTACTGATACTTGCCATCGCCTGTTCTACCGGCTTGGTAACGGCAGTCTCCACCTCTTCCGGGCTGGCCCCCGCATATGTGGTCATCACAATGGCGTAGGGAAGTTCCATATCCGGCATGAGGTCCGTACTCATATTCCGAAAGGACAAAAAACCCAGTACAAGAATAAGCACTACTGCTACAAGTACCGTATACGGTTTCTTTACACTTAATTTGGGTAACACCTTTTATTCCTCCTTTTTGTGTGCATTTTTTGCACAAGTTGGTTTTTGCACATATCGAGTTTAGCTAAAAACCCGCGGATAAGTCCGATAGGACTTATTGTAACACAACTGTTTTTTTTTGCCAATAAAAAGAATGTTTCTATTTTGTTAACACACGTGTTCACAGTTATTAAACACGTGTTGACTTTCTTACAGCGTTATATTATAATCATTTACAACTAAAATTACAACCAACAGTATTTTACATTCTGCAAGATATGCAACACTTTCAGAAAATTTGTTTATTATTTTTGGAAACTGCCGGGTTTGATGACACCAGCTAGCGAAAGGAAATTCAGCAATGGGAATCGATGCGAGAATAAGATATACGAAAATGATGATCCGGGAGAGTTTTATCCAACTGCTGAAAGAGCAGCCCGTCTCCAAGATCACCGTCACAAAAATCTGTGAAATGGCAGAGATCAACCGTGCCACTTTTTACAAATATTATGAAGATGCATTTGATCTTCTACTAAAGTTGGAACAGGAACTATTAGAAGAAATTCTTAACAGCCTGTCCCAGTTTGAACAGCTCAGCATCCGGGAGAGCTTCATCCAGTTATTGGAACACCTGAAAAAAAGAGGCGAATGGTTTCAGATCATAGGTTCTTCCCACGGTGATCCCCAGTTCGCCTCCCGAATCCTGTCAGTCTGTTATGAAAATGCTTCTTTTCTGATCCAGAAGTTTTTTCCCCATCTCACCGGGACACAGAAAAAGTGGCTGTACTATTTTCTGGCCCACGGATATGGCGGCCTGTTAGGCTGCTGGCTTGACAACGGACTGCAGGAACCCACAGAAGAAATCGCCCGCTTTGCCGAGGAACTTCTTCTCAAGGTAACTGCTCTGCCAGCCACATCCCCCGAAACCAACGCATGATCTGCTGGGCCCTATCACCGCAAAATATAATAATTAGCGCATTATTATCAGATTGAATACGACCATTATTGAATCGTATAATTTGCCCCATACAAGTCAAATGCGAAGATTAATACTAATTCACGTATTTTCTAAATCTAAATGAATCTCAACTAATTTATCACTAATATTAGTTATAATTCTTTGGAAATCAGCTTGCGACTTTTCTATGTATTCCACATCATCAATATGATCTATACACAACGCCATCAAATTATTATTTTGTTCCTCTACATATTCTAGCTTACTTTGCATTTTTTCGTTCACATTATCTTTTACGAATTTTATAAGATTAGAAATAGATCTTAACTTAATTCTTGTACTAAGCTTCTCTGTTTTATTCC
>CANBKJ010000045.1 GCA_947369165.1 uncultured Lachnoclostridium sp.
TACTATTATCAAAATGAGGTGGGTACCTTGGCTGGAATCAAGTACAGTAGACAGAGAGAAGCGATCCTTGCTTACCTGCATTCTACCAAAGAACATCCTACAGCAGAAAAGGTATATATGGAATTGAGAGCACAATTTCCAAAGCTTAGTCTTGGTACTGTGTACCGAAACTTGAATTTGCTGGCAGAATCCGGTGAAATTCTCCGACTGAGCTGCGGAGACAGTACAGATCATTTTGATGCTACTGTTACGCCGCATTACCATTTTGTTTGCAGGAAATGCGATAAAATTCTGGACCTGGAGATGTCCTCTCTTGATTTTATCGAAGAAAGGGCAGCTGAAAATTTTGAGGGCAAGGTTCAGGGACACCAGGTATATTTTTATGGTGAGTGTGAGGACTGCGTGTCGACATAAAGTTTAGCTGATCCTCTGTCAGATAAACTTAAAATAAAATTAAAAATTTAAAAGGAGAGATAAGGATGAAAAAATTTGTATGTAGTGTATGTGGTTATGTTCATGAGGGAGATTCTGCACCGGAGAAGTGTCCACAGTGTAACGCACCGGCAAGTAAGTTTACAGAGCAGGGCGGAGATAAGACATGGGCAGCAGAGCATGTAGTGGGAGTTGCTCAGGGAGTTCCGGAAGATATCATCGAGGATCTGCGTGCAAACTTCAATGGAGAGTGCTCTGAGGTAGGTATGTATCTTGCTATGTCCCGCGTGGCGCACAGAGAAGGTTATCCTGAGATCGGCCTTTATTGGGAGAAAGCAGCATACGAAGAGGCTGAGCATGCTGCTAAGTTCGCAGAGCTTCTTGGCGAGGTTGTTACAGACAGCACAAAGAAAAATCTTGAAATGCGTGTAGAGGCAGAGAATGGTGCGACAGCAGGAAAAACTGACTTGGCAAAACGTGCAAAGGCTCTGAATCTGGATGCGATCCATGATACCGTTCATGAGATGGCTCGTGACGAGGCTAGACACGGAAAAGCATTTGAGGGTCTGCTGAAGAGATACTTTGGGTAAGATAAAGATAGTTTAAAATAAGGATTTGTGATATTTCCGGGGTGTACGGGCGATAGCTCGTACACCCCGTATTTACTGTAAATCGATAATGAAATGTTATAGAAGATATGTTATACTGAATTACATAGACTATTGTTAAGCAGATAATAAATTTAAAAAGGAGGGGCAATATGGCGGAACCAATTCAAAAATATTTAGATGATATTAGAATTCAGCAATATAAAACAGATATTGGTTTTAGAACATTGATGGAAGGAGTAAATGATAATATATATATTATTCCCAAATATCAGCGCAAATATAAATGGGATAAAGAACGGTTACAGGCACTGGTTCAGTCATTGATCTGTGATTTTCCAATCCCTCCAATTTACACATATCGCAATAAGAAAAATCAGTTGGAAATATTGGATGGACAGCAAAGAATATTTAGTTTGTTTTTCTATTATATAGGAGAATATGTAGATACCCAAAAGAATAGTGCTGTTGATTACCAAAAACTTGATGTATCAGGAAGAAGTTTCAAGGAAGCGTTGAAAGATGCTTACACACTTTCTCCGTTGGAAACTAAAATGGTGCTTGATAACGGTAAAGAAATAGATGTGAGCTATGCAAATCTTCCAGCTGAAGTAAAAAGAATGGTTGATTATGTGTCGCTGACTGTAGTGGAAATTCGATGGGTTAACCAGGAAAAAAAGGCGGAAACGATACAGCAGATTTTTAAGAATCTAAATAAAGGTGGTATAAATCTTAAACCGCAGGAGATCAGAGACGGGGTATATGACTGTAGGTTTTATGATATGCTTCATAAAATTAATGATAACAACCCAGCATGGAGAAAGCTATGGGGAAAGGAGAGCGCAGAAGGAAAAGATATGGAGACATTGTTGACTTTATGTGCTTACCGTAAACATGTCACATTTGATGGTAAGAAATTTTATATAGATAATTATACAGGAAGACTGGCTAATTTTTTGGATTATTTTTCGGAATTTGTCTTTCAGATTGAAGATAATAAAATAATCGAGGAGTATAAAGATAGCATTGAGCGTTTTATCAGTCAGATGAAAGTCGGAAAAGTAATGAATCAGAAAGTGACATTATTAACCAGCGCATATATTGTCTGTGAAAAGTGTAATATAAAGTATGAAATTACAGATGAAATCCTGAATGAAGTGAAATACTCAAAATTGTATAAGGAGAATACGGACCAGGGTACATTTGGAAAAGGGAAGATGACAGAAAGGTGGAAAGGTGTTTATGAAATTTTGTCAAAGCGTGGTAAATAATGCTGTGAAAGTTTTGATACAGAAAAAAATGAAGCACATGCATACGATTCTAATTGGGGAAAATGCAAGCGGTAAATCAGCAGTTATAAGAGAATATATTATGGAAATGCTGGATCGGGGCGAAGGAATTTATTATATTGATTCGGTTAATAGATACTTTGATGTTTCTAAAGTGTCGACACCCTATACACAAATACAAAATTCAAGTAACATGGGTGTTGTTAAAACGAGGGTGGAGAGGGAGTATTTTAATTTAAAAGATACATTTAGTTTATTTGGAACCTTAAATGATCAGATCGAATTAATTTATCTGGAATATGAGAAGGAATTGCAGGAGATATTAAAGAGTTTTCTTGGCATTTCTTTTGAAATGAAAGGAATTAAAGAGAAAGAGGTCCGATTTGAGGCAGAATCAGAAGGAACACTTTCAAGTGGGATCCAGGCTCTCGTGCGGATGTTTTTGGAATTATTATATTTAAATGATATGGTAGAAAATAATGTTATGGTAGTAATTGATGAGATTGACGAATTTCTATCCCCTGCGAATGCGGGAAAAATTTTGAATTTTCTAATTGCTCGTTTTTCTAAAATGAAATTTCTTGTATCCACACATTCCAGTGAACTGGTTAAAAATTCAAAGCATTGTAATATAATGATTTTATATCATGAGGATATAGAAATGGTTGATTCGGATGATTTTTGTGATGATTGTGATGTGGCGGCTCTATTTGAAAAAGTATTTCCTGTTGGTGCTTCTGAAAGGGATACTGTAGAAGAAAAATTGAGAATTTTATTGAACAATCGGATTTCGGGAGTATGGACAGAAGATAATAAACTAGAATTATCTCGTTTGGAGGGGATGGATTTAACGAATTCACAGAAGTTATTAGTGCAGCAGATAAAGGAGTGGTAATGTAGTGGATAGTTTGCTCATAATTGATATACCAGACTTTTTAGTTGAATATGAAGCAGATGTGCAATATGGATATTCTTCAGAAAGATCGAAAGGGAATTTAAGAAGTGTTCTTGAGAAGGCCAGTAGAGGATATTGCATGTACTGTTACAGAAGAATAGTGGTAGACGGGATTGGGACGGGACATCTGGAGCATGCGGTAGAGAAGGATTATTCTCCTAAGCTGGAACAATGTGTACCTAATATAGGGATTGCATGTAGCAAATGTAATTTAAGTTACAAAAAGAAAGAACAACAGTCTAGAATAATTTCTGATGATGAAATACAGATTTTTGAGGAAGGAAACTGTAAACTCAATTGCACTGTTCCCTGCAGCAGATATTTGAGGAAGAGAAAAAACTAAACAATTAACTGCTTTTTTAAAAGATACTATTGATCATGAGGGATTTTATACAAATATGGAATATAATCATTATATTGTGGAATTATTTGTTAATCAGTTAGAAGGAAAAACAAGGGAGGAAATTCTTAAAATATGTGAGTCACTGTACATAAAAGCTGTGATGAAATTTCAGGGTCAATAGTCGTGTATGAACTTATGAAACACTTATGATACAAATATGTGATATTCTTTTTTCTCAATGTGTAATAAAACAGGATTTTTTGGAATGGAGGGCAAGATGATAAAAATACTGATTGTAGAGGATGAAGCCCCCATCTCCAATCTCATATCCATGAGTCTGGAGAAAGCGGGGTATCAATGTGAGTGCGTATTTGACGGGATGGAAGCGGCGGACAGGCTGGAGGAAGAGCACTACGATCTGGTTCTTCTGGATATCATGCTGCCCAAAGTAGATGGATATGAGCTGATGGAGTACATTCAGCCAATGGGGATTCCAGTTATATTCCTGACGGCGAAGTCGAATGTCGAGGATACGGTAAAGGGGCTTGAGATGGGGGCGGAGGATTATCTTACGAAACCCTTTGAGATTGTGGAACTGCTGGCGAGGGTGGAGGTGGTGCTCCGGCGATATAATAAAAAAGAACAATATTTACGGGTGGAGGACGTGGAAGTTGATACCCGTTCGCGGACCGTAAAGAAAGATAAAAAAATGGTACGTCTGACCAATAAAGAGTATGAACTTCTGCTTATGTTTATAAAGAATAAGAATATTGCATTGTTTCGTGATGTGATTTATGAAAGAATATGGGAAAAGGATTATACCGGAGAAAGCAGGACAGTAGATCTTCATGTTCAGCGTTTGAAAAGAAAACTGGGCTGGGAGGAAAAGATAAAAACCATCTATAAGATCGGTTACAGATTGGAGGTATAGATCCTTGAAAATAACATGGAAATTGTTTTTTTCAACCGTGATCACAATGATCGTAACATTTTGTCTGGCAGGGTACTTTTTGATCTCTGCCCTTTTTCAATCCGGGTATGAGCAGGCAGTGGACGGGGTTATCAACGTGGATCAGCTGTTTCTGCTTGAGTTTGGAAATTATATGGTGGGCGTTTCAAAGGAAGAAGATGCGGACCGGCATATTGGCGCCCTCGCCGATGAACTGTTGACGGAAAATATACAGGTGCACATACGAAAAGAAGATGGCACTATTTTGTATTCCAACACATCGTTACCTGAACATAAGATAGACGTGAAAGCAGAAGCGGAAGGGATGACCAGACGTCTTGTAAATTATGAGGGGAATTATTATATTCAGGTAAAAAGCCGGGTCACAGTGGAGGATATGGTGTATCAGGCCGTACTTTTTCATGATGTCACAGACCTTTTTATAAAAAGAGAAGAAGAGATACAGATCTATCATCGTTTTCTCATTCTTTTCCTGCTTCTGGACGGGCTGGTCAGCCTGATTCTGGCAGGGTGTATCGTCCGGCCGATCAAAAAAATTTCCCGGAGTGCGGGACGTATTGCAGGAGGGGATCTGGAACACCGTATTCGTATCCGGGGAGGGGATGAGATCAGCCGTCTGGGATCGGACTTTAACCGCATGGCGGACAGCCTGGCAGGCAAAATACAGGAGCTGGAGGACGCAGCGAAGAGGCAGGAGGAATTTATCGGCAGCTTTGCCCATGAATTGAAAACTCCCCTCACCTCCATTATCGGATATGCGGATCTGCTGCGTTCCAACCGTCAGACGGAAGAGCAGCAGTTCTTATGTGCCAATTATATTTTTAGGGAGGGAAAGCGGCTGGAGAGTATATCATTTCGGCTGCTGGACTTGATCGTTCTGGAAAAAAGCGAGCTGCACCTCTGTAAAATAAATGCGATGGAGTTTTTGCAGGAGATCCAGGGAATCCTGATGCCAGTTATGGAGAATAAGGGGAAAAAGCTGGTGGTTTCGGCCGAAGAGGGAATATTGTGGGGAGAACCGGAGCTGTTGCACTCGGTTTTCATTAATTTGGCAGACAATGCGGCGAAGAGTACTGCAACGGTCATCGTGTTAAGCGGTAAAGCAATGGAAAATCAGTATGAGATCGAAGTGTGTGACAATGGACAGGGGATTCCGGAAGAAGAGCTGGTCAGGATCACAGAGGCATTTTATATGGTAGATAAATCCAGAAGCCGCCGTCAGGGGGGCGCGGGATTGGGACTTGCCATCTGTCAGAAGATTCTGGATCTGCATGAGGCGACGATGAATTTTGAGAGCCGCCAGGGAGAGGGGACCTGGGTAAAAATCCGGTTTCCCGCCAATGTGGCCGAACCTGCAGATACTATAGAAGCAAAGGAGGAAAAAGGTTGAAAAAATATGTTATGTCCATCACAGTGTTTCTATTGTTCCTGGTAATAACAGCCGTGTGTTTTTATCTGCCTCCCAGACTTTTTATGCTGAGTGATAATCAGAGGACCAAGGAGACCCCGGTGGGAAAAGAAGATATCGTGATTCAGGTTAATGCCCAGATCCCTTTTAAAAATAAACTGGAACTGATCTATTTTCAGCCGTCAAGCCTGGAATTGATTCCAGTGAGCCAGGGTACAGACCAGGAAAATGATCTGGAGGAGGTGCTGCGGCAGGAGATCTCAACGCTGAAAAAAGTAAAAGCTCTGCCCAAAAAGTTTCATCCTCATTATGATAGTCTGATCCTGGAGCGGAATTTTGTGATCAATACAAATAATCCAGAAGAATATATGTATATCTGGAAGATGGACATGATTGGTAAAGACGGCAGCATGACGCTGCAGGCGGCCATCGAGGAAGAGAGCGGGAAAGTAGTTTATTTTAGCCTGTACAGTAAGGACACGGAACTTCCCATTAAGAGAATGCAGAAGGGATATTGTAATTACCTGGGAATGGATGGTCTTATAGATTCCATATATTTTTCTCAGCAGGATATATCAGGGGTGTATGATTTTGTCACGGGGATCTTTGCCTATGAATATTTAGGCTACATGGGAAGTCTGGGGATAGGTGAAAGTAACAATGGAAATTCTTTGGGAACCGATTCTTCTGCAACAAAAAGTTATTAAATATTATTTAGTAGCTTTGAATGAAACAATTATGATACAACGCCGGGTTATCCTGTCTATATCAACAAAGGACAGGAGTGGTCAGGATGGGAAGAAAGAGATCAAAAAATATATATGGCAGGAGGCGTAATCGCATACGCTGGGGACGGATCCTGTTTATTCTTCTGGTGCTGGTTGTCATGGGAATCGCGGCCTGCACAAACCGGGCGGAATATGAGAGCGGAGCGGCCAGGGCGCAGGAGGGAAGAGAAGAGGAAAGTAGGGAGACGAAGGAGCATACAGGGGAGACTTTGACAAAAGCTGAAAAACCTGTGCAGAAAAGCAAAGACAACGATATTCGCCAGCTGCTTCGGAACGATCCCTATCGGAAAGAACTTCTTCAGCGCTATCAGAAGGATGAAAGAGTGTATGAGATCGCGAAGAACCGGAACGCTTATCCAGATAAATTAATCGAGACACTAATCCAGTATCCGGAGACGATAGATTTTGTGCTGGGCTACCCGGAGCGGAAAGAGTGGAAGAATAAAGAGATCAAAATCACAGAAGAGGTGGTTCGGGGGGAGATTCCATTATTCATACAATGGGACAAACGCTGGGGTTATATTCCTTATGGGAACAGTATTGTGGGAATCAGCGGGTGTGGGCCGGTCTGCCTCTCCATGGTGATCATGGGACTTACTGGAGATACCAAATACGATCCGGCGTGGCTGGCTTCCTACAGTGAAATAAATGGTTACTGGGTGGATGGAGTTGGCACCAGCTGGGAGCTTATGGGAAGAGGGGCAGAAGAACTCGGTCTCAATGTGGAGCGTCTTCCGCTGCAGTGGGAGATGATCCGCAGCAGGCTGAACAGGGGAAATCCTGTTATCTGTAGTATGAAGCCCGGTGATTTCACATATAAAGGGCACTTTATCGTACTGACAGGTATTACCAAAGAGGGAAAGGTTACCCTGTGCGATCCCAACAGCCAGGTAAACAGCAGGAAGAAATGGGATCCCCAGCAAGTTGTAGCACAGATGAAAAGTGCGTGGTCGTACCAGTGGAGCGGGTGGAAAAAGGGATATTAATATAGATATGGGCAAATGTGCCAAAAAAAGATTCGTCATTCCAGACGGATCTTTTTGTTTTTTTCTTCGGTATATGATAAAATAAGTTCTAACGAACTTATTGGCAAGTTGCTTCGCAACTTAGTATGTGCAGAAACCATGCACAGAAATTATGATAAAATAAGTTCATAAATTCTGACGGATTTAAAATAACCAATGGGCGGAAGAAAGGAAAAGGAAGGGATGAAAAAACGCTGGATACTGCAGACAAAACCGGGGGATTTTCGTGGCATGGCAAAGCGGTATGGGATGTCACCGGTGACAGCACGGTGTATGGTAAACCGGGGAATCTGCGGGGAAGAAGAGATTGATACATATCTAAAGGGCGGTCTGGAAAAGCTGCACTCGCCCTGGCTGTTTGCCGATATGGATAAAGCGGTCCAGATAATTTTAGAACATAAGGAAGGCTGCGGAGCCATCGCCTCGGATTTTGACTGTGACGGAATATTTTCTGCCATTATTCTGAAAAAAGGGTTTGAAGCCTGTGGCATCGACAGCAGGATCTATACCCCTGACCGGGTAGAGGAGGGGTATGGGCTGAACCGGCGCATTGTGGATGAGGCGGCAGCAGAGAAGGCGGCCTTTCTTATCACCTGTGATAACGGCATTGCGGCGCTGGAGGAGGTCAGATATGCCAGAGAACGGGGACTTCCTGTGATCGTTACGGATCATCATGAGGTGCAGGAAGAGCTTCCGGAGGCGGATGCCGTGGTGGATCCCAAGCGGGAAGACTGTTCCTATCCCTTCAAGGGATTGTGCGGTGCCGGAGTGGCATTTCAGCTGGTCAGTGCTCTGTATGAAAAGCTGGGCATCGCTCTGGAAAAAAGAGAAGAACTGCTGGAATATGCGGCGATCGCTACGGTGGCAGATGTGATGGAGCTGCAGGGAGAGAACCGGGTTCTGGTAAAGACTGGTCTCCGACGGCTGGGGGAGACGAAGAATGTCGGTCTGAGGGCACTTTTAGAGGTGCAGGGACTTTCCGGCAGAGACATCAAGGCATACCATGTCGGCTTTGTCCTTGGCCCCTGTTTCAATGCAGCGGGGCGAATCAATACGGTGGAGAAGGCTTTCGCCCTTTTAGAGGAAACCGATACCAGAAGGGCATTGGAGCTGGCGGAGGAATTAAAGGAGATCAACGAGACGAGAAAGCAGATGACCGAGGAGGCGGCCAGAGAGGCCTTTGATCTTCTGGAACAGAGTGGGAAGATAGATCAGCCAATCTATATCCTGCATTTGCCGGAATGCCACGAGAGCCTGGTGGGCATCGTGGCGGGAAGGATCAAGGAGACATATCATCATCCGGTCATCGTGTTCACTTCCGTGGGAGAGGAGCTTGTGAAGGGATCCGGGCGATCCATCGAGAACTATCATATGTTTGAGAAATTGATGGCATGCAGCGACCTCATGATACGGTTTGGCGGCCACCGGATGGCTGCGGGGATGACGCTGCGCCGGGAAGATCTGCCAGAGCTGGAACGGAGGCTTAATGAAAATGCCGGGTTGCAGACAGAGGATTTTCTGCCGGTGCTGGATATTGATGTCCCCCTCCCCGTAGGACATGTCTCGGAGAAGCTGATTGCGGATCTTGAGGCACTGGAACCTTTTGGCTGCGGCAACCCGAAGCCGGTCTTTGCCGAGCAGCATTTTCGGATCCTGCGGGCAGCAAGGAGGGGAAAGCATGCCAATGTGCTGACGATGAAGGTGGCGAATGAATCGGGCACAACCATCGACGCCATCTGCTTTGATGATATAGACGGGTTTGAGAAGCTGATCTGTCAGGAGTGGGGAGATGAGGAGCTGGAAAAACTTTATGCCGGAAAGGAAAATGCGGTGGATCTTGGGCTGGCATATTATCCGTCGTTAAATGACTACGGAGGATTTCGCACACTGCAGATCGTGGTGACAGATTTTTGCCGGATCCGTCGGAAGACGGACACAGCGGCATTAGACAGGGAAGAAAAAGAAAAGAGGGCAGGCAGATGATAGAGATTAGTCTTTGCATGATCGTAAAAAATGAGGAGAAGGTACTGGCAAGATGTCTTGACAGCATTGCTGACCTGATGGATGAGATCATTATCGTGGACACGGGATCCACAGATGCGACGAAGGAGATCGCGGCAAGGTATACCGATCAAATATATGATTTTGAATGGGTGGAAGATTTTTCGGCAGCGAGAAACTTTTCCTTTTCCAAAGCTACCAGGGATTATATTTATGCGGCGGATGCCGACGAGGTTCTGGACGAGGAAAACCGGCAGAGATTCCGGGAACTCAAAGAGCTGCTTCTGCCGGAGATCGAGATCGTCCAGATGAAGTACTGCAACCAGCTGTCCCAGGGAACGGCATATAACTTTGATGAGGAATACCGCCCGAAACTTTATAAGAGACAGCGGGAATTTGTGTGGATCGAGCCGGTGCACGAGATGGTCCGCCTGGATCCGGTGGTATATGACAGTGAGATCTGTATTCAGCATATGCCGGAAACTCTTCACAGCGGCAGGGATTTTCAGGTTTTCCAAAAGCAGATTAAAAAAGGGATGCGATTGTCAAAGCGTCTGCACCATATGTATGCCATGGAGCTTTTCATATCAGGAGGAGATGCGGACATTCTGGAGGCGGAGCCGTTTTTTGCAGCTTCGGTAGAAGATGCCTCCCGCAGCGTGGATGAGATCCGGGAGGCGGCATGCGTTGCGGCCAGGGCGGCCAGGCTCCGGGGAGACAGCCACGGCATTTTGAAAATGTGCCTGAAGGATCTTTTGTCAGAAGGTTCCTCGGAGATGTGTTATGAGCTGGGGGAATATTTCTTTGCCAGAAAAGATTACGTTGAGGCGGCGATGTGGTATTATAATGCGGTTCATGAGACCGAGAGTGTTTTAAATATCCGCACATCGGAACTGGCTGAAGAAAAATATCAGGAGTGCTTGACTTTGAGTGAACTCCAGGATTTATAATAGAGAAAATACCAGGAAATGGGGGAAATAGATGTCAGATAAATTAGATCAGCTGCGGGGGGAGATCAATAAGGTAGTAAAGGGAAAAGCCGATGTGGTGGACAAGGTTCTCTGTGCCATGCTGGCGGGAGGACACATTTTGCTGGAGGATATTCCCGGTGTGGGAAAGACCACCCTTGCGATGACTATCGCTAAAGCCATGGCACTGACCTACCGTCGAGTCCAGTTTACACCGGATGTACTTCCCAGTGATATCGTGGGTTTTTCCATGTACAATGCACAGACCAAAGAATTCGAGTACCGGGAAGGGGCGGTGTCTGCCAATCTGTTTCTCGCTGATGAGATCAACCGTACCTCCCCGAAGACGCAGTCTGCGCTCTTAGAGGCGATGGAGGAAGAAAAGGTGACGGTAGATGGCGTGGAGCATCCGCTTCCTGCTCCTTTTACAGTAATTGCCACAGAAAATCCGGTGGGTTCGTCAGGAACCCAGATGCTTCCGGAGTCCCAGCTTGACCGCTTTATGGTATGCCTTTCCATGGGGTATCCGGCCCACGAGGATGCCGTAGATATTTTGAAGAACGATGGTTCCAAACCTCTTCTGGATCTCCGGGAGATTATGACGGTGCCGGAGTGGCAGGCATTGAAGGAGTGCGCGGAAACCTGCTACGTCAGTGACGAGATGTATGATTATGTGGTCAGGCTTACAGAGCAGACCAGAGAAAATATGTATGTCCTGCTGGGGGCGAGTCCCCGTGCCAGCATTGCGCTGCTGCGCATGGCCAAGGCGATGGCGGTTATGAGGGGCAGGGATTATGTTGTGCCGGAGGACGTCAGGGATGTATTTTATGATGTGTTTGGCCACCGTGTGAAGCTGGGGACGAAAGCCAAGGCAGAGGGTATGACCGTCACTGAAGTGCTGATGCAGGTATTTGACAGGGTTAAGGTGGTGAAGCCGTGAAACGCTTACGATACATGCTGGAATATTTGTTCTTGTTTGTGGCAAACGGGGTCATGCTCTGGTTCTTCCGGGGGTATCTGAATCTTTTGATCGCGGTGGCAATGATCCTGCTTCTTTTCTATGCCTTCTTTTCTGTTCATCTGGTGAAAAAATATGTATCACTGGAATTAAAGGCGGCGGCAGAGGAAATCCCTAAAAATACAGAATTCTTTATCCATATCCGGCTAAGGAACCGCTGCTGGTTTCCTCTGGTGACGGCAAAGGTATTTCTGCGGACAGGAAACAGCTTTCTTGGTGCTCTGGCGGAGAATGTTCTTGCACTGCCGCTGCGACCGGGAAAGACAGTAGAGGTACAGTATCCGCTGACCTCCGCTTATGTGGGGAATGTGGAAGTCTGCTCTGAGAAGATCGTTTTATACGATCTGCTGGGTTTTCACAGTGTGACGGTAAAAGCCAAGGTTTCAGAAAGCGTATATATCCTCCCCACAGGGGGGAGGGAGGAAGAATTTGTCCTCAATGATTATGAGGCAGGTATGGATGAAGTAGAGGAAAGCAGGCTTTCCGGCAGCGATTTTTCCGACGTGAGCCAGGTCCGGGAGTACATTCCTGGTGATGCCATGAAAAATATCCATTGGAAGCTCTCCGCTAAAAAAGATATTCTGATGGTAAAGGAACGTCTTCACATGTCCTCCCGCAAACTTCTGGTTGTGCTGTCTCTTGATAAGGAGGAGGCGGAAAAGACCGATGAGGCAGTGGAGCGGTTATTTTCCTTTGGAACCTTCTGTCTCTCGAACCGTGTGCCGGTGACTCTGTTCTGGTGGAGCGGCAGATATCATGAGATCCGACAGGAAACAGTGGAAACTGAGGAGGATTGGAAACAGCTGATGACCCGTCTGTTTCATGATCAGGCAGGAAACGGATATGTGGAGGAACATTTTCGGTCGGGATATCCGGGGAAGGGATATATTCTTGTAAAAAATGATGGGATCCGGGCAGTAGGATAAAGGGATATATGCTGTCGGCGTCGATGTGATGAGGTGAAGCTATGGGGATTTTTAAGAAAAAGGAAAATATGGATCTGCAGATCACGGTCTCCGAGGGAGTTCGTGTGGGGCGCCCTCTAGCCGCAGAACGCCAGAATGCCCTGCTTAGCTGTGTTCCCAAGGGGATCTTAGTGTATATGGTGGTTTTTGGGTCACTGGGAGGCTTTCTGTCTGCCTTTCATGTAGAATGCACCTATCTCATTCCGGGAATTCTTCTTCTGGTTTTTGCCCTGTATTTCAGCGGATTATTTGCCTTTCGCAGGGGACTGTATAAAGATTTTGGATATATTGTGTTTTTTGTAATTTATGTCATCGGGATCTATCTGTTCAAAGCCTATGTCAACAGTGGGTTTGCGGCCATTGTCAATATGGTGAGGCAGAGGGGGGAGATGTATTTTGATCTGAATACCGGCAACGAGTTTGCGGAAAACATCGATAACCGCTACCTCACAGTTACGATCACTCTTATCTTCATCGGTATTTTTGAAGTTCTGTTGTTAAATATTTTTGTGTCCAATTATATGAGTCTGAAATTAGCGGTATTCCTGGCGGTACCTATGTATGGCATACCGCTGTATTTTGAGGTGGAGCCGGATCTCCCCTTTACCCTGTGCATGCTCGGCGGTCTCATGGGGATCTGGATCTTTAAAAACAGCGGGCATTTTAGTGACGGCAGCAGCCGGAAGCGGTTTGAACAGGAAGAGAAGGGGAAGGTGCCGGAACTGGCCTATACCCAGGATAATCACGTATATGGAGGCGTCCTTTTGGCAGTTCTGTGCTGTGTGCTTCTGGTGGGTGTCTTTACCAGTTTTTACACGGAACATGATTTTGAAAAAAGGAAAGGGATCAATTCTTATAAGGCGGCGACAGAGGACGGGGTATCCGGATTTTTGATGATCGGATTCCGCATCTTTTTTCCAAATTATTATCAGTCCGGCGGCATGAGCGGCGGCTACCTGGGAAATATCTCTGCCCTTCGGCCCTCGAACGAAACCCATCTGATCGTAGAATTTGTACCTTATGATACGAATCCAGTCTATCTGAAAGCCTATACCGGAGTGGAGTATACCGGGGACCGCTGGCTGGATGGTTATGATCTGACTGGGACGGAGTTTGGCAATTCTCCCTATTTTAAGGTGGAGAGCATGGCAGAAGAGGCGAAGCAGCTGGCAGGTCTATATAAGAGACAGCCAAAAAAATACGGGAAAGGGATTATGAAGATTACCAACCGGGCTGCCAATCCCAATTTTGTCTACTATCCCTATTTTACAAAGTTTGATGATTATAGTGAATATACCAGCAACAAAGATCAAATATTTTTGCCGGGCAGCATCAATGAGACAAAGGAATTTACCTATTATCCCAATATCAATTATGAGGCGCAGATCCGGGAGGCGGCTTCTCTGGTTCCGGGGATGGAGACAGTTTCGGGAACTTCGGCGTATACATCAGTTGCTGGCCGAAACGAGGAGGCTGTGGACCGGTTTATCCAGGAGGCGGGGATAGGGCAGGGAGATACGGATGCGGTTCAGAAGGTGGTGGAGCATTTTCGTAAAGAATATTCTTACAGCTTTAGTCCCGGAAGGGTGCCAGGAGGGGATGACTTTGTAAATTATTTTCTGGAGGAGAATAAAAAGGGGATTTGTTCTCATTTTGCGTCGGCGGCAACATTAATTTTCCGGAGACTGGGAATTCCAGCCAGGTATGTGGAGGGGTATGCCTTTGGCTATGGACAGATTATGAATTCTGAAAGAATTGATCCAGGAGAAATCGACACAGAAGAGAAATGGTATCGGGGCCACCGGCTTCTGAAAGAAGAGGATGCCCGGATGGTGGAGGTAAAAGATTCCAACGCCCATGCCTGGGTGGAGATCTACCAGGAGGGGAAAGGGTGGATGATCGTGGATCCCACGCCGACGGTATCCGAAGAAAGCATCGGTGGGAATGGTGGGCTGCTGAATTCCGTGAGAAACTTCTGGGAAAATTCTCCAAGTTTAAGTATTGACGGTGATTTTTCCGGCTTAAATCTTGGGTTCCTGAAATCTGACAGTGTCCGTCTGGCAGCTATCGGTGTAATGGCATTGGCCCTTTTCCTGTTATTTGCCAGAATTGCCGTGATCCGTATCTACCGTTTCAGCCGATGGCACACACAGGATCTGAGAGGAAACATGCTTTGGTATTATGGGGAAGTCTGTCGGAAAAAAAGCCGGCGGGATAAGGAATTTAGAAAGCTCTCGGTGCCTTCGGAACAGGTTCAATATCTGATGGAAAAATGTGATGCGGGAAAGAAGAAAAAATCACTTCCGCCAGATACAGACCGGGTGGTGAGACTCTTAGAAGAGATCTGTTTTGCGCCGGGAGAGCCGGACAAAGAAGATTACCAGTACGTTATAGAGGTGTTGAAAAAGATGTGATGATGAGATTAAAAGGAGTGACAACATTTGAAGATCATAGTAAGATATCTACTGCGAAATAAGAAAAGAACCAGTAAGACGATTTTGTGCATCGCATTTTCGGTAATGCTTATGTTTTCCCTGATGCAGATGGGGGACGTACTTCTGAAAGAGTTTCATGATCTGGCTTTAAACGGTCTGCATCGTGACGTAAGTATCACCCGGATTACCTTACCTGAGATTGAAAAGATACATCAAATTGCTGACAGGCAGGTGGCAGCACAGATGTATACGATCTGGGTGGGCGATGTGGATCTGGAACAAAAAGCGAAAGCAGGCCGGATACTTGGATTGGAGGGGGATCTGGAATATTTTAAGGATTGTGAAATGATTGCCGGAAGGAAACCGGAAGAGACAGGAGAGATTATTATTTCCCAAAGCCTGATGGAGTCACAGCCGGATTATTATAAGCCGGGAAACAGGGTGGAATTAAGCATCTGCGATGAAAAGAACAAAAATCATAGAGAAGCATTTACCGTAAGTGGTGTGTTCTCCAATATAAAGGACGAAGGAGATATGATCTTTACCAGCCTTCTGACGGCAGACCAGCTGAGGAAACAGTGGGGGCTTTCTGAAATCTCGGACAGTAATGCGGCGGCAGTTACGATTCATAAGGAAGAATATGAGTCAGATAAAATCGCAGATTTTTTATATGAGATACGGGAGGTCCTTTATCCAGAGAAGTCGGAAGAAAAGACCTATTTTTTCAAAAACCGGGTTCTTTTCAATGAACAGAAAAGCGCCCTTTATGAAGAAGAGGGAACCTTTACCTCCGTGTCGCAAACCCTTAAGCTCCTGACGGTCATCATAGCGGCAGGGATGATGATATACATCTACGGGGTTTTTCATATCAATGTATTTCAGAAAATCAGATACCTTGGGATTATGAGATGTCTGGGCGGCGACAAAAAGACGCTGGCAGGAAATATTTTTGGAGAGAGCATGCTGATCTCCCATGCGGGTATTCTGCTTGGAATCCTGGGAGGGAATGTGCTGAACCGGTTTGTCGCACATAAGGTATTAAATGCGCTGATGAAGGTGGATTACCCTGTTCAACTTAGACAGATGTGGTTTACCTATGCAGAAGTGTACCTGGCTGCCCTTCTGCCGATCCTGATGGCAACCTTAAAGGTATGGCTGGGGGCAGCAAAGATCTCACCTGTCCAGGCGATGAATTTCGAGGAGAACTCGAAGCTCAGAAAACCTTCCCATGAAAGTAAGCAGACAAAACAAAAAAATATAGTGCGGTATCTGGCGGGGAGAAATATATGGCGTAACCGCTCCCAGAGTTTTACGGTCATAGCGGTGATCAGCGTTACGCTCACCCTGCTGCTGATCATAGCAAATACTTTTTGTGCCGTCGACTTTACTCCCCAGAAGGGAAGACAGGATTTTTGCCGGTATGAATTAATCTTCGACTATGGGACAGAGGCTTATTTCCGTGATCAGGATGTCGGGAAATTCAAAGAGTTAGATGGTGTGGAAGAGATCTATTCCCAATTTATAGCCAGGGAAATTAAAATACAGACAGAGAGGGACAGTCTTCTTGTGGTGTACAGCGATTCTTTATGGAAAAAGTTTCTGGAATACAATCCTGAGCTAAAGAACCTGGACTATGAAAACAAACCTGTATCCGTGGCATATAGCAGCGATGAATTTGATCTGGAGCCTTCAGTCACTCTGGCACAGGTAAACCATGAAGAGAAAATACAGATGCCGGTGACTCAGAAGTGCGTGGGAAAGCAGAGTCTGTTAGGCGAACTGACAGAAAACGATGATACGATTAAATTTATCCTGAATGAGAAAATGGCTGAAAAGATGGGAATTGGCACAGGGCAGTATTCCAGCATGTCTCTGGAGGCCAACAGCCGGTTTGACAACGCACATTTTGAGGAATTCGTAAAAGAAAATCTTGAAAACGCATTGATCGTCCCGCTGAATGCAGAGAGTTCCGATGAAAAGCAGTTACTGGCCATCATTTTTCTGGCAGCTTATATATGTATCGCCTTCTTTGTATTTGTATTTTCTATGGTAGAAAATATGGTAGAATTTAATATGATAAACAGAAGAAGTGAATACGGAATTATGAGGGCCCTTGGAATGAACCGCAGATTATATGAAAAACTGATCTGCCTGGAGAGTATCAGCTTAGGCTTCTATGCAGTAGTAATTGCGTTGATTTTATCCCTTCTTTTAAATTGTTATTTTACTACCCAGATCTTTCAGAATGTGGTGATCAGTATCCCGGCGTACATTGTTTCGGTTGTAATGCTGATGTTACTCATAGTAGGGAAAAGCTACATGACAGTCCACAAAAACATGAATACCAGTATCGTAGCAATGATTCAAAATAAAGAATAAGGTGATTCGCATGAAAGAAGTTATTTTAGAAAATGTTTCAAAATCATATGTAACAGGTCTTAAAAAGCAGGAGGTCCTGAAAGGGGTTAATCTGGAGGTGGAATCTGGAGAATTCGTGACGATCTATGGCCCCAGTGGCGCAGGTAAAACTACCATTATGAATATTGTAGGAGGGCTGGATGATTTTGATGAAGGTGAAGTGATTGTAAATGGTGAAAATATTTCCAATCTGTCAGAGACTAAACTCGCCCAGTACAGACGCAGGCATGTGGGATATATATTTCAGATGTTTCATCTGATTCCGGTACTTACGGTGTATGAGAATATTGTCTATCCCCTGCTTCTTGACAAATGCAGAATAGACCATGAGTATGTTGAGGAATTAATGAAGGATCTGGGGATTCTGGAAAAACGAAGTGCATTTCCCAATGAATTGTCTGGGGGACAGCAGCAGAGGGTGGCGATTGCAAGGGCATTAGTAAACCAGCCCAACGTGATCCTCGCCGATGAGCCGACGGGAAATCTGGATGAAAAGACAGGGAATGCAGTGATCGATCTGCTGCTTTCGGGAGTTGAAAAATATCATCGCACACTGATCATGATAACCCACAACATGGAAATTGCCAGACGGTCAGATCGGATCTATCAATTAAAAGAAGGAAAATTGTATGAAATTTCGGTTGACGTGTAGGTATATTTACAATAAGAAAAAGCTTGCAATGATAGGTTTTGTCATTCTTCTTTCTCTGACGGGCATGTATGCCTTCTATGGTATGCTGTTTTATCAGGCAAATGCGAATAAATGGCATCCTCTTGAGAGGATGGGTGATGGCTGGTATTATTATCTCAGCAATATCTCTTCCATGGAAGAAGATCCGGGGCTGACTTACATAGAATATGATTTCAAAACTCTGGACACAAAGTGGATTCATTCTTTTGATGGATATGATGTTTATTATTGTTCGGAAGAAGCCTGGGAGATGTATGATTACCAGTTAAAAAAAGGAGATGGTTTTTCAAAGGCAGATCCTAATCAAGTTATCATTTCCCCGGATATGGAAAGAGAGCATCCTGTTGGCAGTACCATGCAGGTGAGGATATGGAACACAGATTCATTTTATGGAAAACCCAAACCGGTAAAAACGATAGAATGTACAGTGGCAGGAGTTATGAGACAGGATAAGATATTATTCAGCCAGACTCCCGATAGTCCGGCGTTTAGCCACCGTATTTCTGAGTCTATGTTCTCGGAAGCGCGCGACGGAAGACTGGATCCAACGCTGGTCAGCCAGGTTTTTTTGCATCCCGGGTTTGAACTGAAGGATTCAAGCTGGTATCAACGGTCTTCTGGAATCTTCTTTCAGGCAGATGAGGCTGAAATGAAAGAAGTGATGGAAAAATGTAATGATCATGGGACGATCTATAAGGTCAAAGACATTCTTACACAGAATAATCCGATTTATGGAAATGACAGATATAAAAGTATCGTTACATGTGTATTATCTTCATTATTTTGTGTGATCTACCTGACAGCGTGGCTTACCTGCGTGCTGCGGGCAAATGAAAAGGATTTTGCCTACCTGACATATATCAATGGACATCTGACAGGAAGTGAGAAAAAGAAGAAAATTCGTAATTACTGTAGTAAGATTTTTGCAACCGCCTTTTTATTCATTCCACAGGTATTTCTTTTTTCTTTTGTGGCATGGTTTCTGCCAAATGAACTGGATGGCTTTTGGAAGATGGAATTTTTTATGCCTTTGATCGTTCTGGGGATTCAGTGTACGGTGTGCGGTCTGGGAGTATTGTGCCTGAAGTTTGTCAACCGTAAATATGCACAAAAAGCCGCAGAATATCTTGAGAGCTGCCCCCCTCAAAGACTATATATAGATGATCTGTCTGTAAAAGATAATCTTGTTCTGCTGTTGTCTGCACAGGGCTATAAAGCTATATGGGCAGAAGAATATGTGGCAGCAGTATTGGAAGAACGGGAAGTCAGTTATTGTAGGAACAGGAGGGCAGATATGCTTTCCCATGAGGAACGCATGATAGTAAATAAGATAAGAGATGAATTATTGCAGAAGATATAAGATTCTATTTTAGGAAATGACCGCTTTTGGTGTTTCAACACAGTCAAAAGCGGTCATTTCATTCGACGTATAGTTTATTGTTTCTTTTCATCCAACGCCAGTGCTGCTCCTACGAAACCTTTGAACAGCGGATGTGGGCGGTTTGGACGGCTCTTGAATTCAGGATGCGCCTGGGTGGCGATAAACCAGGGGTGCTCTGGCAGTTCCAGCATCTCTACGATGCGTCCGTCTGGAGAGAGACCAGAGAACTTCATGCCGTTTCGAGCCAGATCGTCCCTGTAATAATTATTTACTTCATAGCGGTGGCGGTGCCGTTCCTGAATGGTATCGGTTCCGTACAACTGGTACGCTTTGCTGGATTTATCCAGGCTGCAGGGATAGGAGCCGAGACGCAGCGTGCCGCCGATGTCTTCGATTCCATCCTGCTCCGGCATAAGATGGATCACCGGATGGGTGGTGGAAGGTGCCAGTTCTGCGCTGTGGGCATCGCCCCAGCCGATGACATTTCTTGCAAACTCTACAATGGCCAGCTGCATGCCGAGACAAAGTCCCAGGAATGGTATGTTATGTTCGCGGGCATACTGAATGGCAAAGATTTTTCCGTCGATGCCGCGGTCCCCAAATCCGCCAGGAACAAGGACGCCGCTGACATCACTCAACAGCTCTTCTACATTTTCCTGTGTTACCTCTTCGGAATTAATCCATTTGATATTCACCTGGGCGTTGTGGGCAAAGCCCCCGTGTTTCAGCGATTCTACCACGCTGATATAGGCGTCGTGAAGGGCGGTGTATTTTCCCACCAGTGCTACAGTAACTTCTTTTGAAAGATTTTTGATGGAATAGACCATATTCTCCCACTCGGCCAGGTCTGGTTTCGGGCATTCCAGTTTGAGACACTTGCAGGCAATATCTGCGAGATGTTCTTCTTCCATGGCGAGGGGAACTTCATATAACGTGTCAACATCCAGATTCTGAATGACCTGGTCACTTGGTACATTACAGAATAAAGATATTTTGTCTTTAATTGATTTTTCTAACGGAATCTCCGTGCGGCAAACGATGATGTTTGGCTGGATTCCCATACCCTGTAATTCCTTTACACTGCTCTGGGTCGGTTTTGTTTTCAATTCATCAGAGGCTCTCAGATAAGGGATCAGTGTGACATGAATCAGGATTGCATTGTCATGTCCCACATCCAGCTGGAACTGACGGATGGCTTCCAAAAATGGCTGGCTCTCGATATCTCCCACGGTACCGCCCACCTCGATGATCGCGATCTGTGTCTCGTCACATCCGTCATTCCGGTAAAAACGGCTCTTCAATTCATTTGTAATGTGAGGGATGACCTGTACTGTACCACCGCCGTAATCTCCGCGGCGTTCCTTGGACAGCACCGACCAGTAAACTTTTCCGGTGGTCACGTTGCTCTGTTTGGTCAGGCTCTCGTCGATAAAACGTTCATAGTGTCCCAGGTCAAGATCGGTCTCTGCCCCGTCGTCAGTGACAAATACCTCACCGTGCTGGATCGGGTTCATGGTACCTGGATCAATGTTGATGTAGGGATCAAATTTCTGCATCGTCACACGGTAGCCCCGCATTTTCAGCAGACGCCCCAGGGACGCCGCGGTGATCCCCTTTCCAAGACCAGAAACAACTCCTCCTGTTACAAATACATATTTGACAGCCATTTTTCCTCCTTCTTGCCGCCCTGCCTGTGGGAAGCGGCATCTATGTGTATATAAATCATGATCGGTTGGGTAAAAATACTTATATATTATACTATTTTTGCAGTGTTGTTTCAATAGGCAAAAATTTTTTTTCACGAATTCTTCACATCTATAGCATTGATTTATGAAAGGAAATCCATTATACTAAATAGAGTATGCAACTACTAGGAAAGGAAAGGGTTAAATGGAAAATAACGGTAATCGCAAGCAGCCTGGCAATCCGAAAAAAAATAAAACAAATATTATCATTTGCATTGCAGCGGCATTTTTTGCCTTTGGACTGATCTTGTTTTTAAATTCTGAGATTCAACGAAATACAAAAAAGGAAATTTCCTATACCAAATTTATCGAGATGCTCAAGGAGGGAAAGGTAGAAAAAGTAACCTTTGGCTCCAATGTGATTCATATAGAGCCCAAGACGGAAGAGCGGGTGGCGATGTTTAAAGTCACTTATTATACCGGTTATGTCAATGATACGGCTCTGGTTCAGGACATGCTCAACAAATATAACGTGGAGTTTTCTGCGAAGATTGAGGATACCAGCTCCGGTGTGCTGGAGTTTTTCCTGGCGTATATCCTTCCCTTTGTGGGGATGTGGGTGGTTCTCTGGCTTCTTATGCGCTTTATGGCGAGAAGCGGCGGGGGCGGCGGCCTGATGGGAGTGGGCAAGTCTACGGCGAAGATGTATGTGGAAAAAGAAACCGGGGTTACCTTTAAGGATGTGGCGGGCGAAGAAGAGGCGAAGGAGTCTCTGACGGAGCTGGTGGATTTCCTGAAGAACCCGGATAAATACCGGAAGATCGGGGCGAGACTTCCGAAAGGAGCGCTGCTGGTAGGACCTCCGGGTACCGGTAAGACCCTGCTGGCAAAGGCGCTTGCCGGAGAGGCCAGCGTGCCTTTCTTTTCCCTGTCTGGTTCTGATTTTGTAGAGATGTTTGTGGGAGTGGGTGCTTCCCGTGTCCGGGACCTTTTTAAGCAGGCACAGTCCATGGCGCCCTGTATCATATTTATCGATGAGATCGATGCCATCGGAAAGAGCAGGGATACCCAGTATGGCGGCGGCAATGACGAGCGGGAGCAGACGCTGAACCAGCTGCTCTCGGAAATGGACGGATTTGATTCCTCCAAGGGTATCGTTATTCTGGGAGCTACCAACCGGCCGGAGGTGCTGGATAAGGCATTGCTGCGTCCGGGGCGTTTTGACCGGAGGATTATTGTTGAAAAACCGGATCTGAAAGGAAGGATCGATGTGCTCAAGGTACATTCCCATGATGTGCTGATGGATGATACCGTGGATCTGGAGGAGATCGCTCTTGCGACTTCCGGTGCGGTGGGGGCAGACCTTGCCAATATGGTCAACGAGGCGGCGATCATGGCGGTCAAAGATGGCAGAAAGGTTGTCAGCCAGAAGGATCTTTTTGAAGCGGTTGAGGTTGTCTTTGCCGGAAAAGAGAAAAAGGACCGGATTCTGGGTGAAGAAGAGAAGAAGATTGTGGCGTACCACGAGGTGGGGCATGCCTTGATCACCACCTTGTTGAAAAATGCGGAACCGGTGCAGAAGATCACCATCGTGCCCCGTACAATGGGAGCACTGGGGTATGTGATGCAGGTGCCGGAGGAAGAAAAATATCTGCGGAAAAAAGAAGAGCTGATTTCTAAGATCGTGACGCTCTATGGCGGACGGGCTGCCGAAGAAATCATATTTGGCGACGTGACCACCGGCGCTTCCAATGATATCGAGCAGGCCACATCCATTGCCAGAGCCATGATCACCCAGTACGGTATGAGTGATAAATTCGGCATGATCGGGCTGGAGTCCATTCAGAACCGCTATCTGGACGGGCGGACTGTCATGAACTGCGGCGACCGGACGGAGAGTGAAGTGGATCAGGAGGTTATGGCGTTTTTGAAAGAATGCTATGAAAAGGCCTACAAGATGATCGATGAAAACAAAGAAGTCCTTCATAAGCTGGCGGCACATCTGGTGGAGCGGGAGACCATCACCGGAAAAGAGTTTGTCAGAATCTACGAGGAGGAGACGGGAACTGTTCTGAAAAAGGACGATGACAAGGATAAACTGGAGATTGAGGAGAACACAGATGGCGTATGAAGTATTGGTACTGGATGTAGACGGAACATTGATGCGGACGGATAAGACGATCTCAAAGAAGACCATCGATGCTATCGTGGACTTGCAGCAGTCCGGGGTGAAGGTGGCGATTGCCTCCGGCAGATGTACGGCGGGGATTCTTCCCACAGCCCGGATAATCCGGCTGGATGAATTCGGCGGCTATATCGTTTCCTATAATGGGGGATGTATCAGTAACTGCCAGACCGGAGAGATCATTTACAATATCAATCTTCCTGAGGGAATTGTGCAGGAGATCTATGAATTCTCCAAGAAGGAAAAGACCGGGATCATGACCTATCATGGAAATGACATTATCGCAGAAAATGACGCTGACCAGTATATACAGATCGATGCGAAGGGCTGTGGTATCGATATTCATGTGGTGGAGGATTTTGGAAAAGAGGTTGTTTATCCAGTGAATAAGTGTCTGCTGACGGGGGATCCGGAATATATGGCGGGCGTTGAACCAAGAGCGGCAGCGGCTTTTGAGGGACGGCTGAGTGTGTACCGGTCCGAGGATTTTTATGTGGAAATGATGCCTCTGGGCATAGATAAGGCTTATGGACTCTCCAGGCTGCTGGACCGGCTGGGTTATTCGAGAAAGCAGATGATCTGCTGTGGCGACGGTTTCAATGACATATCCATGATAGAATACGCCGGCGTCGGCGTGGCGATGGCAAATGCCAGTGAGGAAGTGAGGGCCAAGGCGGACTATATCGCGCCCCACTGTGATGAGGATGGGCTGGTGGATGTAATCAGGAAATATTTTTAGAGGAGGCGGCAGGGTGTTTGACTTAGAGGCGGAGTTGAAAAAGCTTCCGGATAAGCCGGGAGTATATCTGATGCATGACAAAGAGGATCATATTATTTATGTGGGAAAAGCTGTTGTGCTGAAAAACCGGGTGAGGCAGTATTTTCAGAAGAGCCGCAACGTGTCCCCCAAGATCGCCAGAATGATCGAACAGATCGCATGGTTTGAATATATCGTGACGGACAGTGAGTTAGAAGCCCTGGTGCTGGAGTGCAACCTGATCAAAGAACACAATCCCAAATATAACACGATGCTGAAGGATGGCAAGGGCTATCCTTTTTTGAAAGCTACGATTCAGGATGATTTTCCGCGGTTTGTCCTCGCCAGGCAGATGAAACGGGACGGTGCTAAATATTTTGGACCCTTTACCAGTGGAGCGGCGATCCGGGATACCATCGAGCTTCTAAATAAACTGTTTCATCTGAGGAACTGCCGGAAGGTTCTGCCCCGGGATGTAGGGAAGGAGAGACCCTGCCTGTACCATCAGATGGGGCAGTGTCCGGCGCCCTGCCAGGGCAGTGTGGGCAGAGAAGAATACAGGGAAAACTTTCAGAAGGCCCTTTCGTTCCTCAATGGAAACACGAAAGAAGTTATGAAGGATCTGCAGCAGAAGATGGAACAGCTGGCCCAGAATATGCAGTTTGAGGAGGCAGCAGTCTACCGGGATCTCATCGACAGTGTCAGGCAGGTGACGGAGCGCCAGAAGATCACCAGTGATGACCAGGAGGACAGGGATATCATCGCCATCGCCAGAAATGAGGACGAGGCGGTGGTGCAGGTATTCTTTATCCGTGGCGGAAAGCTGATCGGCAGGGAACACTATTATCTGTCGGGAGTGCTGGAAGAGGAGGAGGGGCACATTTTAAGCGCTTTCATCAAGCAGATGTACGCGGGGACACCCTATGTGCCGCGGGAACTCTGGACCGAGTGCGAGCCGGAGGACAGCGGCGCGATCCTGGAGTGGCTGGCGAAAAAACGGGGGCATAAAGTATTTTTCAGACATCCGAAGCGGGGAGAAAAGGTGCGGCTGCTGGATCTGGCAAAGCGCAATGCCCATATGGTTCTTGCCCAGGATGCCGAGAAACTTAAGCAGGAGAGAGAAAAAACACTGGGGGCCATGGAAGAGATCGAGAGGCTCCTGGGGCTTCAGGGGCTGAACCGGGTAGAATCTTATGATATCTCTAATATCAATGGCTTTGAAACGGTGGGTTCCATGGTGGTATTTGAGAAAGGGCGGGCCAAGAAAAACGATTACCGGAAGTTCCGTATACGGACGGTGACAGGCCCCGATGATTATCATTCTATGGAAGAGCTTCTGACGAGGCGTTTTACCCATGGCCAGAGACAGGAGCTGGCGGAGATGGATTCCTTCCGGTTGTTTCCGGACGTGATTTTTATGGATGGGGGAAAAGGACAGGTCAATGTGGCGGAGAGGGTTCTCCAGGAGTTGAAGATTGATATTCCGGTATGCGGCATGGTCAAAGACGACCATCACAGGACAAGAGGGTTATTTTTCAGAAACGAAGAGATACCCATCGATATCCACGGCCAGGGCTTCCGGCTTATCACCAGGATCCAGGACGAAACCCACCGTTTTGCCATCGAGTACCACCGGCAGATCCGGGGAAAGGCACAGGTGCATTCCATCCTGGATGACATTCCCACCATTGGTACCGCGAGACGGAAAGCATTGATGAAGTACTATGAATCCCTGGACGACATCAAGAAAGCCACGGTGGAAGAATTAAAGGAAGTGCCGGGGATGAACGAGCGGTCGGCGAAAGCTGTGGTGGAGTTTTTCAGAGAGGGGTGAGGAGATCCAGACACGCTGGTTTGATTAAGAAAATATTACAGATAAGTTTAAGCTGTAATGTTTTATCTAATGTGCTAAAATATCAATATGGAGTAATCGTGTTACAGGGTGTGTTGACCTCATTCTGCAAAGAATGGGGGTGATGTCTATGAAAAATCATTTTGATTTTAAGGATTTAATGACATTTGGTCTATTCCTTTTGGCATTACTTACATTCGTATTTTCGTTTTGTAAGTAGTAGTACATAGTAAAGCCACCCTGAACTTGACGGAGATGGGTGGCTTTGCTATCTAAACTAATTGGTCAACCCCTTTGGGCGGTTGCTCCTATAT
>CANBKJ010000046.1 GCA_947369165.1 uncultured Lachnoclostridium sp.
AAGCCATGTGCCCAATACCCAGTCCATTGTGGAAGTTCTCCATTCAATAAGCATTGCACAAAATGTTTTCTCGCTGAAAAGTATTGAACCAGATCTACATTTCCAGGTATTTCATTATTCAAATAATATTTTGCATACATCAATATTGGAATAAGCAGAAAAATTATTATTCCAATTCTTTGTATCCTCTTTTCATTTGATGAATTCATCGCTGTTACTCCTTTCTCTTTCCCTGCTCTCTTACCAGACCTTTCACTCTCTTAAAAACTGTGTAATATTTTGTACGATCGCAGCTGTATTATACTCCTTTTCAATATATTTCTTTGCAGAATCTCCCACAGACTCTCTTTTCTCCTGTTCTCTCAGATAATACAGGATAGCATTCTTTAGATCATTTTTCATATCCTCTCTGGATACCTTGATCACACATTCATCCGGAATCTCAGAAAACCATCCTCCCTCATTGATAATACATGCTTTCCCCATCTGCAGTATTTTCAGAAGGGCTGCGGAGGTTTCCCCCATCGACGGATATCTCAGATTGAGAATTAGATCCGAATGCAGGATAAGGCTATCAAACTCATCCATATTCACATATCCTGTCTTAAAGATGTAGCGATAATCGATAAATTCATCCACGTAATCCCCATCTCCGACCATCACATAACATATCGGCTTATCCAGACTATCCTTGATATCAGAAATCACTTCACACACAATATGATTTAACTTCGTCTGTCCAATCCCTCCGAATGAGCAAATCAAAAAAGCATCCTCTGGAATAGAATATCTCTCAAGTAATACTTGCTTTTCTATCTCCCTGAACTCCTCTGATACCTGCTGTATCATATTGATCTGCCGCGCACAGACATTATATCTGCTCAACTGATCAAGCGCATATTGGGAATGAACCATTATTTTATTTCCAGACTCCGCCAGTTCTCTATTAAGAGGCAGTTCAGAAACAATTTCCCAATATTTCAGAAGATCTCTCCCTGCTTCTCTCACTGCATATTTCACTTTTAACAGAGCCTCACTTCCTCCGATCTCATAAATTTTAGAATATACCCTGTCCATCTTTTCATAATACCCATATATCAGGCAGTATATTACAAAATCATGTAGTATCACCATTCCAGGATGCTCAAGACACAGCTCATATATATAGCAATGAAAATCCTGATTATTTCCTATGTTATATACAATATAATCATACGCTTCAAAAGGTACATTATCTTTCCCATAAACAACTACATCAAAATCCTGGTACAAATTTTTATTTTCTAGTTTATAATCATCAATCAGCAACGTAATTTCAAATTCATTTTTCAACGCATAAACTAAAATCTCAGAATAGTCGGAAATTCCGCTTTTCATGGGCGCAAACGGACTTGCATACAATAATGATGGCTTCTTCATGTTTTGTCTCCTTACTGTAGTAATTTGTCAATCACATAGTCCCAATCCATATGTTTGTCATACAGGGATTTCCTTCCTGATCTTCCCATATCCGCAGCCTTATCCCTGTTTTCATACAGATAGTCCAATTTCTGTGCAATTTTTTTTGCTTCTGCCTCCACGACAAAACCACTTATACCATCTTCTACAAACTCAAGCGGCCCCCCCGCATCAGGATGCACAATTACCGGTTTCTCTGCAAAAAATGCCTCCAGTGTAATATAACCATAATCTTCATCATATGCACCAAAATAAACCCCCAGGCAGTTGGCATAGTACTCTAACTTTTCCTTTTCTGAAATAAATCCAGCCAGCTTAACCCGTTCCTGTAAATGATTCTTCTTGATCATATTTTCTAGATGATCCATTTCCGTCTCACTGCCAGAACCCGCCAGCACGATCTTCACATCCGTCCTGACATACTTTGCAGCTTCCACCAAAAGCCGCTGCCTTTTAATCGGATTAATCCTGCTTGGATAAAAAACAAAATCCTTATAATCCTCACAATGCAGCTTTTCATAATTAAGCGGGGGATGATATAATGTCACTGAATCGATACCACAGTATTTTTTCAATCGTTTTGATGTATTTTCCGCTATGGTAAAAACATTTTCTGCTTCCGAAATATACTTTTTATCACACTCATAAATAAAATCTCTGACCTTTTTCGCATCCGGCGTCATATGCAGATCTCCATATTCCGTCCCCCAGAGATCATATGCCTGACGGTGCTGGTGCATCAGCCATAGTACCTTATGATCATGCTTTACATATATAGCAGGAAATTTCATGGCGATCACCCGGTCGATTTTTTCACCGCCTACTTCAGATAAATCGATCATCCTTCCCATCATCATAGAGTTTAGCAGGGATTCATTGGGGTACCATTTAAACGGAATTGTGACAATGTCTGCCTGATGCCCCCTTTTCAGCAATTCTTCTTTCAGCATCCCGGTAAGTATTTCTGCTCCCCCTGTGACAAATGGAACCTGTACCGTGGCAATCGCAATTTTCATTCCCCTGCTCCTTTCATATATATTATATTACCTTCACTAATTGTTCTTTTTCCCCACTCCGATAAATATTCCGCGTATCCGCGGTTCTCCATTAATACATGGACAGCAGAAGCAAATAATTCTGGTCTCTTCTCAAGAACAAGACGATCTTGCTCTATTCTGCCCTGAATCCCATCTTCCTCCCATGTCAAAACCGGAAGGCTGAAAAACTGCGCTTCTCTGACAAGATGATTCGTTTCTTTGGATCCGCCCACATATAACATTATGTCGCTTCCCAAATAATAGGACATGAGATGAACATCCACAGGATTATTAACAAACTCAATACAGTCCCCCAGCTGATATGCTCTTATCTTTTTTTTCAATAAGTCCTCATATGACGCCAACCCTTCCGTCAGACTGCTAATAATCCTTAACTTGATCTTATCTTCATAATTCAGCCGGAAAATTTTCACTATGTCTAATAAAAAGTAACAGTCCTGTTCTGTTTTTATCCTTCCTCCACAAAGAATGTTAATTCTCCGGTTTTCGATCAGTTCTTTTAACATCCTTTCATCCGGTCGTTTATTTCTCCATCTCTCTGCTGTGTCCATGATCTTCTTCCCTCTTTACTTTCTAGCGATCACTGCATAATCCTGGCTGCCATATAACAGTTCAGAAACATGCTGCATCGCAATGTCAAATTCATGTTCCCTGCCTTCTTCTTTATCTGAAAGCCTGGGAATCTCATAGGGCATACGGCTGTTTTCTGTGTATAATATCTGCACATCTGAAAAGCCCTGCTTCTGGGCGATATACTGCAGGGTTCCTGGATGAACCGGTCGTTTATGTGACGGATCCATATAAAAAGACTGGGTATAAATCGCCAGTGAAGTAGGATTCGGTGTTTCCATGATCAAATAGCAACCATCTTCCAGCTTTTCAAAAGCTAGTTTACAAAGTTTTATGACTTCCCCCGTACTGATATGTTCAACCACCTGACCGACAAAAATACCATCCACACGATCCTGTTGTTCCAGAAAGCATAGGGCATCTCCGTGTACCACTGGAAGATGAAGCATCTTACAATACTCTGCATACGGTGCATACAGATCCACACCTTTTACACCGATTTCATGCTCCATCAGAAGTTCTATAAACTCACCACGTCCGCACCCCAGATCTACCACATGCTTCCGATCTGCAAAATAAGGCACATAGATTCTCTGGGAATTTTTTACATAGTCCCTGCTTCCCCGAAAGTGGTTTTCAAAGTCAAAATAATCAATAGATTGATATTCATCCGATGTAACATCAGGAGCAGCGGAAGAATCACTCTCCACATTCCCTGCGTAAACACTCTTCTCAGACACTTTGTGCACATCAGCAAACTCCGCCTTCATGTTGCTCATTTCTACTGACACTATTTGAAGAAGCTCCTGAACTTCTTTAAATTCTGTACAAAGAATGTTTTCATGTCTGCCCAGCAGATTATTATGTCCCTGTAGATTTTTTTCCAGTATATCAACCCGGTCCGGTATCTGCCAGACACGATTCTCCTCCAGTCTGTTTTCTATATTACTGATCTCCTTGCTTATATCCGCCATGGCATTTTCTATATTTGCCCTGGCATTTTCCATGGCATTTTCCATTTTTCCTACTGCGTTTTCCATATTACCCATGGCATTTTCTATATTATCCATCCTGTTTTCAATGTTTCTGACACGTTTTTCAAGTTCTTGATTCCATCCAATCAATCCGGTTATATTACGGTTCACATGAAGAAAATTATTCATTCCCCGAACTATTCTGCCAATAACCGGGATTCT
This sequence comes from uncultured Lachnoclostridium sp., assembly GCA_947369165.1. Taxonomy (GTDB): domain Bacteria; phylum Bacillota; class Clostridia; order Lachnospirales; family Lachnospiraceae; genus Eubacterium_F. The sequence goes on from CANBKJ010000046.1 coordinate 4,283, forward strand.
GAATCCTTTCGTGAAACGTCTGACAAACTCCCTCTGAAATCCCTGCTGATCCTCTGCCCCCCGCCTCTCTCTCTCTTTCTGAAACTTCTTATGCAGAGACTTTCTATACATTTTTTTTAATCCCGTTCTGATAACAGCACGATAAAGCCAGATCTTTTGTAATCGTTCATCTATCTTCCGCAGCCTTTCCATGCGATCTGCAGTAGTATCCGTTTTGTATTCTCCCTCCGTAATACTTAGCTTTTCTGCCTCTTGTTCTATCGCTGAATAAATTGTATATATGTCTACAGAATCATCAAACCATTTTACATCCAGAGACTGTTTTGCCAAAGCTTCGCCCCTTTTTTTCCTAATCCTATCTTCTAAATCCATAGATCTGTCTCCTTAATGAGTACTATCATCAGTAATCTTCCAATCATGTTCTATTCTGGCTATTCCGACATCACTAATATCTGAGAAAACCTCAAATCGATATGCTTCTTTATAATAATCAACTGCTATTCCTATGTCTGCTTCAATCGCCACATCCAACAGATATTCCCCTGCCATCAGACTCATAGCAGGTACATTTATCTGCACCACACCGTCTTTTGTCAGATCAAACTTATTCTGCTTATCAATGCGGGTATTTGTACCATAACACTGAATTCCATCACTTCTAAAAATGCCAATACCAAAAACAGCATCTTCCACTTTCCGGTTCACTTTATAAGTAATTTGGATGACAACCGCATCTCCAGTCTTAAACACCGACTTCTCTTTGCCCTGTTTATCCAAAAGTACAATCTTTTCTATTCTGGCATACCCATTTCCCCAGCGCTTTTTGTTTTCTTCAGGTTTATCATGGTTCGCAACGTGTATTTCCTCAGCATTCTCATGATCTGTCTCTTTTACCTCTTGGCTTTCCCTATTTTCTTCCTTGTTTTCTGCCTCTTTCCAGGCCAGTTCCTGACGTTTTTCACCCATAAAATCCAGATATTCCGGGTGTACATCTCTCGGTCTCCCCTCCCTGCGGATCTTTCCGTCATGAATCCATATCGAACGGTCGCAGATCTGTTCAATCTGTTCCATAGAATGGGATACGATAACAATCGTAGTCCCGGAAGCTTTCACTTCTCGAAGCCTGTTAAAGCACTTTGCCTGAAAATTGAAATCACCCACAGTCAAAATCTCATCTACCAATAAAATATCTGCATCGACATTTATTGCAATCGAAAAGGCAAGTCTCATATACATACCGGATGAATACGTCCGGACTGGATTATCAATAAACTCTTCCAACTCAGAAAAAGTAATGATATCTTCCATTCTTTTATTGATTTCACCACGAGTCAGTCCAAAAATAGAGGCATTAATGTAAATATTTTCCCTGCCGCTCATATCTTCATGAAATCCCGCACCAAGTTCGATCAGACTTGATACCCGCCCTCTCATGACAATGCTCCCGCTGTCTGGATACATAATCTTTGTAAGCAGCTTTAATGTGGTACTTTTCCCGCAGCCGTTATGACCGATAAGTCCCACCGCCTGTCCTTTTTCAACCTCAAAGCTTATATTATTTAAAACATTTCTTTCTTCGTACCTCCTTCTCTGCTTAAAAAGGGCTTTTTCCTTCAGCGTATTTCCTTTATCAATATATATTTTAAAACTTTTGGTCACATTTTTTACTTCAATTGCATTTTCCGGTTTCATTACATTTCCTCCGCAAAGTGTTTTTTCAATTTTCCAAAAACGTACCATCCAACCACTAACAAAATAATACTAAAAACAAATCCGTGTACTAAAGTCCCCATCTCTGGAGCCCTTTTATAATATAAAATATCCCGGTAGGCAACAACGATCGGCGTCATAGGATTTATATTAAATACTGGTCTCATTGTATCCGGCACCATATCTATAGAATACATAACCGGAGTCAAAAACTGCCATGCCATCGTGAGAATCACAAGAACATGTTCCAAATCCCGCAAATATACAGTCACTGCTGAAACGATCATTGTAATGCTCAGTGCCAGAAGATACTCTGCTATGATTATAATAGGAAGATATAAAAGTGCATAGGCGCTAAGCCCTTTACCCGATATACACAACACCGCAAAAACCACGATAAAACTAAAAAGCATATTAATCAGCTGACTGGTGACATGTGCAATCGGCAATACCTCTCTTGGGAAATAAATTTTTTTAACCATTTCTTTTTGTACCATCACGCAACTGGCCCCAGCCGATACTGAGGTACTAAAAAAAAGCCAGGGAATCAATGCCACAAATAGAAAAAGATAATAATCTTTGATCCCCGCACGCATGATCATTGAAAATACTATGGTATATACACCAAGCTGCAATAGCGGATTTAAGAAAGTCCAGGCAAAGCCAAGTGCTGATCCCTTATATCTGCCTCGCAAATCCCTCCGGATCAAACTACTGATCATTGTCCGGTATTCGTATAGTTCTTTAAAAGCATTCATCACTGTTCCCTCAAATTCATTATACTTTCATAGGTTTGGTGCAGCGCTTCCACCGCATTCTGCCATGAATATTTTCCAGCTCTTTCCCATCCTTTTTCTCTCAATTCATTCCTAAGTCCGCCATCATTATAAAGACGCTCTAAAGACTCTGCCATTTCCTCCAGATCATATGGATCTACCTGCAGTGCAGCCTCATCTGTCACCTCTGCCAGGGATGAAGTATTAGAAGTCAACACAGGTGTACCACATGCCATCGCCTCAATTGGCGGCATACCAAAACCTTCATAAAAGGACGGAAAACAAAATGCCAAAGCTCCTCCCATAAGAATGGGTTTCTCTTCCTCGTCCACATATCCAGTAAATATAACTTTGTCTTCCAGTGAAAGCTCTTTGACTGTCTGAAAGATCTGCTCGTACATCCATCCTTTTCCACCAGCAATAACCATTTGAGGAATTTCTGTTTTCTGGTCTTTTACTCTCTCTCTAAAAATTTTATAAGCGCGGATCAGACCTGATAAATTTTTTCTCGGCTCCAAAGTCCCCAAATATAAAAAATAGGCTCCACTAATTCCGTATTTTCTTTTAACACAAGCAAGTTTTCCGGCATCTGTTTCACGGCAAAATATTTTTGTATCCACACCACAGGGAACGACATACAACTTCTCAGCCGGCACATCATAATATCTCAATATTTCTTTCCTTGTAAACTCAGAATCTGTCACAACCGCATCCGCCCTTTTTAATGAACATCTCAGATTCCTTTTTAACATAAGCATAGTACGCCAGCGTATAGTATCGGGATACTCATGAAATGCCAGATCATGCACTGTCACTACCTTTTTGCCTCTCACACCAAACGGTATGACATAGTTACAAAAATGTGTAATATCCCTCTCTTCACGAAAAAACCAGCGATATGGAAGCGGCAGCAAAAGTGTAAACATCCGGTATAATTTACCAGAAAACCAGTTACACTCCTGAATTTTTAATTTTACAGAATAATCGGAAATAATTTTTTGTTTTTCCTGATTACGTCCCTTCGTGAAAATATCAATACCATACTCATCCTGAGCGTACTCCTTCAATAAATGTTTCAGTAATCCATCCTCATAATATGCGATACCTGTTTTGTTTTGATTCAGAAGAGGCTGACCATCTAATGCAATCTTCACCTTTCCAGCTTCCTTTCCACAAATTCCTCATAAAGCTGCAGCACCCGCTTTAACATCTTGTCCATCCGGAACTGCTCATCCATACGCGCTCTCGCCCGTTCTCCCATCTGGCACCGATCTGCCGGATGCTCCGCCAGATACAGCATCGCTTCTGCCAGTTCCGCTGCATTTCCTGGTTCCACCGTCAATCCTGTCTCTCCGTGCAGGCTCACATAGGGCACACCACTTGGCAGCTTCGTATTGATCACTGGCTTTCCAAATGCCATCGCCTCAATCTGAACCAGTCCAAAGGCTTCACTCCTTTGAAGGGAGGGAAGCACAAACACATCACATTCCTTAAAATATTGTATCAGTTCATCATCGCTCACATCGGCATGGAAGTAAATCTGATCCGTAAGTCTCCGTTCTTCCGTTTGTTTTTTCAGCTCCGGTTCCAAAGGACCGGTTCCCACGATATCCAGCCGAATATTTTTTTTCATCTTTGCTGCCTGAACAAATGCTTCGATCATGGTGCGGCAGCCTTTATAATATACCAGTCGTCCCACAAAGAGATATTTCACAACAGCAAGTCTTTCCTCTGATCTTTCATGCGGTCCGCCTTCCATGTACCAGCGGTCTGCTTCTTTTTCTATTTTTAAATCTACGCCAAAGGGAATGATCCGGCATTTATCCTGATATGGTTTCAGATATTTTGATCCATCAATATGCCCCTGGGTCGCTGCAATGATACAGTCTGCCCGCCGCAGAAGCCATTCCATCAGAGGACGGTACAGTTTCATCAGCTTTTTCTGCCGGACGATATCGCTGTGCCACCACAGGATCACTCTTCCTCTATAGCCAGAGAGAAAACAGGCCAGGTCCCCCAGCGGAAAAGGCATATGGATATGGATGATATCCCTGTCCTTTGCCATTCTGCGGAACTTCCATAAAAACGATACAGACAAAGGAAGAGATGAAAGCATTCCCATACTGGAAGCCCTTGTAACCTCTATTCCGGCGATTTGTTCCACGATGGTCTTTCCTTTTTTGCGGCACACCAGCACTTTGGTATCCGTATCTTCGCAAAGTCCCTCCGCCAGTTGCTGGACCACCCGCTCGATCCCCCCGGTAACCGGATAATATAGTTTATTTACCTGAAGCACCCGGATTTTATTATTTCTATCCTGCATTTCCTCATTCCCCAGCATTCATGTTTAAAATCACCTTATGAGTATATCACAATTCTGTCAGCTTTGCAAATCTTACACCCCGCAGATGATCTTCCTGATCTGCCGGTAACCCTTCTCATAAAATTCTTTCTCATAGTGCACCATAAAGGCCCCCGAAACACACAGATCATCTGCATGATACTTTCTGGCATTGTCAATCACATGGCAGTCCAAGTGTTCCAGAAAGTAATCCTGCCATTTATTCAGAAATTTTTTCTTCTTCAACAAGGTTTCCTTTTTGTATCCCCGGATCGGTTTCATGGAACGCGTGAAGTCAAGAAATCTGGTCTTTACGTCCGCTCTCACGAAGATAATATTCTTTCCATACCGCTCTTTGATAAACTGGATAAATACCCCGAACCGCTTCTTGATCTCTTCATCACTCAACACCGCGTCGATCGAAGTGATCCGGCACTCTTCCTTGATCTGCTTGTAAAATTTCAGTCCCCGGACCTCACTGTCCGCTGTCAGGATCCCTCCCTGATATTCCACCACATCACAGATGAGATCATAAAAATCCAGAAGCAGCCACTGGGAATCGGTCTGCTGTAGCTGCTGAGGCAGATCCTTATGGAAGGCGCTTTTGATATATCCTACCCGCCAGCTGCTGTTCTCAAATAATGAGAGATCTTCAAAATTATTGTCATCATAGGGGATCGGTTTATCGAAGGCAAATAGAAAACTATTTCGGTAGGCGTATCTGCCGATCTTAAACCTGCCGTCGTCTTCATTCAATATCTCTCTCGTGATACAGGAGCCCCAAAGATCTACCAGAATCGGCTCGTAGTAACGGTTCATTGCCCTCATAGATGCCTGAAGAGGATTTCTCATCCCTCTCGCCGCCTCCCGGAGCAGTTCCTTACATTTGGCTTTTTCCGTGGCCCTTTCGCCCAGACCCAGCACAAGTTTTTTAAGAGCTTTCTGCTTTCCACTGCGGTATAAAAGAAGGGCGTGATAATAATTCCGGCAGTTGAATCGGTTGATCCACAATTCCCCTTCGATCACCCCGGACTTTTCAATCTCCTTTTTCACCAGCTCCATAAATGGATCGATCAGTTTTAAATGATATTGAAAGACCACCTCATAATCCACACTGGAATCATAAATATCCCCTGTCTCCACGGCCTGCACTGCCCTCAGGCATTCCCGCAGCAGAGCGGAAAACTTGAAATTATAGTTCTCCAGAATCTCATCAATGCTCCCGTAGCCGGCAGCCTGTACCGCCACCAGATCGCTCTCATATTCCGCCAGGATTTCCCGGCTCAACTGCAGCACCAGATGATCCAGGAATACGCTGTCATCCATAAAAAGTGCTACATTATTTTTGGCATACAGATTGTCATAATATTTGATAAACCGTCCCAGACGGATAAAATATTCCTGATCCCGAAATACTCTTTGCTCCGGCTGTGTCCGGATAATCATGGAGATCAGTCTTTTGGCATGATAATAGAACGGCTTCTCATAAGAAGACATGGTAAATCCCTTTTTACTGTTGAAGTCCACATAATAGTGGGAATAAATATCAATCACATAGGGATTCATCTTTTCTACAAAATAATTCTCCAGCTGCCTGATACGCTTATTATAGGCACGGCGGCTCTTTTTAGAAAGTTTTCTCACATGGGTATGGGTCACATACCAGAGAGGGCAGCGGGATTTCACAAGAATAATATGATCGGCATCAAAATATCTGCCCACCAGTTCCAGATACCTGTCCATATAGGGTTTCCAGTCAAATTCCTGGTCCCGCACCACATCGATCTCTTCGATCTCCGCCTCGTGCTCCGCATAAAAAGTACTTTGTTTAAATTTAGGGTTTTTTGTAAACACCTGGTCTTTCCATTTACATAGCGCATGTCCCGCCGTATAGCACATATCCACCACGAGAAAATCAGCCGGATTCTCTTCCAGCTCCACAGCCAGACGTTTTTCCAGATCCATCGTCAGAAGCGGGGATACCGGCTCTTCTGGAGTCACCGTCACTCCTTCCGGATTTCCCACCAGGGAGAGCAGGGAGATCCACAAACTGTCTCCAAATACCTGAAAGCGGTCGTTTAACTCCATCTCATTGATATAAGAAGAGCCATTTAATCGTATCGTAACCTTATTCATTATTTTCCTCATTTCTACGCATAATTTCCACGCAAAGCATAATAACTGACATAATTATACCATACATTATTCCCCTACCGCAAGTTTTCTATTAGCATACCTGTATAAATACCACCGCTTGGGACACCATATGAAGTACAAAAACAAACAGAAAAGAGGGATTTATCATGAATGAAAAAGAACGATTCCGAAGTGCACTTCCCATGGCTGCGCTGGATGAGATACCGGAGCCATCCTCCGACGCCAAAGAAATCGTCGGACTTGTAAAGGAACATGGCAGGATCGCCGGCTACCAGCTCTCTGACGGAAAGACTGTCAGCAAAAGTGAAGGAGTAGCTATGGCAAAAGCGGGAGAGATCCAGGGCGTGGGCATCGCCCACCGTGGAGATACAGAGTATCTCAAATCTCTTCCTGACGGAAAAGAGGGAAACAACCTTAACAGTCTTCCAGCTGTTGGCAAAGACTCGGATACCCGCATATCATAATATTGATTCTATTATGGCACGGGGTAAGGAACATGAACCATGTCAGAGAAATTGTAAGAGCAGATGCCGTTCACCAGAAAGGAATTCTGGGAAAAGGCAGTTGTATCGCCATACTGGACAGTGGCATCTGCAGCCACCCGGACTTTGAAAACCGTGTCATCGGCTGGTATGACACCGTAAATGGCAGAACCAGACCCTATGACGATAATGGCCACGGAACTCATGTGGCGGGTATTGCCGCCGGCAGCGGGCAATCCAGCCGCGGCACCTTCTGCGGTATGGCGCCAGAAGCAAAGATCGTCTCCGTGAAGATCCTGAACCGGTATGGGGAGGGAATGATCCCCCATATCATCGCCGGCATCCGCTGGGTTATGAGAAACCGTTATCAATATAACATCAACATTATCAATATCTCTGTGGGCACCACCGATGGCAAACAGTTTGACGAAAATTCGGACTTTGTACAGACGGTAAATGAACTCTGGGATGCAGGGCTGGTCGTCGTGGCATCCGCCGGAAACAAGGGACCAGAACCCTATACGATCAGCGCCCCGGGAAACAGCCGAAAGATCATCACGGTGGGGTATTACAGTAAACACTCCAATTCCAGTGTGGGGCCTACCTCCCTCTGTATCAAAAAACCGGATGTTGTGACGCCGGGACACCAGGTCCAAAGCTGCAGCAATAAGTATCTCAACGGACAATCTTATGAAAAAAAGAGCGGCACTTCCATGGCGACTCCAGTCGTCAGTGGAAGCATCGCTCTGCTTCTTTCAAAATATCCTGAACTTACTCCAAAGGAAGTAAAACTACGCCTGAAAAGCAGCTGTACCGACCTTCGTCTCCCCCACAGCAGCCAGGGCTGGGGGCTTTTAAATACCAAACGGTTTCTGGATATATAACGGTTCCAGCAGGTACAAAAGATTCTACTGATCCAGTTTCCAGATATCTTCGTTGTACTGCGCGATGGTGCGGTCGGAGGAGAAAAAGCCTGCCTTTGCAATGTTTACCAACATCTTCCCGGCCCAGCTCTTCCGATCGTCATAATCGCGGTATGCCAGCTCTTTCGTTCGGACATACTCCTGGAAATCTGGAAAAGTCATAAACCAGTCCTTATTCAAGAGCTCATTGTACAGCCTGGTAAGGCATTTTTTCCTGCCCGTCTTCAACATTTTCTTGCTGATGATAAAATCTACTGCTTCCTTCAGGTCGGCATCCTCCTTATAGTAATCCCTGGAACAATAGTCCCCCCGCTCATAACGGGCGATCACGGTATCGCTGTCCTCACCAAATACATAGATGTTGTCATCCCCCACCAGCTGATGGATCTCTACATTAGCGCCGTCTTCTGTACCAAGGGTTACCGCACCGTTAAGCATGAATTTCATATTGCCGGTGCCGCTGGCCTCTTTGGAAGCCAGGGAGATCTGTTCCGAAATATCACAGGCAGGAATTAATTTTTCTGCCAGAGTGACATTATAGTTCTCAACCATCACAATATTAAGATAGGGTTTCACCTTCTTATCCTTATTTACGATTTTCTGCAGGCAGAGAATAAGATGAATGATGTCCTTGGCAATGGTATAAGCCGGCGCCGCCTTCGCACCAAAGATCAGGGTGATCGGTGTCTTCGGCGTCTTTCCTCTTTTGATCTCCAGGTACTTGTGGATCGCATACAGGGCATTGAGCTGCTGCCGCTTGTATTCATGCAGACGCTTGATCTGAATATCAAAGATGGAGTCCTCATTAATCTTTATACCCTGGGTCTCCTTGAGATATTTCACCAGCTTATGTTTATTCTTTTTCTTGATGTCCAGGAGCTTCTGAAGCACCTTTTCATCTTCTGCCAAGGAGAGCAGCTTCTCCAACTCTTCAGCATCTTTTTTGAAGCCGTCCCCTATGGTCTTCTCCAGAAAAGCTGTCAACGGCTTATTGCAGTGGAGCAGCCATCGGCGGAAAGTGATGCCATTAGTCTTGTTGTTGAATTTCTCTGGATATATTTTATAAAAATGATTCAGTTCATTGTTTTTCAATATTTCAGTATGAAGATATGCCACTCCATTCACACTGTGGCCATAATGGATGTCCATATGCGCCATATGGACCCGCTCCTCATCATCTATAATGTAAACGGATTCATCATCATACTGGTCCTTCACACATAGATCCAGCTCACGGATGATGGGAACCAGCTGGGGGGCCACTCTCTCGATAAAAGACAGGGGCCATTTTTCCAACGCTTCGGATAGAATCGTATGGTTGGTATAGGCACAGGTATGTTTCGTGATCTCAATGGCCTCATCCATATCAATGCCCTTCGCAGTCAGAAGTCTAATCAGCTCCGGGATCACCATGGATGGATGGGTATCGTTGATCTGAACCGCCACATAGTCCGCCAGATCATGAAGATCACTGCCACGCTCCACCGCCTCTTCCAGAATCAGCTGGGCGCCGCAGCTCACCATAAAATACTGCTGGTAAACCCTCAGCAGACGCCCGGCGTCATCGCTGTCGTCAGGATAAAGGAACAGCGTCAGGTTCTTACGGATATCTTCCTTGTCAAATTCGATGCCTTTCTTTACTATATCTTCGTTCAGCGTATCGATATCAAAGAGATGAAGGGTATTCGTCCGGTTGTTATATCCTGTCACATGAATTTCATATAAAGTGGAATCCACACTGAATTTTCCAAAGGAAACTTTATATTTTTTCTCGCTTCGATTCAGCCATCCCTGTTTCTCCAGCCAGGGATTGGGCTGCTCCTTCTGCAGATTCTTGTGAAATACCTGCTTAAACAGTCCAAAGTGATAATTCAGCCCAATTCCGTCTCCCGGCAGTCCCAGTGTCGCGATGGAGTCCAAAAAACAGGCAGCCAGTCTTCCCAGTCCGCCATTTCCCAGAGACGGCTCCGGCTCCAGCTCTTCCAACCGGCTGAGTTTTTTTCCTGCTTTTTTAAGTTCCTCCTTGATCTCATCGTAAATGCCTAGATTGATCAGGTTATTGCTCAGAAGCTTTCCGATCAGAAACTCTGCTGATATATAATACAGTTTCTTTTTTCCAGTATTTTTTTTCTTCGCAGCTGCCATTTCATTCGTCATCTGTAACAGCGCTGTATATAACTCCCGGTCCCCGCAGCCATCGATCTCTTTTCCAAATATTTTCTTCACATACTCATTCAGCATCTCTGCCCGCCTCCTCATTCTTTTCCTCAGAACCTTATTATAGGTGCTGGCGCACCCTATTCAGAATAGCATACTATACTTCTGGTGTCAAAAGGTTTTGGCAGTCTGAACCCTCATCAATTTTTCTAATACTACTCCCGGCATGGCAGCAACACATACACTCCGGATCGATTCAATAAAGATCAGGCTGTTTATGATCTTCTGCTGATACAGAAAATTACCTTGAACCACATCGAGATTTAATGGCGGGTTTAGTTTCTTGTTTATTGAATTCATGATCCTGGCTGTTTCAACACTATTTTCTCTCTCGGACCACAGTGCTTTCAGTTTGGCTGTATTTGTACCGGCGCCATTCTTTGATTTCCACCCGATCCCAAAACAGAAGACACCTTCCTCCTGGGCACCGTTCGCAACTCCGATTTCCCCTGCCCTCTCGATATACCCTGGCACATGGAACTGCAGCATAACCGGATAACGGGATGCCGCCTTGGATCCATTCATATACTTCAAAGAATATGACATATCCTGCGCAAACCCCTGATGACCGTCTCCTATCACTGCATCATAACCCTTTCCACCAAGCCATAATTCTGCTTCCTCCATACTCATTGAACGATAAAACAGATCTGGCTGATCCGGCACCCCGACAGCCTTACTTATCAACACCGTATGATCTTTTTTCCAAAATTCCGGGTTATATGCAGTACTCTGCACCACATGGGGATAAACCCCCGGTATCTGCTTATCCTTTAACCTGCAAAACTGCTCCGTAAAATCCATTCTTCCTGGTCTGTCACTCATCATTAAAATCCTCCTTTTTTTAATTTCTGCACTAATATTTGTACATTCACAGAATACAATATTGTGTAAAGCCTTCTATCCCTTTACGGTGCCGATTTTGGCTGCTTCAGGAGTTTTACAACAAAAAAGATATTTACCCGGTGGAAATTAATTTACAGGTAAATATCCTTTTTTTAATTATATAAAATAAAATTCTCCCTTGACAACCTCTACAAAATATTGTATTACGTTAAGTCCCAAAAGGCGTGCCAGCCTTCCTTTTAATATTAATGCGTTATTCACAAGAAATAATAGGGAACTTGCCATACAGTTCATTTGCATTCCATTCGTCAATGGAAAGAACATCCAATTTTTCAATCAGCCTTCTACCTTCCCCAACATTTGCCTGAAGGAGAAATGGCAATTTTGATTTCATTTTGTTTCGTATCATCTTTCTGGAGACAGAATCGCCATTCGAATATTCCAGTATGTATACATACTCATTAGGCTTTGTTTTTCCTTGCAAAGTCAAATAATGCAGTGAATCATAAAATTTTTTCACTACTTTATTAATTACTTTTTCTTCTTTCGGTTTAAACGCTTCTGGATTGTGAACCTCAGCAACATTTGCATTCTTATACTCGACAAGAACTATTTTCCCATCGGTTTCTAAAACCCAGTCAACATCACTTAAAGAGCATTTTGCTGCCTGATACTGTTCATGCAATTTATCAGTTGCCCACAAAGCATTTGAACAGTCAATCATAAAATTTCCATTTTCTTCTGTGAAAATTTTCTCCATCGCACTATTCCCCCATATCATATATTTCATCTAATAATCTGTCAAACGATTCTATAATAAGATTATTTTTCAGCTCACCAAATTTTGCTGCTGATGAATATTCAACTATATCCCCGTCACGCCTAAACGAATGAAACATAAGAGAGATGTCCTCTGTTTTTCTTGTTTCAAAGTACTTTGCAATCATATAATCATGTGTGGATATAAAAATCTGTACACCACTTCTCTGTAATTCGCATAGCAATTCTACAATTATAGAAAGATATGCCGGATTAATATTTGACTCCGGTTCATCCCAAAACAAAACAGAACCTTTCTCCAGCGTCCCATTTTTTACAAGCTGCCATAACAGAGCCATTTTACGAATCCCTTCAGCAACAAGATTAAACTCTTGTTTTGAATTTCCCTTTTTCAAGTAAAATTCATCCTTCTTGCTATTATAGAAAACCGTACCATCAATAATTTTTTCAATCGCTTTCAGACGATTTTCACGTTCCGCATTATTACGTCCTACTGAAATGTCAACTTTAGCAGAATTAATAATATCAATATAGGTATCATCAAAACGAACATTATCCTTTTCGACCGCAGCTGTCAGATTAAAACTATTTGATAAAATCTCCTTAGCTGGGATAAAAATACTGCTAATCATACTAAATTCCTTCTCCCATGTCGTTTCCCCTTTTACCGCTGCTTCCCACTTTTTTGTCTTATTATTGAAGTCTACCGTTAAATTCTTAGTAGGAGCATTTTCATCCATTTTAGCCGAAATTCTTACTTTCGCATTGTGATTTCCACGATTTCTTGTGATAAGTCTTGAAATTTTAAAATCATCTGGCAGCATTGTACGTACTATTTTATTAGAAAATGACACTTTCGGATTAGATGCCTGACAGGCTGAATATAACAGTTTCAGTATATGTGTCTTTCCTGTACCATTCTCCCCAATAAAAACATTGATCCCCTTGTCAAAATGAATCTCCGTATCTTTAAATACAGTGAAGTTCTCCATTTTAATCTGTATAATATACAACACAAACACCTCCAGTCCAATACATATGGTTCATTGTAACATAATTCAAAGAATATGAGAAGTAATAATTCTCATTTTCCATAAGCAGTGTTCAAATGGATTCAAAAAAATATGCCCCTCAATTTAGCAACATTGCCAGGCACTATTGGACACCAATCCACATACACTAAAATTAACGTAGATTTCTGAGGTGGCAGCATTGCAGTCATTTCCCAAACCCCTTTCTGCCAAAGAGGAACTGGAATACATACGACGGTACGAAGACGGGGACATGGAAGCCCGGAAAATATTGATTGAGCGAAATTTACGGTTAGTCGCATATCTTGTCAAAAAATACAACAACAGCGAGCACAGCCAGGAAGACCTGATTTCTATCGGCACTATCGGCCTGATCAAGGCCATCGACAGCTATAAACAGGGAAAAGGCGTCCGGCTCGCCACGTATGCATCGAGATGTATCGACAATGAACTTCTGATGACCTTCCGCAGCACAAAAAAGCAGGCCAAGGAAGTATATCTTTATGAGCCGATCAATAACGATGATGGGGAAGGCAACAGCATCAGCCTTTTGGATCTGCTGGAGACAACCGATGAAGATGTAGCAGAACGACTGGAAACAGAAGAGAATGTAAAAAAGCTTTATCAATATGTAGAAACAGCACTCACTGACCGGGAAAAAGAGATCATCCGTCTTCGCTATGGCCTGCCCCAGAACCGCAGCTCTCATGAAAAGACAGAGATCACCCAGCGAGAGATTGCACAAAAATATGGCATCAGCAGAAGTTATGTGAGCCGCATCGAAAAAAAGGCACTGGAAAAACTACGCCGTGCCTATGAGGAGAATATCCAATGACCGATCAAAAGCTTGAAACCGTACTAGAACTGGCACTATCCACAGATGAAGCCCAGAGGGAACAGAGCAATACCCTGGATGTGGGATACGATCCCGCCACAAAACGCTGGGAACTGATCGTAAAATATTCTGGTTCCCCCGTCTTCCCGGACTTTGTTACCTTTTTCCCGCTGTTCGGAGGTTATGCTATCGTCTCCGTACCAGAAAATTATATCCCCACACTCTCTGAAATGCCAGAGATCGAATACATCGAAAAACCAAAAAATCTTGTTCTCTCCCTTTACGAAGCCCGAGCCGCCTCCTGCATCACTCCAGTGCAGAATCCTCCTTTGTCGCTGGATGGCAGCGGCGTACTGGTGGGGATCGTGGACAGCGGCATCGATATCTTTCACCCTGATTTCCGCAATGAGGACGGTACCACCAGGATCCGGGAACTCTGGGATCAGACCGTCCCCAATGAAGCCGAGTCTTTTTTTAACCGTGGCAGGATTTTTACCAGTGAAGACATCAACCGCGCCCTGGCAGAGAACGACCGCAGCTTTCCCAGCCGCGATCTTTCCGGTCATGGCACCCATGTAGCCGGGATCGCAGCCGGCAACGGACGAGCCAGCCAGGGTAGACAAAAAGGTGTGGCTCCCGCCAGCAGTCTTCTTATCGTAAAACTGGGAAATGTTTTCCCGGAGGGCTTTCCCCGCACAACAGAACTCATGCTGGGGATGGAGTACTGCGTCCGCAGATCCATAGAATGGCAGCTGCCCCTGGCGATGAATATCAGTTTCGGCAACAGCTACGGCAGCCACGACGGCACCTCCCTTCTGGAAACCTACATCGATAATCTCGCCGGCCTGGGCAGGACGACTATCTGCATCGGCAGCGGAAATGAGGGCAACAAGGGCAGGCATACTTCCGGGACTCTACATGCTTCCCAGACCACTCAGATCGAACTGGCTGTAGCTCCCAGTGAAACCTCCCTGAACCTCCAGATCTGGAAAAATTATGTTGACACCTTCCGCATCCGTCTGCTGGCCCCCAGTGGAAATGATATTTTCCTCACCGCCCGGTCTCCCGGTGTCCATAATGACATTCTGGACTCCACCCAGCTTCTCTGGTATCTGGGAGAACCCTCCCCCTATAGTACGTCCCAGGAGATCTACCTGGAGATGCTGCCTGTACCCGGAAACACCTATATTCAGGGAGGAATCTGGAAATTTCAGCTCATACCGGAAAACATAGTAGACGGAAGCTACAACCTCTGGCTGCCCTCGGGAAATTCCATCAACCCTGACACGAGGTTTCTCGTCCCCATCGAAACTACTACCCTTACCATCCCTTCCACCGCTTCCGCTCCCATCTCAGTGGCCGCCTACAACAGCAATACTGATACCTTTGCCCCCTTTTCCGGACAGGGATACACTGGTCTTTCCCTCGCCAAACCAGATATCGCCGCACCAGGTGTAGATATTCTCAGTACCGCCCCCGGCGGAGGCTATACGCGGAACACCGGCACATCCATGGCCACCCCTTTTGTTACCGGCAGCGCCGCCCTGCTCATGCAGTACGGCATCGTACAAAACCGGGATCCCTATCTGTACGGACAGAAGGTAAAAGCCTATCTGCAGCGGGGCGCCAGACATCTTCCCGCAGAAAAAAATTATCCCAGCCCGATGATCGGCTGGGGGGCGCTGTGTCTAAAGGATAGTTTACCGGGGTAACCCGGCATTAATATTTGATGCCTGCCCCATCTCAAACTTTTTTTAGTTTAAAGTATAAAAGATGTCATGTTGTCAAAAATAATAAAATATGTTATGATATAAAAGTAAAAAAATTACGAACTTTATATATTCTAACGAAAAAAAATTGCGAGGTGGTACAATATGCTCAGTCGAATCATAGTAAAAAATTTCAAATGCTTTAAAAATGAGACTGTGTTTGATTTTCGGAAAACGAATTATAAATTGTTGAAACAGAATACAAAGGGAAAGTTCTTAAAGGGACTTCTTTTTGTAGGGGATAATGCCTCCGGTAAGACGACAGCGATTCTACCAGTTATGTTATTGTTGGACCTGCTTTTCAAAGACCGGGATATCCATTTATTTTTATATCAATGCCTGTTTTCCAAGGAAGATGAAACAACACTAAAATATGAATTTGATATAGACGGGCATGAGATCCTCTACAGTTTTTCCTTTGATGGAAATAAATTTCTGGAAGAAACATTACAGATGGATAATCAGCCAGTTATAGAAAGAATCGGAGAGAATGCTAAGCTCTGGTTGTCAGAAAACAACACCTTTCATGAAGTAGATGAATCCATATTATTTATAAAAAAAGTATACTTTAATACGAAATTTGAAGACAATGAAATATTAAAAAAATGGTTTGCATTCTTAAAACAATCCGTCTGCATCAATGCATATAAACGAACCATCTCTTCTTATAATGATGAATCTCTGACACTTCGGAAATATCTCGAAAAATATGGGGTTGAAGAGATTAATTTATTTTTTAAAGACAACAACTTCAAATATTCTGTTGAGTATGCACTGGAAATTGAAGGAAAAGGGATACGGTATGAAATGTCGGAGGAAGAGGGTAAAACGCTGTTTTTTCAACGGGAAGACATCTCAGTACCGATTCCACTGTTTTTAGAATCAACAGGCAATAAGACATTAATTAATATCCTTCCGGCGATATTACATTCTGTACAGAAGGGTGGATTACTTGTCATTGACGAATTCAGCAGTGGATTTCATAATAAATTGGAAGAATTGATTGTCCGTTATATCATGAACAACAGCACCAACACCCAGTTGCTATTGGTATCCCATTCCACAAATCTTCTGTCCAATGCACTGCTTCGTCCTGACCAAATATATTCCGTGGAAATGATGGGCGGAGAGGGCAGTGTTTTAAACCGTTTTTCAGATGAACAGCCCAGGGTTGCCCAAAATTTAGAAAAAATGTACCTGAGCGGCGTCTTTGGAGGAATACCGGAATATGAAACTGATAAAGAATAAAAGAATCGGCAAAATTTTATTTATTGTGGAAGGAAGCAAACACGAATTTACATTAATCAAAAAAATTTTCCAAGACCTTCTGGGGTATCAGAGGATTGAAAAGAGACGGAATAAAGCAACTTATTATAAGAGCCAGACCGACAGCCATAGCATCGTTGCTGTGATCAATACAAAAACTTCCAATATTGGTTCAATCATTGAAACAGATTATCTGGATAGCATTTATGCTGAATTAATTGAGCGATATTCATTTGATGTAACCAATGCTGCTGTATATTATATATTCGATCGTGATTCAAAATCCAATACCGATCCCCAATTTATCTTAAATCTGCTTCATACATTGAAAAATGCGCGGGAAAATGAAGACAATATGATGGGGGGTATTTTAATTTTGAGTTATCCCTCAATCGAAGCATACGAAATTTCTCACTTTATTGATGGCTCATATAATATCTGTGCATGCCTTGGATCAGATGCAAAACAGATCATATCCCAGCATACAGACCAAATCGCTATGAATAAAATAAATGAACATAGTATTTTACATGCCTGCAGGGAGTTCAAAAAATACATATCAGATCAGGGAATCGATTTTAATATTGACGATTTCTCAAATACTAATATACATATTTTTAATAAGGAAGAAAAATATTATGAGGAAAATAGTACGTATTTTCTATTTTCCATGATGTCGTATATATTATTGGACTTAGGAATTATCCAGGAATAGATTTCCGCTCATAACGATAAAACCGAAACGAAAGTTCCTCTTCCCGGATCTCCCCGCTGACAGAAACCTGCCCCCACTCAGGATCCGCCGCCAGATTCGGAAAAAAAGTATCCGCCCTTCCATCTGCCTCAAACTGTGTGATATATGCGGTGGAAACCAGAGGGAGAAATTCCCGGTAAATCTCTCCACCCCCAATAATGTACACCTTACCCGGAAAACTTTCAGCCAGTTTTTGTGCCTCTTCCAGGGAGCCGGCTGGTACCAGCCGGGTTCCGGTGTCCCCCAAAGCATATCCGCTTTCTTTTGACTGTTCAGCCAACCCCTTTCTCGTCAAAACAATATTGGTACGTCCGGAAAGGGGCGCGCCTCCGGGAAAGCTCTCCAGTGTCTTACTTCCCATGATAACGATATTTCCCAAGGTGTGCTGGCGAAAACAGGACATATCTTTTTTGCTGTGGAACAACAGATGGTTCTTATACCCGATCCCCCAGTTCCGGTCCACTGCCGCAATGATCTCCATTTTTTTATCCATAGATCACATCACCTGTCCCACATATTCCGAAGGAACCGCCGCTCTCACAAAGATTCCCTCCCCTGTGTATTCTTCATGTTCCAGATTTCCGTATTTGCGGATCAGCTGGATCTTCGACGCCTCATCATAGGAAAAAGTTTTCTCGATCCGGACAAATCCTGCATTCAATATATTCTCCAGCTTTTCCAGCAATTCGTCAAAGCCCTCTCCTTTTTTGGCAGATATCCTCACCGAAGCCTCACTGGCAGCATCCCGGAATATATGTCCGGTTCCATCCGGCAGAAGATCAATCTTATTGAACACCGTAAGCACCGGTTTGTCCTGCACTCCCAGCTGTTTCAGCGTATCATACACCACATCCATATGAATCTCATAATGTTCGTCGGAACAATCCACCACATGAAGAATGATATCGGCATATTTTGCCTCTTCCAGCGTGCTCCGGAACGCCTGGATCAGATGATGGGGAAGTTTGTTGATAAAACCCACCGTATCGGTAAGTAAAATCTTTTGTCCACTCTCGAATTCATAGCTTCTTGTGGTAGGATCTAGCGTGGCAAACAGCATATCTTCCTCCAAAACCTCCGCCGCGGTCAGCGCATTGAGCAGCGTAGATTTTCCCGCATTGGTATACCCTACGATGGCCACTACTTTCACCGCATTGTTTCTCCGCTGTTTGCGCATGGTCTCTCTGGTGCTGACTACATTTTTAAGTTGCCGGTTCAGCATGGAGATACGGTCTCTGATCAGACGTCGGTCCATCTCCAGTTTCTTCTCTCCCGGCCCTCTGGTACCGATCCCCCCGTTGCTTCCCGCCGCACCGCCGCCGATCCGGGACAGCGATTTGCCCAGACCAGTCAACCGGGACGCCCGGTATTTGAGCTGCGCCAGTTCCACCTGAAGCTTGCCCTCACTGGTTCCGGCATGGGCGGCAAAGATATCCAGGATCATCACTGTCCGGTCAATGACCTTACACTGCAGCTCTTCCTGTAGATTTCCGATTTGGGCGGGAGACAGCTCATCATCACAAACTACCGTATCCGCCTTCAGACTGTGAATCATCTCCCGCAGCTCCTCCAGTTTCCCCTTGCCGATATACGTTCCGGGATGTATCCCCTCCCGGTTCTGGATCAGCCGCCCCACTGTCTCGGCACCTGCAGTCTCCGCCAGTTCCTCCAGCTCATCCAGGGAAATATCCGCTGCTGCTTCGCCCCCCTCCTGTTTATCTCCGAGAGAGACCGCTACAAGGATCACCCTCTCCTTCCGCTCTGCTGTATCATAAAAATCCGTCATATGGCTTGTCCTCCTAATTACTGCATCTGATACCAACTTTTTTATTATCATTATAGCTTGTTATATGGCAGATATGCAATCTCTTTTTGGAATCCATTTGATAAAGATCTGTATCTTTGATACAATGGAAAGTAATTTAAGAAAAGGAGCGCACATATGAATAAATTACCCCTTACTACCCTATGTTATATTGAAAACGAAGACAGTTACCTAATGATGCACCGCATCAAAAAGGAAAATGATATCAATAAGGATAAATGGATCGGCGTAGGCGGCCATTTTGAACCGGGAGAATCCCCGGATGATTGTCTGCGGCGGGAAGTTCTGGAAGAAACCGGTCTTACACTGACCGACTACCGTCTGCGGGGTATCATTACCTTTACTACTACCAACTGGCCCACCGAGTATATGTTTCTCTACACAGCCACGACAGATACCCGCTCCATCGCCCAGTGCAGTGAAGGGGAGCTGGTCTGGGTTCCCAAATCCGGAATTCAGGATCTGAATCTGTGGGAGGGGGATAAAATATTTTTCCGGCTTCTGGAGGAAGAACGGGATATGTTCTCCCTGAAACTCACCTATCAGGAAGATACCCTGGTCTCCGCGGTACTTGACGGAATCCCTCTGGATACTGGGAAAGACACAAATCATCCTTGACATAAAATAAAGGGATAATTATAATCATAATTAAGCATTCTATATATGGAGGAATTTGATCATGTCAAAAAAAGTTGTAACCTTTGGAGAAATCATGCTGCGTCTTGCACCGGAGGGCTATACCCGTTTCGTACAGGCTGAGTCTTATGGCGCCACTTACGGCGGAGGTGAGGCAAATGTAGCCGTTTCCCTTGCAAATTACGGAATGGACGCCAGCTTTGTCACTAAGCTGCCGGCCCATGAGATCGGACAAGCGGGTATTAATTCTCTTCGCCGTTTTGGGGTGGACACAAAGGATATCACAAGAGGCGGTGACCGCGTCGGCATCTATTATCTGGAAAAGGGTGCCAGCCAGAGACCTTCCAAAGTCATTTATGACCGCGCCGGTTCTTCGATCGCCACTGCCACCACCGAAGATTTTAACTGGGATAAGATCTTTGAAGGGGCTGACTGGTTCCATTTTACCGGTATCACTCCTGCTCTCGGTGACAATGTTGCTGCGATCTGTCTGGAAGCCTGCAAGGCAGCAAAGGAAAAAGGGATCACCGTCAGCTGTGACCTGAACTATCGAAATAAATTATGGAGTAAGGAAAAGGCTGGAAAAGTAATGGGAGAGCTGTGCCAGTATGTAGACGTCTGCATTTCCAACGAAGAAGATGCCAATGATGTATTTGGTATCAAAGCGGCAGGAACCGACGTGACTGCCGGACAGGTAAACCACGAGGGTTACAAGGATGTGGCTAAACAGCTGGCTGACCGCTTTGGTTTTGAAAAGGTAGCCATCACCCTGCGCACCTCCATCTCAGCCAACGACAATAAATGGGCAGCCATACTCTATGATGGAAATGATTATTACTTCTCAAAACAGTACCTGATGCACATCGTAGACCGTGTAGGCGGTGGAGATTCCTTTGGTGGCGGACTGATCTACTCCTGCCTTCAGGAAATGGCACCACAGGACATCATTGAGTTTGCCGTAGCTGCAAGCTGCCTCAAACACAGCATTGAGGGCGACTTCAATCAGGTTTCTGTAGACGAGGTTATGAAACTGGCTGGCGGAGATGCTTCCGGAAGGGTTCAGAGATAAGAAATAATTTATCTATACTATTCGAGGTCGAAGGCACTCGTTGCTTTCGGCCTCTTGTCTTTCTATTAGCAGAGGCAGACGCACAGGATATCTTTATGATTGAAAAATTCATATATGGCTGCTACAATATATTGCATATAAATCAACAAATTGAACTTAGGGAGGTGAAAAATGTGGTGGCATTCTTACGATTAAGAAATATCTAAGTACATTGAACTGTATTAAATAGTTATATGTACAAACAAAATAATAAAAACTATTTAATGAAGGAGATTTTGTAATGATATTTCAAGATAATGTAATCAAAGAATATATAAAAAAAGATTATTATATAACTGGAACACCAAGACTC
>CANBKJ010000047.1 GCA_947369165.1 uncultured Lachnoclostridium sp.
AATAAATATCCTATGCATACCAATGAGAATACAGCAATCGGCCTTTTCAAAGAAGCTATGTTGAAAATCCTTCTGGAACCGAAAGAAAAGAAACGCATTAAAAAACCCATATTCATTACTAAGGGGAGAATATGGGCTTTTTTCAATTTTGAATTGTCTTGTTGTAAAAATCTTTAAGCAAGAAAATTCAAATGTATAACACCTATGCTTAAGTTTATGATGTTGCGCAGAGCAGGTGGTTTATTTTGCTTTCATCCAAGAAAAAGGGGCTGTCGCACTAAGTGCGACAGCCCCTTTTTTCTTATATTTGTTTACTGTCTAAAACTTACTTTGAAGTTGCCTCAAAATTAAACAGCTGCCATGCGCCACCGTTGTATGTCCACTGATTTACGTTTGCACCGTTATCCTTGGAACATCCATAAATATCAACAGCCTTTGTTTCGCCACTGTTCTTTGTAAGAAGCGCAAATGCACCGTTTGCTCCTTTTACAACCTTGAACTGCTGTGCCTCACAACCGTTGTATTGCCAGAGCTGAATATTTGCACCATCCTTGTTTTCGCCGGACTGGACATCAAGCATTCTTCCGCCGCTTAAACCGCTCTGAATTGTAATAACATTATTGCCAAGATTTTTGACATACCACTTCTGATTTGCACCGCCGTTGCCCTGATACTGAATAACATTTGCACCGTCGGAATCCTTTTTTCCGCTTACATCAAGATACTTCTGACTGTTTACATTCTTTATAAAGTACCAGCCATCCGGAATGCTGTAATTTGAAGTGGATGATGAAGAAGTACCTGCCGTACCGATTTTCATCTCATCCATGTAGAAATTATTTGTACCACTTGCAGTCTCGATAAACAGCACAAGATTTGAAGCACCACTTGGAATGGTATAATTTGCATTAGAAAGCTTAGAGTAGCTTCCCTTTGTCACCTTTGTTGATGCAACCAAAGAATATCTTGTATTGCCGCTTGCATCTTTGTACTGGAGCGTCATATTGTACTGCTGGGTAGCATCACCGTCAACATATGTTACATATGTTTCAAAACTGTATGATTTACCCGGTACAAATGTTGCCGTGTCCAGTGTATGCTCGGTACCGTTCCATGCACCTGTTCTGTTCTGAACAAGAAGAGCATTTGTTCCCTGATAAGGAATTCTTCCGCTCAGGGCTACTGTCGCACTGCCGCGGCCTTTCCAGTCATCCGTGTCGTTTTCAAATGTGCTGTGACCGATCGTAGTTCCGGAAGATACTGAACCACCTGATGATGAACTGCCTGATCCGGGAAGGTCAACAACAAATGTTGAAACGCTCTGTGCAGGAAGCTGCGCAAAGAAGCTGTTACCTGTAAAAGCAAGACCTGCTGTCTTTGCAATATTCTCATTTGCAGAGGTTCTGTAACGGTCAATTTTTGAAATTCCACCATTTACCGTAAAGTTCTGAGTATAGCCTGTATTGCCCTTGTTTACCGCAACGATAGTCACCTTATTATCCTTTTTATATGCGGAAACATAAACATTATCTGCAGGCTGCTCTGTAGCAGCAATTCTTACCGCACCAGGCCGAACAAACTTGGAATACTGTGCCATACAGTAGCCACGCTTTGAAATACGGCCGTCCTCTGTCATAAGACCGTAGCTTCTGCGAATATACCACCATGTGTATGCACTCATGTTACCTACGACAAGAGCATTATGAATATTTTCTGACACCTGTATAGCTTCAGGCCAACGGTTTGCGGAATCTGCATCACTGTTAGGAACATAAACCTCGGTCATCCAGATCTGCTTTCCGCTGTTTTCAAGTGCAGGGAAATCCATCCAATCTCTCGGGGTACCATACATATGAGTACCAAAAACGTCGCAGTTTTCCATAGCTTTTCTGTTGTTCAGAATCTTTGTATAAAACTTCTTACCGCCGTCGCGAACCCATGAAGCATTTTCGGGCGCGTACTGGAAAGATTCAGGGGACATAACCTTTGTACTTGTGATTTTGTCACCGTAATTTGCAAGGAAATCGGTGGTTTCATCTGTAGACCAGTATGTCCATTCCTCGGCAAAGTCAGGCTCATTCTGAACAGATATTGAATAAAGGTTAACGCCGTTATTTTTCATATATGTACCGAAATTGTTCAGATGTGCTGCATATGCACCGTAATTTGATCTCGGCAGATGAAGTTTACCATTGCTTCCACCGGATTCTGCGAGATATGCAGGGGGTTCCCAAGGTGTTGCAAAAACCGTTGCACCACTATTGGAAGCGTACTTTGCAGTAGGAACGGCAAGATTCCACTGGTTACTGTTTGGGTTTACGAAAATACGAAGAAGCGACAAGCCCATTTCACCGTCACCGTTTCCAAAGGCTGTCTTTCTCTGTGCGTCGGTCAAGTCCTTACCTGTCCATTCTGGGTGGTTCATTCCACCAAAGCCCACAATGCTCTGATACGATTTTGATGTATCAATTACGCAAGTGGAAGCAGCAGAAACCTCAGCCGGCATATTTCCCGGCATAATATGTAATGTACCACATACAAGTGTTGTCACTGCTGTAACCGCAGCGATTGCAGATTTTACAAATCTGCTTTTAAATAAATTCATTATTTTCACTCCTTTTTTATTTTTTTTCCTTTCACAATTTGAATTTTTAATCAAACTGCCTTTACATTGTACTATACTTCCCTCCTTTACATTGTATTATAATAGCCATGAGAAAAACTCAATAAAGTAAGAATTTATGCAGTTTTACCCTCTGGCTTTATTTTTTTATCACTCCAAATTTATAATAACAACCAGTCTCAAATGGTATAATTAAGTCAGCACAACAAACAACACCATAAAGGAGGCTGATTGCTATCTACCGCCAAGAAATCATCCAAGACACCCGTCTTTTCACATCATTCCATGCTCTCTAACCTTATGATTTCCCAGATTATTTTCCTTGCTGAAAAAGGCAGCATTGACACATCCTTTATCGGACTTGATTCCACTCCTGTTTCTGCCAATTTTTCGAACTGATACCCATATCTTCCTCCCCATAACGGAATGTGAACGTTACCATTCCCATTTCAAAAACACAGGACAGGAACGAATTTGGGTAAGGAACAAATCGTCTGTTGCCAATCTGAATACACTTGCCCATATCTGCCTTTTAGCAGTAACCGTTGCTGCCATCACTATGCCGGGTAGCCAGTCTTACCGTAAACTAAAAACTGTCAAAAGGACTGCCTGAGTATCCACAACTGAATAATTACTTTTTTTCGTGAGTTTGGGACTTACGTTAGTTTTGAACATAGAAGATGCAACTGCCAAACTCTGCTCCTGAATCAATGTGTTTTTCTCATCTCTATTGTATTATAATTCTGTTAAAAATACAACCTATAATTCGCAAATTACGTCGGGATTTTCACCTATGATGCTTTTTGCTGTTGTACCGAAGAAAACTTCCGAAATATGAAAACTGAGTTTGAGGTAGCTTATCAAAAAAATCTTTAGTTATGGTCTATAAAATCCTTACAAATATCTTACGAATAGATCAAAACGAGAAATAAAGCTCCGGTCATCCCAGTGAATCTTCCTGCAGCTTATCAAACTTTTTCATACATTCCTCCACAGAAGACCCCTTTAACAAATCCCTCACGATGTTGCATATATTTCCCCACTGCTCCACCTTCATGCTGGCATTGGAACCAAGTACGTATGTGCCTTCATTCACCTTATCCTTAAGAGGTTTCAGTGCATCGATGCAATCCACCTCCACATTCTTGGAAGGAGAGATTACCTTATTGGTGTCTGCGTACGTCTTAAGCTGTTCATCGGAAAGTATGATGTCCAGGACCTCCTTGGTATTTTTCAAATTCCTGGCTTCGGCAAGGATACTGTATCCCGTCATAGAGATCACCGGCATCTGCCCGCGATGACTCGGGAACCCGATCACCTGAAGATTAAAGTCCACTTTGCCATAAGCGGTCTCCGCGTTGGCAGCCCCCCAGTACGCCATGACGATAGGCGTCTTCTGAGCTCTGAAATCTGGTCCCTCCCCTTCAATCGCCTCATAGGTATAGGCTTTATCTGCATCGATATACCCCGCATCGATTAGTTGCTTCAAATACTCAAAACCAGGGCGCATATAATCTCTTAACTTCTTTTCGCCACTGTTAATCGCAGCAATCTCCTCATTCATATGTTCTCCATTATACAGATCCGCATATGCCTGTGCGAGAACAAAACCTTCCAGCCACCAGCGGTTCGCTCCAATGGGTGTTTCGATCCCCTTCTCCTTAAATACCTGGCAGCAATCCATCAGTTCCTCCGGCGTGTCAGGCAGATTCAAACCATATTTGTCAAACATATCTTTGTTGACAAATAAGCCATGAACCACCACCTCCTGGGGAATCGCCACCAGTTTTCCATTTACGGTATTCGCGGTCTTCACAACATCCCTCAGATTCTTGGCACTGTCCAGCACCGATAAATCTGCCAGTCTTCCCTCATTTCCCAGTACCTGGATCGTGTCAGGATTTAGCAGGTACAAGTCATCCATATTGTTTCGTGCCCGGTCCAGAGTTACATCATCATAGGTCTTTTCCTTATAATTCTCAGCGGTATAGGTTCTGTACTCCACCGTAAGCCCAAGTTTCTTTTCCGCCTCGTTGACAGTGATATCAAATGCCGTTCTGGCGATATTGTCCGCATCTGGATTGGATTTTTCCATGGGACCAAAAAGATTTACCCTCTTGACTCTGTTCGCCCGGTCCCTCACCAGATTCTCATCGGAATCCCCCTGCTTTGCACAGGCAGCCATTGTAAATACCATAACTCCTGTAAGAGACATAGCAGCCAGTCTTTTCATTCTCTTTTTAAAAGAATATGTCATCCCACTCTCCCTCTCTATTTTAAATATTTCTCCAGTGTCTTCTTAATAGACTCCATATCAATCGGCTTCGCAATATGTGCATTCATCCCCGCAGCCAGAGCATCCTTTACATCTTCTGCGAAGGCATTCGCCGTCATCGCAATGATTGGTATTGTTTTTGCATCCTCACGCTCCAGTGCCCGGATCGCCCTAGTGGCCTCATAGCCATTCATTACTGGCATCTGAACATCCATCAGGATGGCATCAAATTCATCCTTCCCTGCACGGGAGAACCTCTCCAGCACCAGCTCGCCATTTTCCTCGATTTCGCAGAAAGCACCTTCTCCACTGAGTACCTCCGACAAAATCTCTGAATTGATCTCATTGTCCTCTGCCACCAGGAAGTTCCGTCCTTCCAGACTGTAGTCCTGGGCCTCACCTTCTTTTACGCCCGCACTGGAAATTCCTAAATGAAGCTCACGAACCTTCTCTTTCAGCGCAGACACAAAGAAAGGTTTGGAAAGAAATCCGTCAACGCCGGCTTTCTCTGCTTCTTCTTCCATTTCATCCCAGTCATAAGATGTCAAAAGCAGGATCGGAATATATTCAAGCACTTTTTCTCGAAGCTTTCCTGCGATCTCAATGCCATTCATTTCAGACATGTTACAATCCAGCAGGATGATGTGATACGGATTCTTCTGCTCACAGGCAGCACATGCCTGCTGGATCCCTTCCTCGCTGCTACGGAATACATCCACAGAAACGGGCGTATCCTCCATAAGCATTTGTATATTATCAAGAATATCTTCTTCGTCATTAATGACAAGCATCCGGGAAACACCGTGTTCTTTCCAGAACTGTTCATCCATCACCTTATCCGGGATGCGAAGCTCCAGGTCCACCGTAAAACAGCTGCCCTTATCCACCTCACTGGCTACCTCGATGGTTCCGCCCATAAGCTTCACAATATTTTTCGTGATCGCCATCCCCAGCCCGGTACCCTGCACCTTGTTGGTGGTGCTGTTCTCTGCTCTGGTAAATGCATCGAATATCACCTCAAGATACTCCGGCGTCATACCAAAACCATTATCCTCAACCTCGATCCGTATATGCTCATACTGGCTGGAACGCTGCTCCAGCCCGATGATACGCAGCCAGATATTTCCCCCTTCCTGGGTATATTTTACTGCATTAGACAGAAGATTGATCAGTATCTGATTGATCCTGGTCTCATCTCCGATCAGATACTCATGCTTCACACCGGTCACCGTAACCTCAAAGGTCTGTCCCTTATCTTCTGCCGCCGGGCGGATAATGGCATCCACCGATGAGATCATGCTGCTTAGGGTAAATTCGCCAATCGTGAGTACAACTTTACCACTCTCGATCTTAGATACGTCCAAAACATCGTTGATCAGGCTGAGCAAATGCTGCCCCGACGCGGTGATCTTTTTCGTATATTCTTTTACCTTTACGGCGTTGTCTGCTTCCTTTGCCAACAATGAGGTAAATCCCAATATCGCATTCATCGGCGTCCGGATATCATGTGACATATTGGACAAAAAGGTAGTTTTTGAATTATTGGCGATCTGTGCCACCTGCAATGCCTCAGCCAGCTGTTTATTATGGATCTCTCGTTCTCTTTCCCGCTCTTTTCTGCTTTTGTTCTGCTGCCTCTGACTGAAAAAGAATAACCCGCAGCAGATAAAAAAGGTCAACAGCATAACCACCACCACAAAATAAATATTGTGATTCACCGCCGTTCCTTCCCGCTGAATCGCCTCTACCGGTACATATCCTATCAGATATGTAACCCCGCCGTTGACCGACCACATATAGATCAAGGATTCTTTTTCCTGTATATCATGGTAGAACATGATATTTTTTCCCGCTTTGATATGGTCTGAAACATTGGACTTTATTTTTTCTTCATTTATTTTATTGGCGCGGTAAAAATCTGACAGATTGATGTGCCCTGCCGCTCTCTCTCCCATTCCTTTTGGCTTTAACACCAGCCTCTGGCTCTTTACGTCCATGACATAAAGAATGGCACTACTGTTATAAAATTTATTTGGCAGAGCATCCTCAAAAGAATCATAGACATACTCTATGTAAAGGGTTGCGATCTCCTTGTCTTCCTTTTTAACCGGACATCTCATCGTGTATGCCCAGGTTCCCATGCCATTTAAGTAGGACTGGGACATCATAAGCCCCTCGACCGACTTTCCCGATGAAAAATCTAATTCCTTGGGAGAAAATGTGCTCCCTGTATTGGAAATTCCCTCTGTCTCTCCCCGTGGAACATAAGAAATCTTAACCATGGTATTATTTCTATTATAAGAACGGATAAATGCTTCGGGATCCTCCATAGTGGCAATCTCCTGTGCTAACAGCTTCTGAAATTCTGCTTCTCTTTTCAGCATCACCTCTATGGTTCCCCGGATCAGGTCCAGATTTTCACTTAGGTTTTCCACCGCGGATTCCGACATCCGTGTCGATATTTTATGTGCTGCCAAATACACCGCCACACCCATAATAGAGAAAAACAATATAATGGGGATAATTAAATTAATGCTTCTTCTTGCTCGATTTCTTTTCTTTCTCTTTTTCATCTCATAAATCATCCTTTAATTATATACTTTTCTATTTATTACCTTGTACTCACATGACCAGGAGAAGTCAAGATTTTGTGTAATTACTAAAAATTTACTACATTTACTATAAAAACACTGCCGCCGCAAAAATACTTTTGCTGGCGGCAGTCTAGCCATTTGATGGGAAAGAAACTCATTCTATTTTCTCAGTTCCCGCCGACAGTACCACTGTTAGCCCTGCAGTTTAAACACACTTTTTTCAGATTCTGAGTACGAAAACTGTTTCGCAGATCATTCATTGTCTCTGAATTCCATGCATCCATAATTGAAATATCATTTAAATTTCCGAGCAAAAAGTGCCTGTTATATCCGATACAACAACAGCCATACATATTCCCCTCGTAATCAATTACTAACCGCTGAAATGGATCTGGACAATGATACTCCTTATATTCCTTATCAGCCAGCTCCAAAACATTAGACAGATCAAGATATTCTTGAAAATCTACCATGTCAGCAATATCTCCCCATTTTTCGATAAAAGCTTCCTGTTCATCCAGATTGTCAGGCTGTTTACAAAAACTCAATCTCAGAAATGGTCTTTCTTTTCCCGAAGCCCTCCGGATATTTAAAAAATCATATATATTGCGCTCCAATAAGTCCAGATTTCCTCCTCGTATTTCCTTGTAGGTTTCCTTCGTCGAAGCATCAATGGAGATTTGCAGCCGGTCTATCTCCATATCAATTAAGAACTTTGACATTTCTTTCGTCAAAAGTGTCCCATTGGTAATTAGAAAAAAATCTACAGGATCAATCGTTTTCACTCTTTTCACGATTTCTTTGATCTGTGGATGAAGAAGACATTCTGAGTCCTGTCCAATTAAAATAGCCGGAAGGTGAAAAGCTTTACTCTGTTCTACAATCTGATCCACCAACTCCAGGGGCATATTCTTATGTTTATTATTCATATTCTTATCAAAACGTCTTGCACACATTTTGCAGCACAGATTACAGTCAGAATTGATCCCAAGCTCGATAAACAGAGGATATTCAGAAGCTTCCTCCCCTTTACACGTCTCATCCCAGTCTCTCCGGTACTTTACAAACCGCTCACCATGGATCACTTTCAGTCTCTCTACCACATCAACAATGTCATATCTTGTTACATGCCCTCTATCTGCTTTCTCCATTTTCTCTCTCCTCTTTTCATCAACGCAAATATGGGATCAATTGTGATCGTATTCTTCCCCAAGCAGTGAAAGGATGTATGATCCCCACCACTTTCCTTCATAAAAATACTGTTTTCTCAAAAAACCATCCTCATGAAACCCGAACTTTTTATACAAATCATATTTCTTACTGTCAAATTCATAAATCTCTGTCCAGATTTTATTTAAGCCCAATTCATGAAAGCCATAATCAAAAAGTAATCTGCAGCTTTCTTCTGCAATCCCTTCATTGTCAATGTAAGCTTGATTTTTTCCGATATAAAGGGATAAATCCGAATGCCGATGAACCCAGTTGAGATAACACAAGCCGCAGCATCCCACCAATTCATCCGTATCCACCATGCGTATCGCAAACATAATCGTTGAAGGATCCCCATTTACAACACCTTCAAACCATCTATGCTGCATACTGGAACTTATTTCCCGGTACTCCCGAAAATGCTTTCTAAACTCCGGAAGATTCCGCCAATAACGAAGTTGTTCCAGATCCCCCGCCTCGATGGATGTCAGATATACCTTATTTCCGCTGATCATCTTCTAATACCTCCCATGTCAGACATTCGTCCGCTTTCATATCACGTTTCAAACACTTTCCGATCACCTTATCCAGATCAAATGGATAGACACAATCCTTCTTCAGGGGACGAAGCGGAAAAACATCCTCCTTCGCGATGCATTCTCCGGCCTTTAAATCCCTGACCAGATAAACTGCACGCTGCTGAACAATAACAGAATCCTGTTCATTTTTCTCAACTTTTTTTATGCCATCTCCCAATGCCTCATATAATTCCATCGATGCATCCACCATTTCTCTCCATGATTTCGGATTCATAGCAAAGGTATGATCCGGTCCTTCCCGGTCATTGTCATCCGTAAAATGTTTCTCAAACACACGGGCACCTAATGCCAAAGCACCCAAAACCGTTGTATGGCCATAGGTATGATCCGAAAGTCCCAGCACACAGTCTGGATACCGCTCAGCATACGTTTTCAAAACATTCAGGTTGATGGATGAAAAATTCTCCCTGCATGCCGTATAATTGGTATTGCACTGCATCAATACAATATCTTTTGTGTATTGAACCAATTTATCCATGGCCCGATCCACGTCTATTAGATCAGAAGCACCCGTAGCAAGCAGCACCGGCTTATTTTTCCCAGCTATATAAGCTAACATCTCGGTCCATGTGATATCCCCCGAACCGATCTTATACGCATTTACATAGGAATCAGCGTGATCCACAGAGGCAAAATCATAGGGACTTGTCATATATTCGATTCCCACTTCATCGCACTTTTCTTTTAGAAGGGGCGTCCATTCATCTTCCAAACTGGCATCCTCATAAACTTCATAGACCGATTTCTTCCAGTTCGCCTGATGGGATATCTGTGCCATGGAATCAAACCCATTCCTGCTTACGATGGTCTGCGCCTTGAAATTCTGAAACTTTGCCACATCCGCGCCTGCTTCTTTGGCCAGTTCGATCAAATAAAATGCCCGTTTCAGATCTCCATCATGATTTGCCGCAATATCTGCGATAAAATAGGGTCTTCCATTTTTGGTTATCTCCCTGTCTCCAATTTTCATGACGACCTCCCCCAATTCTTTAATTTTTTATGATATCTATCACAAAACAGCTGATAAAATCTTTCTATACTTTCTTCTGGTGAAGGAATAGAAATCCCCAATGTTTCCCTTACCTTTTTGTTACTCATTCCCATATGCTTTGATCGTCTCGCCTTAAATGGAAAATGATCACTTTGAGACTTTTCAATCCGTCCCTCTTTTAAAGAAAATACGGATTGCATGTTTGTTCCAAAATCATATTTGGAAATACAGCCGCTGGCACAGACATGATAAATTCCCTGCCTCTCCTCTTCTAACAGTTTTACGATCACTTCTGTCAGATCATTTACTAAAATAGGAGAAAAATCAATATCAGTAAACATATGAAGAATTTCTCCTTGCTGCAGGGACTGATAGATCCATTCCCCAAAGCTATATTTATCCTGTACATTAAAACCGTATATATTGGTTCTCACAACCAGATGATTTCTTTTCAGTACCTCTTCTTCCCCCATCCATTTGGTTTTGCCATAATGATTCACCGGATGGGTGATATCTTCTTCTCTGTACAGCCTTTGATCCTTTCCGTCAAACACGGCATCCGTTGAAATGTAAACCATTTTACATGAGATTTCATCACATATTTTTGCCAAAAAAACGGTGAGTTCCGTATTCAGTTGATACGCAAGATCCTGCTCTTCCTCACAGAGATCTACATTTACGAGTGCTGCTGTATGGATCAAAACATCAGGGGCAGCCCGCAATATACTTTCCTTTAATTTATTATAATCCAAAAGATCAAACTGCTCACATTTTATTTTATCTGCTCGAAACAGAACCTTATCCACCCCAAGGATTTCACACTGGTCTTTCAGTAAATATGCTATATTGGCACCTAACATACCGGCTATTCCGGTTATATATATTCGATTCATCCTGATCACCTTACTACCTTATCATTTTTCAAAGAAATGAGTAATCCTTCGTTTCGGATAAATCCCTGATTGATCTGCCTGATCTCTGGATGTGCCTCCAGATATTGCAAAATATCCTTTGAGTGAAAATCTTGTTGCTGCACCGAATAAAAATGTTCATAGATCTTCTTTATAAACTCATAATCTTCTGGTTCATCTATCGTCCAGCGTTCATCATGTAGATTTCCCAATGTACTTTCATAGTTTTGTATCTGAAAGAATTCGGGGTTGTTTTTTATATACATGGTTACATGCTCACGTTCAGATGCAAGACGTGCCTCCTCCCAGGCCCGCTCTAAAACCGGAAAACGCATAATCTCCAAATCGAGACCATCTGCCAGTGTTTCAGAAACCGCTGCCATATAATCTGTATCCGGCTTTAATTTTTCTATCGCATCATCCAGTATCCAGGCATCGAACACCGGACAGTCCGCCGTGATCCGGATCACGTACTCCGGCTGTATGATCTTTGCCGCCTGATAATAACGGTCCAAAACATCTGTGGAACTTCCAGCAAATACTCTCATTCCCAACCCGGATACCAGATTCACAATGGGAACATCCTCCGGATTCAGTGTGGTGGCCACCATCACTTCATCCACATATCTGCTTTGCGCCGCCCTTTCGATCACACGTTCTAATGCCGTTTTGCCACACAAATCCTTTAACACTTTGGAAGGCAGCCTGGAAGAACCACATCTCGCCTGAATGATTGCTAAAAATTTCACTGGTCCCTACACCTGCCTTTCATCAAAATAGGTTATCGTCTGTTTCAAAATATCCGCCTGTTTCTTTGCACACGCTTCACTATAATAGTTTGTTTTAAACTGAAGCAGCCTTGGCTGAAGATATTCTGCATTTTTACATACGGTTTTCTTATAATCATAGTTATCATAAATGCCAAGTTTCTCCCTGTTCAGAAACGCTTTATCGCGAAACATCGGTTCCTGATAAGCCAGTTTCCAAGCCGCATAGATCCCATCACCACCCAGTTCGGAGAATTTACTTCTAAACTCATGCCAGTCCAGCCTGTCCGTATCCAGGACAGCGACATAGGTCCAATAGGAGTGGGTATTTCCTTCCCTTACCACCTGGGGCCGCAGCCATTCGCACCCTTTTACTGCTTCTTCAAAATATCTGGCTGCACAGATTCTGGCTTCTACCAGTTCATCCATGCGCTCCACCTGCCCCAGCGCAACCGCCGCACACAAATCTGACATCCGGTAATTCCACCCCAGAATCACATGCCTTTCGTATTCTGGGCTCTGTATATCATCTTTTGTGATGCGTCCCTGTGAACTGCTGATCCCCGCATATCCCAGGCCGGAATACCGCCTTAACTTATCCGCCAGCTCATCATCATCTGTTATAACAATGCCGCCCTCACCCGCGGTAAGATGTTTGGAACTCTGAAAACTATAAGAAGCCATATGTCCAAAAGTTCCTACCAGCCTGCTATCCTGATAAGCACCATAACATTCTGCATTATCTTCTATGACAATTAGGTGATGCTGCTCGGCAAGCTGCAGGATCTCCTTCATCTGTGGTGCCAGACCATAAAGGGAAACCGTAATGATCGCTTTTGTCTTCTCTGTCAATACTTCTCTGATCGTTTCGGCCGTAATCAGAAAAGTATCCCGATCCACATCTGCGAATACCGGAACAGCATTTGCCTGCAGCACCGCAATGGAAGTACTGCTCATGGTAAGCGGCGGACAAATCACTTCATCTCCCGGACCCACTCCTGCCGCTTCCAGCGCCATATGTAATGTTGCCGTCCCATTTACCATTCCCACTGCATGCCTGGAATGAAACCTCCTGGCAAACTCTTTTTCTAATTTCGTTACCATCTGATACGTATTGGAAGATGAAAATTGTCCTTCCAACACTTCCATCATATAACTCGTTTCCTTTTCCCCGATTCTCTGCATTGTTTTCACTTTTCTATCACCTGCTGACTAACCTTTCTTTCCATCTGCCCACAAACTAGGAAATATAATAGACTGTGCCACATTATTTATTTCTTTTTTTAACTGCTGAAGACACTCCTCTGGCACATCTGCCTGGCCTGCTTTTTGGATATCCTCTTCTAATTGTTCTATTTTCTCTACACCAAACACTAAATAATCAATATGTTCCTCTTGTTTTACAAACTGAAGAATGGCAGATATCTTATCCACCTCATACTGTTTCAGAATTTTTTCTATCTTTTCCAGATAAGGAACTGCTTTCTGTAAATGCTCCGGAATGAAATCATGTTCCATCATAAATAATCCCTGTAAGAACGCGCTTCTCGTAAAAATTTTTATACCTGCACTCTTTGCCGCACAGATAAATCCTTCCTTTATACCTCTTTGGTCCAGTATGCTATATGGTAACTGGATGTAATCTACCACTCCTGTATCAATCGCTGCGTAACCCTCTTTTAGATCATAGATAGAAACACCAATATTCTCGACATGCCCTTCTTTTTTTAAACCTACAAGGGCTGCCATGATTTCCTCTTGATAGATGTACTCTGGAGTATGCAACAGATAACCATCCAATTGTTCCACCGAAAGACGATGTAATGAATTTTTACATTCCTCTACTACGATTTTTTTTGCTGGCTTCCTCCCATCGATCACATTGGGACGCAGCTTTGAAATCACTTTTAATTTGTTCTTTTTTCCGCTAACTCTTATATAATCCCCAATTATTTCCTCCGCCTCACCGTAAGCACATGCCGTGTCAATCGTATCAATTCCATGTTCTATGGCATAGTCCAGCATCTCGAAGCTTTCATCTCTGGTTGGTTGTCTTCCGATTTGGTTATTGATCCCGTATTTCATTCCAAACTGAACAGTACCCAGGCATAATTCTGGCATTTTATATCTCACTTTCTTCTGAAAATCTTCTATTCCACAACTCCTAACAAACCATTCTCCAGCAATTTATCAATAAGCGGGATTAACTGGTCAATGGGTGTATGAATACGATTACTAATTTCAATCAGATCAATCCGGCCATCGGCATACGCCACCAGATTCCGCATGATCAAAGCGGCATCGCTATACTTTCCCTTCTGGCTCAATGTAGGATATAATCCCCGCTTTCCCAGCTGGGGTTCACAACAGCAGCTAAGCTTATAAAAGTAATTGTATTCCAGTGCCATAATACATTTTTTCATCAATGCGACACTTCCCTGCAACCCCTCCTCAGAAATCAGAGATAAATCATCCGCTGAAGTGTGGTATTCTGGATACTCTTCGTATTTTGAACGGCAAACGCCACATACAGGCAAATCCACTCCTGGAGCGTTGTACTGCCGTTCATCCGAACCACGATGCAAAAAATCATAACAAATATAGTCTGGAAAATGATATTGCAAAATATTCTTCAGCAACCTGTCTGTCAACGTATCCCCATATTTTGTCTCAACGATAGAATATGTGCGGTCATCCCCTAAACAGGACAGGACAAACCCTGCTATCGTATTTTTTTTCATGATCTCGATGTTCCGGCTAAGGTATGTGATCGATCCTATGGTCTCTGGTATAAAGAGGATTCGATAAGTATACCTTCGTTGTTTTAACGATGCAAGCCATTTCGCAAGTTCTATCGTCACAACCGGCCCCGATACCTCGTTATTCGCCATAGAGGGATGACAAATATAGGTGGATAATAATACTTCCTTTTCCGTATCTCCTTTTAAAATAATTTCTCCATAAGTCAGACTTCCCTCTTTTAGATCACTATCAATGACACAATGATATGTATCTTCCGGTAAGGCATTCTTCTGATTTTCACTCATGCAAAAACCACTTCGCTCCTGGTAGTATGATGTAACATAAGGTATCGCATCCGGCTGGTCCGGCTGGGTAAAAATAATCTGCTTTAACTCTTCCAGGGACATCATACGATCCATCGGAAGCGAATACCCCATCACATATAGATTGTTCTCCTTGAAATCAATGATCCGCTTTCCCTGGGAATCCTCGATATAAGCCTCTCGGATATTCCACTCCCTGGGTACCATCCAATCAAATACCTGGGTACCGGAGGGCACTTCATAAACCTGCAAATTCTCATATTCTTCTTTTAATATCTCCAGCGTCTTCCGGACTCCATCCCCTGTTATGCTGCGGCAGATGGGGAACAGTTTTTCAGCTAACTCGTACATACGCTCACCACCTAAAAAATCTTATTCTCCTTGAATCTGAACCCCATAATCTCCTAATAGGTCAACAATTTTCTCTATATTGCAAAAATTCCCAGACACAATATCTTCCGGTGAAAATTTAATTTTGTATGTCTGCTCTAATTGACTAATCAGTTTTAATACATCAAAGGAATCTAACAGATAATCCTCGATGTAATCTTCACTGTGTTCAAAATCGCTATCTGGTCTTATTTCTTTCAAAATGTTATAAATTTGATTCATATAAATGTTATATGAAAAGGTCGCTTCCCTTTTCATACTTCTCCTTTCAATTTTGTAGTTAGAAACCTTTTATTACCAAACATACTTTTCCGTCAGAACCTTGGGCTGTTTTTGTCCTTTGAAACGATAAGTATTCCTGGCATCATTATACCGGTAATCATATTCCAATATCTGAGCCATTTCCTTCAAACGCACAACTCGAAATGGAATATCATTTATGATCGTTGTGTTTGATATATTTAAACACTCCAGCACATGATTCATTGGGTCAAGATGTTCTTCCACATCATAATCGTAATCCCTCACATACATACTATAGCTTTTTACCTTTTCTTCCCGGTTCCAGTCAATATACCCTGCCGTAAATATCTTCTCAAAACGATACGGTACTCCTACCATCTGTTCAATATGATGATTCACCGATATTCCTTCCATAGACGGAAGATCAATGACAAATGCTTTTGCTGATCTTTCAACTAAATACTCAAAGATAGTTCCTTTTCCAAATGAATTCTCCGGATCCATTTCAAACAGCTGACCACGGTCTGCCCCCCATACACAAAATGAATAGATCGGATGCTTTGTCCGTACAAAATCACTTTTGCGCAAAGCAGCATTCCCCAGTGCACCAGTCATTGAAGGTGTTTTACTATAATTAAATGCCTTTCCTTTGCAAAAATCCCAATTAAACGTCGGGACTAGAACCGTTCCACTTTTTCCTACCTTCGCCGTTATGGTATCCAAAAAAATATTTAAGTCAAAATCCTCATGATGTTCCATAGCTGTTTTCGCAAGTTGGAAAATATCAGAAATAACATAAACAATATCTCCTTCTTGAATCAGTTCTATATGTTCAAGTATTTTTTTATAAGAACAATAAGTATTCATATCTATTCTCCCCTGGGTAAATTCTCTAATAATTCAACAAGCCCCATGTGACCGTGATACATGTAAACCTCTCTCCGATTTTCCATAAATTGAGAAATCGAGATCTTTTCAATCTGGATATACCCCTTTGACTGCAA
Source organism: uncultured Lachnoclostridium sp. (assembly GCA_947369165.1). Lineage (GTDB taxonomy): Bacteria > Bacillota > Clostridia > Lachnospirales > Lachnospiraceae > Eubacterium_F. The sequence continues at coordinate 16,672 of CANBKJ010000047.1, forward strand.
GTATGCAATCGCTTCTTCCAGATTTATAACCCGATATGCTAAATGATACATTACATAGCCCATATTCAATGAATTAAATTTATCCACCGGGGATTTTTTATCTGGATACAATGGCGCCAAAAGCTCTATTTTATTTTTACCCTTCTGCATAAAACTGACCTGGACATCCCTTTTTAGATCATCCAATATCCCATCATGCAGTTTGCAATATCCCAAATCCTTATAATCTTTTTCTGCTGACGCAATGTCTGAAACGGCAATACCTGTATGTTCGATATCTAGTATCACGAATCAATTCCCCCTTTTTATTATTACCACCACAATGTTCCCAAATCCCTTCCCAGTAGGTCCTCCATTGCCTTTTTTTCCTCTTCATAATAGGAATTCAAAATCTCCCTTGCGTAAGAACCCATCTTGTACTTAACAGCAGGAATCTTAACCGTCTTTTCCACATCCTTCTCATATTGCAGTCTAAGTCTCAAATCTCTCTCATAATCTGCTGTATTATATCCTAAAATACCCGTCTCATAGATCTCAGCGATCCGGTCATACTCCAGCATAGATTCTTTACTGATTGGTACACGGTTCCCATCCATTGCTTTCTGATAATAATCAATATGGGATTCCTCCTGAGTTCCCAAAAAGGAAAATAAATCCTGATATATGATTTTAGGATCCTTTATATATTCCTCAAATATAATTATCTTAATTTGATCTTTTGGGAAATATTTCAAATACTCATTAATATAGCTGCTGTATTTCCCTGATTCAATCATACGCTCCCGTGTCCGCTCCTGGTTCGCCACATAACGGCCATCCTCATAAACAAAATTTGATTTCACAAAATAATCAAACATATCATTTTGCTTTTCCTCAAGATTTAGTTCCTTTTCCTCTTCTGGAAAAGCACGCCCATACAAGGCCCGCATTTTAAACAAAGAATACAAACTTTCCACAGGATTTCTGACAGAGAAGATCAGTTTCAAGTCCTTGCCGGCATTTTCAAATATTTTCTTTGGTACCGTTTTATCTAACATTGAAAGACGCGGATTTACTTCACCCTTTATCTTCTCCTCAGGGCAATCTCCAAAATAACGTTTTACATACCATTCATATCCCTTCGCATACTCTCTCTCGTCTGCAAAAAAATCAACTTCTTTTACCGCTGGTATAAAGATCTGGCTGTGCTGACTTAATACTTTATAAATCGATGTAGTTCCACACTTACGAAATCCTGCAACCATAAAATCAAGCTTCATTTTTATTCTCCTGTAAATTTATTCTATACACTTTCGTTTATTGTTACATCATTCTCGTTCTTAATTCACTCACATTCAACAATCCTTTATCATTTTAAATCCAATTTGGCACGAAGCTCCTGAATTCCCATCCAATGTGAGTTATTCCCAGAATTATATTCAAATCCCTTTTCCACCAGTTTTCCACCCGGAAGAACCTCTCTATTCCACCAATCATAATGTGGATATATGATATAATGTTTGTCGTACTCATAGGTGGTCATAGAATCTTCCCGTGTAACCATAATCTCATGCAGTTTCTCTCCCTCACGGATTCCCACTTCCGGTTTTTCACATCCTGGCAGCATCGCCTCCGCCAGATCTATTATTTTAAAGGAAGGTATCTTCGATATAAAAGTTTCTCCACCTCTGGCTTCGCTCAGAGCCTTTATAACAAGTTCCACTCCTTCTTCCAGATCAATCCAGAATCTTGTCATTCTATAATCCGTTATTGGAAGTTCTTTTCCACCATTCTCAATGATATTTTTAAAAAATGGAATTACGGATCCCCTGCTTCCCGCCACGTTTCCATATCTCACCACGGAAAAATTCAAATCCCGGAATCCTACATACGCATTGGCTGCAATAAATAACTTATCAGACACCAGTTTTGTTCCTCCATAAAGATTAATGGGATTTACTGACTTGTCCGTCGATAACGCCACAACTCTTTTCACACTTTCAGTATCCAGAACTGCATCAATCACATTCATTGCCCCGTCAATATTGGTTTTAACAGCCTCGATCGGATTATATTCACAGGTAGGCACCTGTTTCAATGCCGCCGCATGTATTACGTAGTCCACACCATTTAATGCTCTTTTCAAGCGGTCTTTATCTCTTACATCTCCAATAAAAAACCGTAGCTGATCCTTGCTATCCTGGAATTTGTTAGCCATAATAAATTGTTTATACTCATCCCTGGAATAAATAATTATTTTCTTTGGAGAGTAATTCTTCAAAACATATTCCACAAAATGATTACCAAAAGAACCTGTCCCACCTGTTACTAAAATCGATTTTCCATTTAACATTGCTCTACCTCCAGTTTCTGTTTATAATTCCCCTAACCGCTTCCGCTGTTTTTCTATCAGATATACACTAGGAACATTCTCTGCCACAATTTGAACGACTTCATTTACTCCCTCTGCTTCTAACAGTTCTTCGAAATTGTCAAATTTCCATGGCGAATCGAAAGAACTTACAATTGTAAAGTCTGTTTTCAATCGTCTGTTCATTGTGAAATAAAAATACCGCAACGCATCCTCATATGCCCGCTGTTTATCACCTACCAAAAACTCTCCGCCAGTAATACATTTTTCTAGTTTTTCAAAATACTCTTCACGTGTATGTGCCCGGCATGCAAAAGCGGCATTTTCATAATATACATTTGTATGAATCAGTACATTTTTCCCCATTATGCCAGCTTCCATGCCAACAGTTGAAGTCCATGGAATCAGAACTTTGCATTTATCAATGTATTGATAGAGATTTATCTGCTCATCTGATTTTACATAACGTAACGATTTATTTCCTTTATACTGTTTCAATACTTCTGGATAAGAAGTATGTAATTCCGATTTTGCCATATAAGAAGGCAGAAGCATCATTGACGGATGTTCACGGATCAGCACCGTAGCCTTTAATTTATAAATCACATAATCAAGCGTTTGTTCCAACCATTGCCCTATATCGTCGAATATAGTAACAATACCTAATGCAGCACCATCATTTATTAAATTCATCGGAATAATGACATCATATATTCGATTAAGTTCCGTCTCTGGAGCTTGAAAACTAATATTCTCATATCCTTTCTCTTTCCTCAGTTTTATATACTCACCAAAAGACATATCACTTATTTTAGAAGATGCCCCTCTTCTTGTTTCCCACATCTGCTCTGCTCTGTCCATGATCACATCTTTATTCACAATTTCTCCCCACATTTTTTCTAAGAATCTTGGAATATCTTCACCATATGATGCCGGACCATTGGCACAAATAAGCGTTGAACCCCTCATTCCATCCTGTGAAGAAACGCGCATATTGCGCTTTTTCCCCGCATAATAATATACTCCTGCTATTTTGTGCAGAGCTGTCATTGCATTAATCGTATCAAAGTGATTCTTTTCAAAGAACGCATTTATATAGGATAGATTTCTTTTAAATATCTCAGCAAAATCATTCTGCAATAAGTTTCCCGACCTAAAACGAGAGTTCCAGTCGTTATACCACTTACTCCATCTCACACTATACTCAGCAATCCGTTCACATTCCTGCTCATCCTCCAAAGACAGCATTATATCGCCCACGGGATCTATATACAAAATGTCACTCTCTAGAACAAGTTTCTCCAACTTACCAATTACTACATCCCTCAAATAATCACTTACAGCACAATGTCCCTCATATAATTCGATGTCTCCATCCCAATGAAGCCGGTCTACAATAAGCTTTACATTATATCCCCGCCACTTCAAAATCAAAAATAATGAAATTTCATATGGCATATAAGTCGTCCCAAAATTGAGCCCTTCTGCATTTAACACTATTCCGATCCGCTCACTATCTTCTCTGACTGGAACGTTCATCATTTCAGGCGGCACTGTCCTTAAAAAACGTAAAAATTTGTTGATTGGCCCATATGACATTTCTCTATCTATATGTATATATTGATATATATTAAAAAAATTTACATTCTTTTCCCATCCCATTTCATCGAGAATCCCACTTATTTCCTCAAACGCACCGGCAAGCACAACAACGGAATATTCACTTTTGTCTATATCTCTTAATACTTCTGGTGATTTAATCTCCAATCCATAATATTCATCCCCCCATCTGCTGCTATCCCCATCAACAAAAAATTCCACCAGATCATCGATGGCAACGATCCGATTGATATCGGTCCACAGCGAAGACGCCCCATAACAAATCAGTTTCTTATCACCAAATTTTCCTAATAAAAAAGTCTCTAAACTATTAATAAGTTCATTGAGACGAACTCTTTCTGTTTGAAAGTCCATATTCTTTTAATTTCCCCTTTCCTTTTATCCCCGGCACATATAAGTATACTCTCTTAAACCATCATCTTTATACCCAAGTCTCTCATAGAGACGTATTGCTTTCTCGTTTGTACTCTCCACCCACAGGTAAAACAACTTAGTATTTTCCTGATTCCTTAAAAAATATCCTCGCAACAGGGAAAGACCAATTTTTTTCCCAACAAAATGCTCAGATACGCAAATCGAACGAAGATAGGATTTTTTACCAAATGCCTCAAATAGAAGCACCCCAGCAAGTTCTCCATCCATACGTACCTTGAGCACCTGAGACTTTTCAAGAAAATTGCGCAATTCCCCCTGTGAAACCAAATGATCTGTCATAATATCAAAGGTTCCATGCAATAATTCATATATATCATTTAAATCACTGACATCCGCCATCTCTGTCATATGCTCAGGTTCACACCATTCTTCCGTTCCCGCTATCATCTGTTTTCTTATATATTCTTTATATGGATGAAATTGTAATCTTTCCAAAACATCCACATTCTTATTTGGCATTCTGGCTACCACGGTTCCTTCCAGGTTCTGATAATTGTCCAAATCCATTCGTATCTTCGTGACAAGATCTGGGATTAAACAATCCCAGTCTTTCAAGAAATAGTACATTTTATGAATGTCATCTATGGGATGGATTAGAATCACAATTCCTTCATAACAAAAACAATGAATTTCATGCTTCCCAATTTTATCCATCACCTCATGACAGGAGAGATAACAGTTGGTTAAAAGTGGATTTCCAATCGTATTCAGAATCATAGCCTTTCCTTTTTCCGTCAAAATATCTTTCACTTTTCTTCCTTCTCTCTCCATTAGAATCATTTTCGCCAAAACTTTATTTTAAATACTTTGCTTCCAGCTGTTTTCTGTCGATCTTTCCATTATCATTATAAGGAAAACGCCTCAGCGGAATATAAATGGTCGGAACCATATATTTCGGGATGATCGTAAGCAAATAATCTTTCAGCTCTTCCTCGCTGGCCTCTCCCTGATAGAAAAGAACAATCTGTTTTTTCTCTTTATGATATGCAGCACACACGCCGGAAACTTCTTCCTTTCCCATGGCTGCTGACTCGATCTCTCCCAGCTCGATCCGGTAACCGGAATGTTTGATCTGGAAATCTTTGCGTCCCGCAAATACCAGTTCTCCCCGCTCATTGTAATACACCAGATCTCCGGTAAGATACATCTTCTCCCGATAAAACTTATTTACTGGGTTATCGATATATTTTTCTTCTGTCTTCTCTGTATCATCCCAGTAACCAGCCGACAAGGAGCTTCCATAGACACACAATTCACCAAGCTTATTGACATCCTCCTTACTGATCACCTGATTCTCATCATCCAAAACCAACAATCCTGTATTCTCACATGCTTTTCCAAGGGGCAACACTTCAGAATCTGCAAATTCTCTGTCTACAATATAATAAGTACAATTCACCGTCGCTTCTGTAGGACCATATACATTGGCAATGGTTTTCAGTTTGGGAAGATACTTTTTCCAATAATTCAACTGTTTTACTGGCATAACTTCTCCGCCAAACATGATCAGTTCCACATTTTCCAGAGGAATTGATTTCAATAGATCAAAGTTTGCAATATTGACAAAGGCAGAGGGTACCCAGTAAAGGAAATTGATATTTCTCTCATTGATAAAACGCAGAACCTCCACCGGAAAAGCAAAATACTTTGGCGGAATAATACCAAGAGTTGCACCCGATTTTAAAGTAGCATAGATATCCTGTGTAGAAATATCAAAGTAAAATGGAGACTGATTTCCCATCACAGTTGTTTCATCTATCTTAAATGTCTCCACTGCCCAATCTGTATAATCGATCACATTGTGATTGTTGATAATTACTCCCTTTGGTGTCCCTGTAGAACCTGATGTAAAAAATGTATAAACCGGATCAACATCCAAAATCTCACCAACCAGCCGCTCTCCTTCTTCATAACGGTTGCTGCTGGATACCTCGTCCAGATTAATTAGTGGAATATCACCAAGTCCCTCAAATTTAATCAGCTTTTCCTTTGTCTTACTGTCCACAATGATCGCAGAGGGGTTCAATGTAGAGATGACACTTTTTACCTTTTCCTCCGGAAAGCGGATATCTGTAGGTGTATAAAAATTACCACTATACAAAATTCCCATAAATGCCACGATATTTTCCACTGATTTGGGCAGGTATGTCAATATCGGATTGCGTCTGCCAGACAGCGTAGACTGAATGACAAAAGCAAGATCAATCGCCCGTTTCCGCAATCCCATAAATGTAATTTCATGTTCCAGATCAAAAAAGGCAACCTTATCCGGGAGCCGCTTTGCCGTCTCCTCCAGATAACAAAGAACGGAATTCATCATGTCACATTTCTCCTCTCTTTTCTTCTTATAAATTGGAAATTATATTCTCACAAAAATCCAAATTTCCAACATCCATAATGATGGATGCCCAAGTAAGTCCACCACCAAAACCAGACAGACAACAATGGTTATTCTTTGAAAGCAGGTCTTCTGCTACATCTGTCGTCATAACGGCTGGAATTGTTCCGGAATCCGAATTCCCCAACTTCTCTGTGATGTCCATCGGCAGTTTGGCATAAGGGATCTCCATCTTTTCTGCCAATTTCTGTAACATAAATTTATTCGGCTGATGAAATAAGAAATAATCGATATCATCCTTTGTCATTCCAGCCTTTTCCAACAATTCAAATACCGCAGGAGGAACCTCTTTTTGTACAAAATTAAATACACCCGTTCCGTCCATGGATACTCCCATGCAGGGAATATTATTTGTTTGCACAGCAATTTTCTCTGGTGTCATTGGATTCTTAAAACCACCATCATGTATGATAAGAGCTTCTCGTTGTGTCCCATCATTATAGATGCTGGCATAGATCTGTTTGCCATCCTCCGAATTCTCTACAATGGAAATATTAGCAATATCGCCACCAAATGAGGGATGCTCAAATTTAGGTTCATTGTCATCGGATTTTCTATTGAATATCTCACCAGTACACACAAGTACCTTTTTGTCACCAAGATGTTCCAGCAGCATAAATGCCTGAATCAGTCCGACAACATATCCTGCACATGCCTGCATGATATCCACGCAATATACATCGTTTCCCAGTCCCAGTTCCCCCTGGAGGATATTGCTGATCTGAGGCAGAAGATAATCCGGCGAAAGAGTCGACACAACAATCGCTCCAATCTCTTCTCTTTTTATTTTATTGTTCTCCAAAAGATGATTTACACCATATAACAGCATATCTGATAACGTGGTTGTCCCCTTGACCCGACGACGGGCACCAAACCCAATAATCCTTTTTAATCTGCGGTTTTTAATGTCTCCTGGATCCGCCGCCTCATCCTCAAAAAGATATTCATCTTCCGGTAATATAGACAATACGCCTGATATTTTCTTACCCTTAAAATCAAGTATCATTTTTCCTCCCTGCTTTTGTTCACCATATTGCAAATATCCTGAACCGTTTCAAAATTTTCCGGCAGCACATCCAGACCATCAATGACAACATCAAATGCTGTTTCCAGTTCAGAAACTAATGTGACAATGTCAAAAGAGTCCAGGTATCCATCTTCTACAAAATTATCACTTTCTTCAAAATCAAATTCCGGTCGTATTTCCTTTAATATACTAAAAACTTTTTCCTCCATTGATTCCAATCCTTTCTAGTTGATCTCATTTTTTGATATAGATGAAATTATAAAGCAGCTCACGCGATTTAATACATGTTATCGCATTTTTATTTTCCCTACGCAATGCTTTATCATTCTTTTCATTAAACCATGCATAGTAAACCCGGATCCCCCTGTCCCACATCTCATCAAATATGCGTCTTTCCATATTGTATAAGATATTCGCATTACCTGTATTAACAGAAATATTGCTGTAAAGTTTACGACCTTCCAGACAGAAACAGTAATATGCCATGATTTTTCCATTCTCTCTATATACCAAAATCTCCTTTTTATTAATTTTTTCTTTCCACTCATCAATTGTATACATATCGTCGCAAAGAGGATCAAATACCTGGCGGTGCAAAGCATCTAACTCTTCTGCCGCTTCCGTGGTCGGGTACTCACCACAATCTGGATCGTACAGTTCTGATAACAAAGCACGTCTTCCTGTACCTGGTATCTTATATGGGTTTTCTATATAGCACTCTGTTTTCCTTATGTAAGTTGCGTACGTATTCAAATTTCCCCTATTGAATACTGTCTCAAGAGGATTTGTATGCTCTCTTGAGACAAATTCCAATATGGTATTAGTCGGGACTTTTAATAAAAGGGAAACCAATGCCTCTTCATCCGCATAAGCAAAAAAACATCTTTTACGAAATCTTTCTTGAAGAATGAACACAATTGCCTGTTCATTTTCCATATATTCTACCTCTTGATTGTTATCAACCAGACCAGGATAAAAATTAGTAATACATCTTTTTGTATTTCTTTTTAAGGTATTTATTTTTTGCTTTACCTCTGAAAAAATCATTTATTTCGCCTCGCTTCTAAAATCCAGATTGATATTTCTATACTTTAATCCAATTATTCAAATGCGTTCATCAAATCCTGAACGGTTTTATATGCTCTTA
>CANBKJ010000048.1 GCA_947369165.1 uncultured Lachnoclostridium sp.
CCATATAACTTCTCTTGTGGGTCTTTTGCTTCTGTAACAAGCACATTAAGATAATTTTGTAGTGCTTTCTGTACCCCTTTATTGCCAACTAAATAAATAGTTTGAATTTTCATAGATACTTCCAGCATTTCATCTTCCTTAGTAATTCCTTCTTTTGCCTTAAGTTTGGCAATATTCGTACTAATATCATCCAGATACGGCGTTGGTTGAACCTTGCCCAAATATTCCTGTACTTCTTGCTGTAATTTTTTTATAATATCTATTTTGTTGATATCAAAATAATGTTTTCTTCTTATTCTTTCCTCTGCACGATTCAGCATTTCATCAACAAAACAGCATTTCCATGTCCACTCCGCATCCGCCCGGATAGCAATCCTTGATACCTTTCGCTGTATATCGACTACTTCTTTGGCAATTTTCTTTTTCTCGCTGTCGCTTAGTTTATTATAGACATTTCCAATATCATCTCCAGGTATATAGGAAAGAATCAAATAGGAATAGTCACCATACTTTCCCTCCGACAGCACAATAGATATCGGTATTTCACATGCAGACAACTTGTTGAGCCAATATATGGTATCTTTATAGGTCTCTTTATCTTTACTGCATCTGAGTATAAATTTTTCATTTGCAGTGCAGACCTTAAAAACATAGTTCGCAATACCGACACCGCAGCGTTCTATTTGAACGACTTTCTTTTTTGTGCTATTTTCAAATATTATGATTGCATCTTTGTAATCCATGTGGCATAGCCCTCCATTTTCTATAAATCCACAAATATATTCCAACTGATTATGAACATTTGATTATAAAACATTTTCCTGTCATCCACAATGCACTTTTATGGTCTGCATTTTAATAGGTACATAATTCCAAAAAGGGAGATTATTATACTACGCAGAAGGTCATACGCCCCATACTCACATGGAACGCATGACCTCTTGATCCTGTTAGCCATATATATTTTTTAGTACAACGGATACTTATCTGTCAGTGTCTTCACGATCTCCATTGCCTTCGCTTTATTTGCTTCCACGTCATCAATGAGCATCGCAATAGCATCGGCGATCTGATCCATATCCTCTGTATTCATGCCGCGTGTCGTCACAGCCGCTGTACCAAGACGGATACCACTGGTCACAAATGGACTCTGGGGATCGTTGGGAATGGTGTTTTTGTTGGCAGTGATATTTGCCTCATCCAGCCATGCCTCGACCTGCTTGCCTGTCAGTCCCTTCTTTACCAGGTCTACCAACATCAGGTGGTTGTCTGTACCGCCGGAAACAATATCAATACCGCGGTTCATCAGACCCTTACTCAGCGCCTGGGCATTTGCCACAATATTTTTACCATATTCCTTAAAACTTGGATCCAGTGCTTCTTTGAAACAGACTGCCTTGGCAGCGATTACATGCATCAGAGGACCGCCCTGAATGCCTGGGAAAATAGATTTGTTCAACTTATATTCATTGGCAAATTCTTCACTGGAAAGAATCATACCGCCGCGAGGACCGCGAAGGGTTTTATGTGTGGTGGTAGTGGTCACATGAGCGTATGGGATCGGGCTCTCATGCACACCGGCTGCGATCAGTCCGGCGATGTGTGCCATATCCACCATCAGGAATGCTCCCACTTCATCTGCGATCTCACGGAATCTCTTAAAGTCAATCTTGCGGCAGTAAGCGCTGGCTCCGGCAATGATCATTTTCGGCCTGCACTCTTTTGCAATGCGCTCCACCTCATCGTAGTCAATAAATCCCTCATCATTTACTCCATAAGGAACAATGTTATAATAGGTTCCTGAAATATTTGCCGGGCTTCCATGGGAAAGATGTCCGCCGTGATCCAGATTCATTCCCATCACGGTCTCACCTGGTTTTACAAGGGCAAAGAAAACTGCCATATTAGCCTGGGCGCCGGAATGGGGCTGAACATTGGCATAAGTACAGCCAAACAGCTCTTTGGCGCGGTCTCTTGCCAGATCTTCCACCATATCCACATACTGGCAGCCGCCGTAATATCTCTTGCCTGGATACCCTTCTGCATACTTATTCGTACAGGTGCTTCCCATAGCTGCCATAACTGCTTTGCTGACAAAATTCTCCGAAGCAATCAACTCGATATGGTCATTCTGTCTGCCGGTTTCCAGTTCCATCGCTTTGGCAAGCTCTGGATCTGCTTTTTTAACTTCTTCAAATGAATACATAATCTATCTCCTTTTTAATTATTTTTTTACCTGGTCGATCGCCGAAGCGATATCATTTCTCATATACTTATTCTCGAAAGTGACCCACTCCGTGGCGGCATAGGCATTCTTTCTTGCCTCCATCAGATCTGCTCCCTTGGCGGTCACACCCAGTACGCGTCCTCCATTGGTCACGATCTGATCCCCTTCAAACTTCGTGCCGGCATGGAACACATAATAGCCTTCCCTGCCTTCAAAGTTCTCTAAGCCTGTGATCACTTTTCCTTTTTCGTAATGCTCTGGGTAACCGTCAGAGGCCAGAACGACACAAACCGCCGCATTGTCCTCAAATTGAAGATCGATCTCTTCCAGTTTTCCGTCGATGCAGGCGTTCATAACATCCACAATGTCATTTTTCATCCGGGGCAGTACAACCTGTGCTTCGGGATCACCAAACCGGGCATTGTATTCCAGTACCTTCGGTCCGTCTGATGTAAGCATAAGCCCCACAAACAGGATTCCCACAAAATCCCTTCCTTCTGCTTTCATGGCATCCATCGTGGGCTGGAACACCTTTTCCTCACAGAATTTTTGAATCTCTTTATCGTAAAACGGCGTCGGAGAGAAGGTTCCCATGCCTCCGGTATTTAATCCTTCGTCATTGTCTTTTGCCCGCTTGTGGTCCTGGGCGCTGGTCATCGGCTTAATATGAGTTCCGTCACAATAGCAGAGAACCGATACTTCCCGCCCTGTTATAAATTCCTCGATCACAATCCGGTTTCCGGCGTCACCAAACTGCTTGTCTAACATAAGCGTCTTAACGCCTGCCTTTGCCTCTTCCAGCGTATTACAGATCAGCACGCCTTTGCCAAGGGCAAGTCCGTCTGCCTTGAGCACAATAGGCATTTTAGCATTCTCAAGATAAGCAAGCGCCACCTCCGGGGTGTCAAAGTTTTCATAGGCCGCCGTGGGAATCCCATATTTCTTCATAAGATCTTTGGAAAATGCCTTGCTGCCCTCGATGACCGCCGCATTTTTGCGCGGTCCGAACACCCGGAGACCGCGTTCTTCAAAGACATCCACAACGCCGCCTACCAGCGGATCATCCATCCCGATGATCGTCAGATCGATCTCTTTCTCCTGGGCAAAATCTGCCAGACGGTCAAATTCCATGGCCTGGATATCTACGCACTCCGCCACTCCGGCAATCCCAGCATTGCCCGGGGCACAGTAGATCTTATCCACCTGGCTGCTCTTTGCCACACTGGCCGCAATGGCATGTTCACGTCCGCCGCTTCCTACAATGAGTACTTTCATCTGATTTTCCTCCATATTTACATTATGATATATATTTTACGATCCCATCCACAATCCTGATCCGTCCGTTGGCGATATCATCAATGGCCTGGGGAAGAATCTTCCATTCTGCCTGCTCCATCACCCGTTTCTGCAGAATCTCCGGGGTGTCGTCATCCCTGACCTCCACCGCCTTCTGGCTGATGATAGGACCGCCGTCCGGGATCTCATTGACAAAGTGAACCGTGGCTCCTGTCACCTTATTTCCCCGTGCCAACACGCTTTCATGTACTTTTAACCCATAATATCCCGGTCCGCAGTGAGAAGGGATCAGGGAGGGATGAATATTGATCATTCTTCCCTCAAAATGTCTTACAAGATTTTCGGGGAGAATCACAAGAAATCCTGCCAGGACAACTAAATCAATCTTCTCTTTCTCTAAACACCGAATCATGGCTTCCCCATATTCTTCTCTTGTAGAATATTCCTTCGGTGAAATCACTTTGCTTTGGACACCATAACCAGCCGCGCGCTCCAACGCAAACGCTCCTGTTTTATTGCTGATCACCAGGCCGATGTCAGTATTGGTGATCTTTCCTTCCCTGTGACAGTCCAGGATCGCCTGCAGGTTCGTTCCACCGCCAGAAACAAGTACTGCTGTCTTTGTCATCTCTCGTTCATCCTTTCCTAACTGCTGCTAGTACATCGAAGAACTTAATTTTCGATGTACTGGTCTATTTGATGGTGATGCCCTTCTCTCCATCAACGATCTCACCTAATACATAAGGAACTTCACCAGCGCTGCGAATCGCTGCCACCGTCTCGTCTACATCTGCCTTGTCTACTGCTGTGATCATGCCGACTCCCATATTGTAGGTATTGTACATCGCCTCTTCTGATACATTTCCATCCTTGGCAAGCATACCAAAGATTGGAGGAATCACGAAACTTCCCTTCTCAATTACCGCATGAGTGCCATCCCTGAGCATCCGTGGAATATTTTCATAAAATCCACCGCCGGTGATGTGGCTGCATGCCTTGATCTTCACACCGGCCTCCTTAATGGCTCTCAGTGCTTTTACATATATCTTCGTCGGGGTAAGAAGAGTTTCTCCCAGCGTTCCGGATAAACTTTCGTAAGTTCTATTCAGTGCCTCGGTATTCATGCTAAACACCTGGCGAACCAGAGAATAACCATTGCTGTGGATTCCAGAAGAAGCCATTCCCACCAGAACATCTCCTGGAACCAGTTCCTTTCCTGTGATCATATCATTCTTATCCACAATTCCTACAGAAAAACCAGCAAGATCATATTCATCCACCGGATAAAAACCTGGCATCTCCGCGGTCTCTCCGCCGATCAGCGCCGCACCGGACTGACGGCATCCCTCTGCCACTCCACTGACGATCTTCGCTATCTTTTCCGGCTCGTTTTTTCCGCAGGCAACATAATCCAGGAAAAACAAAGGCTCGCCGCCGGCACATGCGATATCATTTACACACATTGCCACACAATCGATACCAATGGTATTATGCTTGTCCAGTAAAAACGCGATCTTAAGCTTTGTTCCCACACCATCTGTACCGGACACCAATGTCGGCTCTTCCATTCCAACAAATTTTTTCATGGAAAATGCACCGGAAAACCCTCCGATATCCGTGAGCACTTCCGGTCTCATAGTGGATGCAATGTGCTCCTTCATCAACGAAACCGCCTTATAGCCCGCTTCAATGTCAACTCCAGCTTTCTTGTAGTCCATTGTCTTCTTACCTCCGTTTATACTGCTCCTAAGATGCAGTCATTTTTATGTAGAGGGTTTCTCCTGGAAACCCCAGATTCGTTCCTCATTATAGCATACTTTTTTTAATTATACAAACTTTTTCCTTTTCATAAGAAGTTTTTTCTGTTACAATAGAATCCTAACGAAGGAGGTTTTACACATGGAGACAAAAGGAACAATACTTTCCTACCGTCCAGATGTACGGGTGGTAGACGCAACGATCCGCGACGGCGGACTGGTTAATGATTTTCGTTTCACCGACGAGTTTGTAAAAAACCTGTATAAGGCTAATATCAAAGCCGGTGTGGATTATATGGAGTTTGGTTATAAGGCATCCAGTGATATTTTCCCAAAAGCAGATTTTGGGCCATGGAAATTCTGCGATGAAAGCGATATCCGGCGGATCGTTGGAGACAACGATTCGGATATGAAGATCGCTGTGATGGCAGATGTGGGACGTACCGATTTCAAACGGGACATCATCGACCGAAGCGACAGCGTGATTGATCTGGTGCGCGTGGCTACATACATCAACACCATCCCGGCTGCCATCGAAATGGTAGAGTACTGTCATGAAAAGGGCTATGAGACCACCATCAATATTATGGCGATCTCCAATGACAACGATACCGATATCGACGAGGCACTGGAACTGATCGGTCACAGCAGCGTAGACGGAATCTATATTGTTGACAGCTATGGTGCCATCTATCCGGAGCAGATGAGAAAACTGGCAGACAAATACCTTGCCTTTGCAGAGAAATATCATAAATATGTAGGGATCCATGCCCACAACAATCAGCAGCTCGCTTTTGCCAATACCATCGAAGCACTTTCCCGCGGCGTCAGCTATCTGGATGTGACCGTCAGCGGCATGGGACGCGGCGCCGGAAACTGTGCCAGTGAGTTCCTCCTGGGATTTTTGAAGAATCCGAAGTATAATATACTTCCGATCCTGGATATCCTGGAACACGAGATCATACCTCTGAAAGAACAGGGCGTGATATGGGGATACGACATACCCTATCTTCTCACGGGACAACTGAACCAGCATCCCAGGACTGCCATTGCAGCTACCAGGGAAAAACGAACCGATTATAGAAAATTTTACGTAGATCTGGTGGATTATAAATAAACTTTCACTATTAAAACACCCGGTACAGACGGATCTAACTGCTCAAGGCAGAGTCTGTACCGGGTATTTTTTTATTTATAAAGAAAAATAGCAAGCCTCTTTATTCTGCCTCTGTCTCCTGAAGTTCTCTCATCACTTCTCTTTCTGCTTCTTCCTTAAAGTTATCAATGGTCTCCTGATTCAGGATCGGCAGCTCTTCCAGAGATTCAATGCCAAAATACCTCAAAAACTCTTCTGTCGTGGCAAAAAGAATGGGCCGTCCTGGCGCATCCAGCCTGCCCGCTTCACAGATCAGATTGTATTCAATCAGCTTATTTACGGCATGGTCACATTTAACTCCCCGGATCTTCTCGATCTCCAGCCTTGTGATGGGCTGTTTATAGGCAATGATAGAAAGGGTCTCCAGCATCACATCCGTGAGCACATGTTTTTTGGGTACGTGCGCCACCTTGATCAGATATTCATACATCTCCGGTTTGGTACAGAGCTGAAAAGAGCCATCCAGTTCAATGATACGAATACCCCGGTCTGATTCCTCATAACGGGTCATCATATTGCGGATCAGTCTGCGTACCGTATCCTCATCGTGCTCTACAGCGGCGGCGATCCGCTCCACCTCAACGGCCTCTCCCATTGTAAATAATATCGCCTCTATGACCGCTTCCAATTCTTTTATATTCAAGCCTGTGTCCTCTCTTTCTCCGTCGATTTATATGTAATCAGAATATCATCAAATATCTTTTCCTGCACAATAGAAAGCTTTCCCATCTTCATCATCTCCAGAATTCCCAGAAATGTCACGATCACATATGTTTTTCCTCTGCCATTTTCCAGAAGTTTACGGAAACTAAAGGTCCCATTTTCTTTGGCATAATCTTCCAGAAATACAATGTGGTCCTCCAGACTGATCTCTTCTTTCTCAATCTCTCCAAATTTGCTTCGGATGGGGTCGATCTTGTCCACCTGTTTTTTCATCACAGAGTTAAAGATACCCTGCAGTTTTGCCAGTGTCACATCACTCAACAGCTCCTCGATGGACACCTCCTCTTTGAAGTCCCGGATCTCCTCCGGAATCGATGGTTCTTTAAAGATCATTCGCCCGGCATCTAACTGGCGGTCTTTCAATTCAAAGGATGCGTATTTGTACATTTTATATTCCAGGATCCGCTCCACTAGTTCCTGACGGGGATCCTCGTACTCTTCCTCATCTTCTTCCTCTGGTGGAAGAAGCATCTTAGATTTGATACGCACAAGAGTAGCCGCCATCACGAGAAATTCACTCATGACATCCATATCCTTCGTATCCATCTGCCGAACATAATCCAAATACTGTTCCGTGATAAGGACGATAGGAATATCATAGATATCTACTTTGTTTTTTTCGATCAGATGAAGAAGGAGATCGAGGGGTCCCTCAAAAACCTCAAGTTTCACAGGTATTCCCACATTCTGCACGTCCTTTCCCGTTTTTATTCTGACGCCGCCCATTACTTTGAAATGACATTTTATGACCTCTTGACTCTGGCATCATCTTACCATTATATTATATTTATCCCCTTCAATCAAGATAGATTTATAACAGAAATCTCCGGAGTGTTAAAAAAGCGCAGGCGGATATGATGGGTTCCCAGTCCTCTGGTGAGGACCATCCAGCTCTTTCCCCTCTGGAACAGCCCAGCATCGTAGGCAGGAAACGGCTGCAGCGACGGAGCGATCACCCCGCCAAACAGCGGGAGTCTCGCAATCCCCCCATGCACGTGGCCTGACAGCACCAGACCAGCCCCCCACTCCTGATATGCCTTGAAATATTCCGGATTGTGCGCCAGAAGAAGATTAAAAGGCTCCCTTTCGGCAGGTCCCAGATACTGTTCCATTCTGCCACTGCCAAACTCTGTCTTCTGCCAGAATTTATGATACAGCTCTTCTTCCAGGTTTAGGCCATAGACACGGATCCGCCTGTTGCGGATCACCAGATCATGATGGGCATTGTCCAGCCATACCACCCCTGTTTTTTTTAATTCTACTTTAAAATGTTCATAGCACTCCATCCGGATCTCATGATTGCCTGGGGCGTAAAACACCGGACATATCTCCAGGAGTTCTTTACACAAAGCAAGGCAAGAGGCCGTCCCCTTGCCATTTTTAACCGTCATATCTCCCGCCATACAGATGACGTCAGGAGATTCTACCTGAATCTTCTGAATCAGCCGTCTGTTGTCTGGCCCAAAAGAGCTGCCGTGAAGATCCGCCAGCATCACTATTTTTATTGGTTCCCCATCCCCCCACACGGAAAGGGGATAATGTTCCACGGCGAGCATGCCGTTGGACAGATAACCATAAACCAGCAGAAGAATAATAAGAACTGCTGCTGTGATCAAAAATAACTCTGTCATATCAGAATCCTGCCTTATTCTGTTATCACCGTTCTGGCAGGGCTTTCACAAGACATCACCAGAGCGGACTACAATTCTTCCTCGTCCTGTTCCGCAAAGGCAATGTTGGTACCATGGTCTGCCACCCTCTCCAGATTGCTGATCAGATCGGAGAAGATCATGGCCGCATGGGGCTCACACTTATTGTTCGCCAGCCGGTTGACATGTTTTTTCTGTAACTTCTTTTCCATTTTATCAATTTCATTCTCAATTTGCAAGATATCATTTATGTGGGTATCGTCCCCGGAGGCAAACATCTGAACCGAATACTGCAGAAGCTGTATCACTTTTTCAAACATTTCCCTCAATTCATTTTGCGCCTTTTTGCTGAATTTGAGATCCGCTGACAGTGCCGTTTTGGCATAATCTGCGATATTCTCAGCGTGGTCACCGATACGCTCGATATCATTTACCACATGGAACATGGCGCCCAGCTGTTTGCGGTCCTGGATCGGCAGGGACAACTGGTTCACTTTGACAAGATAGTTGGTGATCTCTGTATTCAGATAATCAATCACTTCTTCTTTTTTATACACTTCATCCAATTCTTTTTCTTTTTTATTCAGCAGACACTCCATCGAACGTTTAAGGTTGTTGATCGCCATATTTGCCATACGGTCCAGTTCACTGACTGCCTGTGGGATCGCTGTGGTTTGGTTAAAGATGGCATGTTTTCCGATAAACTTAAGCTCCATTCCATGAACCTCTTCATCCTCACCAGGAATGAGCAGATATGTAAGACGAACCAGAAACCTGCTGAAGGGAAACAGTACGATCACCTGGAAGATCTTTATGATAGTATTGATGTTTGCCACATCCCTTCCGGCACGGATCGCCGCATCCGCTGTACCCGCTGTCAGTCCATGAATGGCACCCATAATTCCGTCTCCCCATATTCCCAGAAGGGTCATCACGATAAACAGGCCAATGATATTGAAAGAGACATGAACCATCGCGGCGCGTTTGGCATTTTTTGTCCCGCTCAGGCTGGCTAGTACTGCGGAACCACATGCTCCAATATTACATCCCATGATCACATAGTAACATATATTCAGATCCATCAAACCGGTGGATGCCAGCACGATAAGGATTCCCACCGATGCCGAAGCACTCTGGAGTACGGAGGTCGCCACAAAACCGATCAGCACCGCAAGAAATGGATTCCGAAGGCTGCCAAAGAGATTTTTCACCGCCTCCACCTGATTGAGCTGATCCACAGAGGCAGATAGTGTGGTCATTCCAAAGAACAGCACGCCAAATCCAAGCAGAACCTCGCCGACTCTCTTCACCATCGGTTTCTTGATAAACATTACCATGACTACTCCGACGATGATAAAAAATGGTGCAATGGCATCCAGCTTAAAAGATACCAGCTGTCCCGTCACCGTCGTTCCTATATTGGCGCCCATGATCACTCCCACTGACTGGGCGAGCGTCATCAGACCACTGTTTACAAAACTCACCACCAGTACTGTTGTGGCATTGGAGGACTGGATAACTCCCGTAAATACGATTCCCAGTATAAGACCCATAAAAGGATTTGTCGTAAGCCGCTCCAGAATCGTACGCATCTTCTGTCCTGCTACCTTTTGAAGGCCATCGCTCATAAGCTGCATACCATATAAAAACAAACCGACTCCTGCCATGATCTGTAATGCTAATTCCATGATTACTCCTCTTTTCTCCCGTAAATTATTTCACTCCATCTCTCGTATGGCCACAATTTATACTTTAAACTATTTTTTTACATTATACAAGAACATTCTTCATTATTCCGCCATATTTTACAAAGGATTTACTTGATTTTACATATATTTTACATTTAGAGAAAATGTTAAAAAACCTTTTCACACAATATGCGAAGCCCTTCTTTTAGTTCATCTTTCGTCTGTCCGGCAAAACCGATCAGAAAGGAAGGCATATAGTCTTCTGGCAGTTCTTTATAATAGAAAGACAGAGGGCGCAGACGGATCTCATATTTCTGTGCCGCCTGCAAAACCTTTTCTTCTTCCCGCTGCCGAAGGCTTCGGGCGATGACATAAAGCCCGGCATAATCTCCCGTCACCTCGATGCGGTCCTGATAACTGCGAAAAACAGCCAGTACTGTATCATGTTTTTCCTTATACCGTTTGCGCATCCGGTTCAGATGCTTTTCAAAATATCCTCCGTGGATAAATTCTGCCATCATCGCCTGATCCAGACGGGACACCGGACAATTATAGTCCCCGCAGCACTCCCCAAACCGCTCCATAAGCCGGTCTGGCAGAACCATATATCCCATCCGAAGCGCCGGCGCGATGGCTTTGGAAAATGTACCGATATAAATGACTTTTCCCCCGGTGTCGATGCTTTGCAGCGCCGGGATCGGCCTTCCCTTGTAGCGATACTCACTATCATGATCATCTTCGATGATATATCTATCCTCCTCTTCGTTCGCCCACTGAAGAAGCTGCTGTCTTTTGGCGATGGACATAACCGTTCCCAGAGGAAACTGGTGGGAGGGCGTCACATAACAGAGCCTGGCTCCCGAAGCTTCCAACCCCTCGATACCGATCCCTCCGCCTTCCATGTCAATATGACAGACATGGAAGCCATGGGAGGCCAGGATCTTTTTTGCCCTTACATAGCCCGGCTCCTCAAATGCAATCCTCTTTTCGTCCCGGAACAGTACCGATAAAAGCTGAAGAAGATATCCGATCCCTGCCCCGATGACCACATTGGCAGCTTGACACAATACCCCTCTCGAACCATAGAGATAGTCTGCCACCGCCCGCCTCAGTTCCCAGTCTCCCCGGTAATCTCCCGCCTGGAAAAGACTGTGGTCCTTTAATGCCTTCCTCCCAATGGACTGCCAGACAGAATAGGGAAAACCTTCCACATCCACCGCATCGGGATCAAAATCATACCGATAGTTTTTCTGACCTTTCTCCTCCCCCTCTTCCCTGTGTTCTACCGGATGGATCTGCTGGGTATAGGTGATCCTGTTCACAAAATATCCTCGTTTGGGCATGGAATATACATATCCTTCTGCCACCAGCTGTTCATAGGCGGTATCCACCGGATTTCTGCTGACAGAAAGATACCCCGCC
Organism: uncultured Lachnoclostridium sp.; assembly: GCA_947369165.1. Classification (GTDB taxonomy): domain Bacteria; phylum Bacillota; class Clostridia; order Lachnospirales; family Lachnospiraceae; genus Eubacterium_F. The sequence goes on from CANBKJ010000048.1 coordinate 11,919, forward strand.
AGCTCTCTGGCAGAGGGTAGTTTTTCCCCACATGAAAGTCTTCCTGATAAAATTTCTTCTTTTACATAAGAATAAATCTGATGATACATCGGTTCATCAGATTTATTGTCTAAAGAAAAGGTAAGCATTTTTCTTATCCTCCTCCAACTGTATTTTTAATGTATCCAGCCCGGAAAACTTTCGTTCTCCACGCAAAAATGCAAACAGCTCCACGCAGATCATCTCCCCATAGATCTCCCGGTCGAAGTCCATGATATATGTTTCTGCACCAGCCCGGTTTTCTCCGGGTATGGTCGGCTTGACACCTACATTGGTAACTCCTATATACTCACCGTACTGTGTGTGTATCCGGGATGCATAGACGCCATAGGGAGGGAGAAGTTTTTCCCGCTCCGGAAGCTGGTTCACCGTGGGCATCTGTATCGTCCTTCCGATCTGATTGCCCCGGCATACTTCCCCATATATAAAATAGGGATGTCCCAGCAGCTGATTGACCCTCTCTATGCTGCCCTTTTCCAGCTCCTCACGGATTATCGTGCTGCTGACTGGCTCCCCAAACATCTTCTTTTTAGGAAAAACCTTCAGTTCATAACCATAAACGGAACTGTTTTTCATCAAAAAAGCCACATCGCCCTGACGCTTGTACCCAAACTGGAAATCCTCTCCTACAGAAATCACCTTCGCCCCACACTGACAAATCAGAATGTCCTCTAAAAACGCCTGGGGCTTCATATGTGATAATTCCTCGTCAAAAGGACAGTCGATATACACCTCGATCCCAAGCTTCTTAGCCAGATAACGCTTTTCCTCCGAACTGTATATATGTCTTGAATCTGAAAAGCGAAAGGTAAAGAGAACCTTCGTCAGTTCCGAAGATTCCTGGATTGAGTTCAGCAGCATCCGATGTCCGCTGTGCAGACCGTCAAATTTGCCGATACAAATCGCTGTATTATTCAGTTTATATGGTCCGTGTTCCAGAATCTTCATCTATGTCTCATGCCTTTCTCTCTGTATATCCGCCAGACCCATCATTAAAAAACATCTTATGGTTTCCAAAGCCACGCCGTGGGTCCCTGTATCTGTAAATGGCATAAAAACGCTGCGCCTCGTCATACATCCGGACCAGCGTCCCTTCTGTCAGAACTTCCCTGCTCCGGCAGAACTCCCCAGCCACATCGTTTCCATTTTTTAGGAACCGGAGTCCCTTTTCCTCAACAATAACTGCCGGATACTTTTTAAATACGTGATCCACTGGGTACAAAATTTCCTCGATTTTTCCATTTATATATATATCCTCGATCTCAGCCAGGGTATGTGCCTTCTCCAGAAAAAAAGGCGCTACCGAAGTGCGCACAAGGGAAGCCATAGCGGCTCCACATCCTAGTTTCTCCCCTATATCGTGACACAGCGTGCGGATATAGGTTCCCTTAGAACAGTGTACTCTCATGGTAAATTCCATCTTCTCAGGCTGATAATCCATCACTTCACAAGAATATACCGTGATCCTGCGCGCCTGACGCTCCACCTCGATGCCCTGCCTCGCCAGCTCGTACAGCCGCCTGCCATTTACCTTCACGGCGGAATACATCGGCGGGATCTGCCATATCTCACCAGTAAATGCCTGGGCGGCCTGGCGAATCTCATCCAGGCTTACAGATACCAGGTGTTCCTCCTGAACGGTTCCTGTCATGTCCTGGGTATCCGTCACAACTCCCAGACGGACAACTGCTTCATAGGTCTTGGATTTGTCCGTCAGAAGCCCGCATACCTTAGTTCCCCTGCCGAGACAGACAGGAAGCACTCCCACAGCATCCGGATCCAGTGTGCCGGTATGCCCGATCTTTTTCTGATGAAGGATCCCTCTCAGTTTCGCCACCACATCATGGGAAGTAAATCCCTTCTCCTTATATACGTTGAGTATTCCATCCATTGTTCTCTATCAGGATTGCCATCCTGCTCCTTTACTTCTGGTCCTTTAACTGCCGCTCAATGTGTTCCGTAATATTGTTGATCACATCGAAAGCAGAACCCTTAATGCTGCAGCCTGCTGCACGGATATGCCCGCCGCCGCCAAAAAAAGTAGCGATCCTGCTCACATCCACGAACTCATTGGAACGCATACTCACTTTATATTCCATGGTATCCTTCTCTGTCAGAAGAATTGCCACCTCAACTCCCTGGGTGGTTCGCAGTTCGTCGATCACACCATCCAGATCCGACGGCTTTGCCTCATAAAAATCCAGTACCCGGCGGGATACAACAGAAAAAATAACTTTTCCATCCATCACCCGGACACTTTCCAAAAGACAGCGGCCCATGATCTGAAGCTGACGGTACGTCTTCATATAAAAACTTTCATCAATGATCTTACCATAAGGGATTCCCTTCTGCATCAGTTTCCCCGCGATCTCCATTGTGGACAGTCCCGTATTGGAATGTTTAAACACTCCGGTGTCATGAATGATCCCGGTATAAAATGCCTGTGCAGAAAAATAATCAACTTTTTCTATATCCAAAAGGCCACAGAGTACTTCGCAGGTGGAACTGGCTTCTGCCTCCACATGGTTAACCTCTGCAAAATTTGTATTGCTGATATGATGGTCGATATTGACCGTACGCACCGCCGCATGAAATACCGGTTCCGCCTCTCCCAGACGGTCCGGAGAACCACAATCCAGCGAAACAAACAGATCAAACTTCTCTGTACTGCCCTCCAGCGCCTCTTTCCGGTTAAGATATTGAAATGCATCCGGAATCTCTTCCAAGAACACCTGTACCCTTTTATCTGGAAAATTTTCTATGATGTATGAATACAACCCCATACAGGAACCGATGCAGTCTCCATCGGGACGAATATGTCCGCCGATGGCAATGGTCCCTGCTTTCTGAATCTCTTCCAATAAAATACTCATCCTCTTCTATCCCTTCTATTCCCTGTGATTGACCTCATCAATCCGCTTTGACATCGCCACGCCATACTCGATGGAATGATCCAGAATAAATGTCAGCTCTGGTGTATTTCTCAGATTCATTCTTCTGGCAAGCTGTCCTCTGGCAAAAGAGGCACTTTTTTTCAAACCTTCCATCGTCTTTTCTTTTTCTTCTTCACTGCCCAGTACACTGACGAATATCTTCGCAAATTTCAGATCCGGAGTCACCTCCACCGCCATCACCGAAGTCATGGGATGCACTCTTGGATCCTTTATCTCTTCCCGTATAATCTGGCTCATCTCCCGCTGAACCTCACTGTTGATACGGATATTCTTTACACTGTTTTTTTTCATAGTCTCTCCATTCTAAGGATGGAGCCCCGCCTTTTTGTCAGCGCGGAACCTCCACCATGATATAGCATTCCACCTGATCCTCTTCCTGGATATCATTGAAATTATTAAAGACAAGACCACACTCGTAACCGGCTGCCACTTCTTTTACGTCATCTTTGAAACGTTTCAGGGAAGCCAGCTCACCCTCAAAGATCTGTTCGCCCCCGCGGCTGATGCGGCACTTGCAGCCTCTCTCAATCTTTCCGTCAAGAACATAGGAGCCGGCGATGGTTCCCACACCAGAAGCCTTGAATGTCTGGCGGATCTCCACATGAGCGATGACCTTTTCTTCATAGATCGGTTCCAGCATGCCCTTCAGAGCATTTTCAATGTCCTCGATAGCATCATAAATAACACGGTACAGACGGACGTCTACATTTTCTCTGTCCGCGATCTCTTTCGCTGTATTATCCGGCCGGATATTGAATCCAATGATAATAGCATTGGAAGCGCTGGCAAGAGATACGTCGGATTCGTTGATAGCTCCCACTCCGCCGTGGATCACCCGAACTGCCACTTCTTCGTTTCCGAGTTTGAGAAGGCTCTGTTTTACTGCCTCCACAGATCCCTGTACATCCGCCTTGATGATCAGGTTCAGGTCCTTTACATTTCCTGCCTGGATCTGATTGAACAGTCCATCCAGAGAAAGTTTCTTGGCTTTTGTCTCTTCCAACAGTTTATCCTTACTCTGGTCAATATATGCCTGTGAAATCTGTTTTGCCTCTTTGTCACTCTCTGTGGATACAAAGATCTCTCCCGCATCCGGCGCCCCGTTCAGACCAAGTATTTCTACAGGTGTAGATGGTCCTGCCTCCTTCACCCTTTCACCGTTGTGGTCGATCATGGCACGGACTTTACCGTGTGCAGATCCCACTGCCACATGATCGCTGATGTGCAGCATACCCTTTTGTACAAGTACTGTCGCCACCGGACCACGTCCCTTATCCAGACGCGCCTCGATCACGATACCACGCGCCTTACGATCCGGATTTGCTTTAAGTTCCAGAACCTCTGCCGTGAGCACGATCATCTCAAGCAGCTGTTCGATTCCTTCTTTTGTGTGAGCAGATACCGGAACAAAAATAGTGCTTCCTCCCCAGTCCTCTGGAATCAGCTCGTACTCTGCCAGCTCCTGTTTCACCCGCTCGATATTGGCGCCGGCTTTATCGATCTTGTTGACTGCCACGATGATCTCCACACCAGCTGCTTTCGCATGGTTGATAGCTTCCACCGTCTGAGGCATGACACCGTCATCAGCTGCCACTACCAGAATAGCGATATCCGTAGACTGGGCGCCACGCATACGCATGGAGGTAAATGCCTCGTGTCCCGGAGTATCCAGGAAAGTAATCTTTTCCCCGTTGATCTCTACCACATAGGCTCCGATGTGCTGTGTGATGCCTCCTGCCTCATGGGAAGTAACATTTTCTTCCCGGATTGCATCCAGAAGAGAGGTTTTTCCGTGGTCTACATGACCCATAACACAGACTACCGGCGGACGTTTCTTCATGGATTCTTCTGGTTCCTCATCCTCTTTCAAGAGCTCCGCTACCATATCAATCTTCTCTTCCATCTCGGCGATGATATCAAACTCCAGAGCGATCTCTTCTGCCTCTTCAAAGGTAATATCCTGGTTCAGGGAAACGACCTGCCCCTGCATAAACAGTTTTTTCACCAGCGCAGCTGCCGGCATCTTCATCTTATCCGCCAGCTCACGAATCGTCAGACTCTCTGGTATCGTAATCTGCTTGATGGTCTCTTCCGGCTCTTTTGCTGCCGGTTCCGGCTTAATGAAGGCACCTTTTCTGTTCGGATCCTTCTTGCTGCGGATTTTGCTCATCTCTTCTTTGCTGGACTTTTTATAGGTTCCCTTTTCTGCTACTTTCTTATTACTTCTCTTACGGGAGTTCTTCTGCTCCTGTTTAATACCGTCAAAACCACTCTGGGACTTTTCAAAGCGCTCAAATACGCGCTCACCGCCCCGGCCGCCGTTATTTCTACGGTCCCCATTGTTGTTTTGACCCCGACGGTCTCCTCCGCCAAAGTTTCCATTTCCCTGGCCTCTGTTTCCCTGGCCTCTCCGGTCATTTCCGCCGGCACTCTGGCCGCCGTTCTGATTCCGGTTCCCCTGGTTTCTGCGGTCTCCATTGTTATTCTGGTTACGACGGTCTCCGCCACCAAAGTTCCCATTTCCCTGGCCTCTCCGGTCATTTCCGCCGGTGCTCTGGCCACCGTTCTGATTCCGGTTCCCCTGGTTTCTGCGCTCTCCATTGTTGTTCTGGTTTCTGCGCTCCCCGTTATTCTGGCCACGGCGTTCTCCACCGTTCTGATTCCGGCGTTCCCCATTACCAGCGCCTGCGTTGCTGGAATTTCCATTTTCCTGGCTGCCGTTCTGGTTCCGGTTCCCCTGATTTCTGCGCTCTCCATTGTTCTGGGTTCTTCGCTCCCCGTTATTCTGATTCCGGTTCCCCTGGTTTTTCTGATTCCCGTTCTGAGACTCTTTGTACGGGTTTTCTTTGTTTTGAGGTTCTTTGCAATCCGTCTCTTTCTGTTCTGGTGACTGACCCGCAGCTGCCGAATCCGCCTTTTCAGGAGCCTCTTTCTTTTCTTTCGGGACTTCTGCCGGCTTCTCTGCCTTCTTCTCTGGCATTTCCTTTTTCGGAGCCGGCTGTTCTGCCGGTTTGCTCTCCGTTTCCTTTTTCTTCGCCGGAACTGCCGGTTTATTGGCATTGTTGAAGGTCTTTAGCAAGAAGGCGATCGCATCATCTTCAATATTACTGTTGGCACCTTTTACTTCAAAACCATTATCATTCAAAAGCTTCACCAGATCTCCACTTTTGATTTCTTTATTCTTTGACTGCAAGCTTCTTGCAATTTCATATATTTTCATTTTCGCCATTCACTTTTTCCTCCAAATCTAAATTCTTACCAATTGACGCTGCAAATCCCGGATTCAGAACTGCCATCGAAGCACGGAACTCTTTTCCCACCGCTCTTCCCAATGTTTCCTTACTGCCGTACAGGGCAAAGGGAACCCGGTAATACCGGCAGGAATTCCTGAATTTTTTCTTCGTATTTTCAGAAGCGTCCTCCGCGACGATCACCAGTTTTGCCCTGCCGGAACGGATCGCTTCTTCTGTAAGAAATTCCCCACAGGCTATGTCTCCGGCTCTCATCGCCAATCCAAGAGTTCCCAGTACCTTTTTCTGCTGGATCATTCACTCAACTGCCTTTCTAAATCTTCATAAACTTCCTCTGACACATTTATTCTAAACGCCCGGCTCAGTCCGTTGGTTTTACGCGCTTTTTTCAAACACTCCAGGTCATCACACAGATAAGCTCCTCTTCCATTTATTTTTCCTGTGCGGTCAATGCATATGTTTGGTTCCCCGCCGAAATCCTCCTCTGGTCCTGACACCTTCACCACCCGGATGAGCTGCTTTTTTTCTTTGTTTTCCCGACAGCCGATACACTGTCTCATAGGAATCTTTCTCCCCTTCAAACGATCAACTCCTTACCCTTCAAGGCTCTGCGTCTCGCTCTTGATATCGATCTTATATCCAGTCAGTTTTGCCGCAAGCCGCGCATTCTGACCCTCTTTACCGATAGCGAGGGAGAGCTGGTAATCCGGCACGATCACCAATGCTGTCTTTTCCTCTGGATCCACCGTAACGGATAATACTCTCGAAGGACTCAGGGCATGCTCGATAAAGACCGCAGGATTTTCGTTCCATTCCACAATATCAATCTTTTCACCGCGAAGCTCTTCCACAACAGTATTTACACGGATCCCATTGACTCCGACACAGGCGCCCACCGGATCCACATCAGGATTGGAGCTGTACACCGCGATCTTGGAACGCGATCCCGCCTCACGAGACACATTTTTGATCTCCACCACACCACTCTGGATCTCTGCCACCTCGGATTCAAACAATCTTTTCACAAGTTCTGGATGGGTACGGCTGACGGTGATCCTCGGTCCCCTTGTGGTATCTCTTACCTCTGTCACATACACTTTGATCTTTTCGTGAGAATGAAATCTCTCGGTCTTCACCTGCTCTGCCTCCGTAAGAACCGTATCTACCTTGCCGAGATTCACGGTATAATTTCCATTGGAATAACGCTGTACTGTACCTGTGATGATATCCCGTTCTTTTGTATAATACTGGTCGTAGAGGACTTTTCTCTCTTCCTCGCGGATCTTCTGCACCACAACCTGCTTCGCCTTCTGGGCAGAGATTCTGCCAAAATTCTTCGGCGTCACCTCAATGCTTACAATGGCGCCAATCTCTGTCACATTATGTCTCGCCTCAGCCTCTGTCAAAGACATCTGAAGCATATCATCCTCCACCTCTTCTACTACCTCTTTATCCTGATATACATGGAATTCTCCTGTGATATCATCTAATGTCACACGGATATTATCTGATTTTCCAAACTGATCCTTACACGCTGCCAGAAGAGAATTCTGAATAGCGTCGATCAAAATCTCCTTGCTGATATCTTTTTCCTTTTCAATCGCCTCCAATGCCTCGATCAATTCGGGATTTCCACTTGATACTTTGTTATTTTTCGCTTTCATTTTTCCTTTTTCCTCCAAATTCTGAATTCTAAAAATCAATCGCTTTTCGAATCAATGCAATATCTTTAATCTCTATCTCCAATTGATCATCGCCCTCAAATGCCAGCAGGATCTTCCCTGCAGCAGTTGTGTCCTCGGAAGGCGCGTTATATTCTTTCAGGATGCCGACAAATTCTTTATCTGTATATTTTTTCCCATCCTGTTCAAAAGTCACCGGAGCAAACAATTTGACCTCTACATCCTGTCCCAGGTTTCTTATGTAGTCTTTCGGTTTCTTAAACGGTCTCAGCAGGCCGGGGGAACTCACCTCAAGAATATAGGATTCTTCGATAAAATCCTCTCTGTCCATCAGGTCACTGAGTGCATGGTTTACAAGGGTCAGATCATCAATAGTGATACCGCCTTCCTTGTCAATATAAGCCCTCAGATGCCAGTTTCCCGCCTCTTTTACAAATTCCACATCAACGAGTTCAAAATGATTTTCCTCCAAAATCGGAGTGATCAGCTGTTCCGTACGCTGCTCATAATTCTGATGTTTGCTCAAAGACAACCCTCTTTTCCTTTTTTACAAATCAAAACAACAAATGCAAAAACAATGAGTGGACTTTCGTCCACTCATTTTCCACCAATAACATTTAGAGTATATCACACGTTTTCCCAAAAAGCAAGGGTTTTTGGGATTTTTTTGCACTTTTGCTAATTTCCTGCCAGCGTGTACATGTTATAGTAGACACCCCGCTGTTCCATTAGCTGGGAATGTGTCCCCTCCTCCGCGATGCCATCCTCGGTCAGCACAAGGATCCTCTGGGCATTTCGGATGGTGGAAAGCCGGTGGGCAATCACAAAGGTGGTGCGGTTTTTCGCCAGCTTCTCCAGCGATTCCTGGACCACCTTCTCACTCTCGTTATCCAGCGCCGAGGTGGCTTCATCAAATATCAGGATGGGCGGATTTTTCAAAAATACCCGAGCGATGGAAAGCCGCTGCTTCTGCCCGCCGGACAACTTCACACCCCGCTGTCCGATATTGGTCTCGTACCCTTCCGGCAGATTCATGATAAACTCATGGGCGTTGGCATTTTTTGCCGCTTCTATGATCTCATCTCTGCTGGCGTCCGGCCTTCCATAACGTATATTGTCGATCACCGTCCCAGCAAAGAGATATACATCCTGCTGAACGACGCCGATATTCCGGCGCAGGCTTTTCAGGGAATAGTCACGGATGTCCACTCCGTCAATCCGGACACAGCCGAAAGTCACCTCGTAAAATCTCGGAATCAGGCTGCACAGCGTCGTCTTCCCGGCACCCGATGATCCCACCAGAGCCACATACTCTCCTTCGTTTACTTTCAGGCTCACATGGCTGAGCACCTTTTCCTGATCTTCCTCATACCGGAAGCCCACATCATCAAATTCTACATCCCCCCGGAGACTCTCCGCCTCCACCGGATGTTCTGCTTCCTGGATCTCTGGTGCGATGGCAAGGATCTCCCGGAATCTCTCATAGCCGGAGATTCCATTCTGGAACTGCTCCGTAAAGTTGATGAGCTTCTGTACCGGCTCGGTAAAATTATTGATATAGAGCAGAAAGGTAATGAGATCCGGCGCATTCAGCGATCCATTGGTCAGGAAAAAGGCTCCCACGACGATGACCAGCACCGTGATCATCGTGATAAATGCCGTCAGCCCGGCATGGTACTGCCCCATATAAAAATAGCTGTTTTTCTTACTGTCCAGAAACCCCTGGTTTCCTTCCATAAATTTTTCCTGCTCCACATCCTCATTGGCAAAGGATTTGACCACCCGGATGCCCGAGAGGTTGTCTTCAATCCTGGCATTGATATCTGCCACCTTTTCCCGGTTCCGCTTAAAGGCGCGTTTCATCTTCTTATTCAGAATGTAGGCATAGACAAACATCACCGGGATCAGGACAAATGCCGCCACTGCAAGTTTAGGATTCACCCAGATCAGTATGGCCAGCGTTCCGATAAACTTAATAAAGGAAATCACCACATCCTCCGGCCCATGATGCAGAAGCTCTGTGATATCAAACAGATCATTGGTGATCCGGGACATGAGCTGTCCTACCTTCTGGTTGTCGTAAAAAGAAAAGGATAATTTCTGATAATGCTCAAAGATTTCCTTTCTCATATTGAATTCGATCTTCGCCCCCATCACATGACCGTAATTGCCGATGAAATAATTGCTGAAACACTGTATCCCCACCAGCACGGTCATCAGGATACCCAGCATAAGGATCGTATTCCAGATCTGCTCTTTCGGCATATAGATCACCGTTCCGGTAATGTAGCGCACGATCAGCGGGATCACCAGCGTGGTGGCCGCCCCCAGAAAGGCGAAGAACATGTCCGCCGCAAAAATCCTCCGAAAGGGCTTATAATAACTTAAAAATTCATTCCATTTAAAATATTTCTTTTCTGTCTCCATTTTTGTCTCCATTCGCCGCAGGCGGCACAAATATTTTTAGGAAGAACACCGCTTTTTGCGTTCTTCGGTGTGAATAGAAGTCCTTAGCTTTTGTTTTTTAAAAGCTTAGTACTTCTATTCACACTTCCTGGTCAATTTTCTGTATCAGAAAGAGTTTCTACCCGCTCTTCATCTTTTTTCGCCTTTTCATGTTCGCCCAGGGCATGGTACACTTTTGCCCTAATTTCATAGGCTTCTTTATAAGATTCACGGAGTCCGATGGCTTTGTTCAAATATTCCAATGCCTCTTCATACTCTTGGCACTCGTATTTGAGTGTACCCATGTGTTTGTAAGGGTTGGGAAATTGGGGCTTAATTTCAATAGCTTTGGTTAAATCATCAATCGCCTTTTGATATTCTCCCATACTAGAATAAGTATATCCACGATTATTGTATGCATTAGCAAAATCTGGTTTTAATTCAATAGCTTTGATAAAATCATTTAACGCTTTTTGATAATCTTCCATATTAAAATAAGCCCTTCCACGATTACTATATGCAATAGCAAGCTGCGGGTTATATTCTATGGCTTTTGTATAGTCTTCTACTGCCTTTGGATATTCTCCCAGTTCATCATAACAATATCCGCGATCATTGTATACTTTATCATCTTTGGGATTTATTTCAATGGATTTTGTAAAATCTTCAACTGCCATATTGTATTCTTTTAAATCTGCATAAACATTGCCCCTATTATAGTAATTATCCGCATCTTCTGGACTTAGATTAATAGCAGCAGTATACGCTTCTATCGCCTTGTCATATTTTCCCACTCTTGTATATATACGCCCTATTCTTTTATAATTATGAACAGTTTCTTCTTTCTTTGCTTCCTTGATTTGTTCATCATTATATGTATCCATTTCATTCAGTATTTCATTCAAAGCTTCATTGGAAGCCTGGTTTTGTTCCGCCTCGGTGCGAATCATCTTTTCAAACGTATCGTACTGCCCATTATAGCGTTCTATTCTGTCTTCCGTCACCTTCCGCATCTCTTCATCCGGGTTTTCAAATCCCATCTTCCGGGAAAGCATATACATAAAATAATCAAAGCCCTCGATGGGAATCAGGCATCCATTTTTACTTTTTACCAGATCGATGATCTCCTGGGATGGTGTTTCCTTTTTCCAATAACACCAGTATAAACCATTCATTTTGACGTTTTCATCCTTGAGAAACTCCATCAGACTCTGGTCGCCGCCGGCATACCCGATCACCACCGGCGTATATACCATAAAGGCGTTCTTCAATGTCTCCTGCCACTCCTGATCCAGCCCATGGGTCTCATCCTGGCGGTTATAGGGATGAAAATACAGGCTTCTGTGAATCTTTGCCACGATAGGGCGGTCGACATTTAGATTGATAAAACCTGCCAGGGATTCATGCCCCACCAGCAAAGGATGTTTATTTGCATAAATAAACAAAGCATCCTCGATCAGACTGTCAAAATTTGTGGTGATAGCCAGATTATGTGTTTTCCCCGCAAGAACTTTCGCCAGGGCATGATGGCCAAGACTGGGTACTCCCTTTTCCAACTCCCTTTCAAAATACGCATAGCCTTCCTGATAATCTGGATAATAGCGAAGATCATAAATTCCAAAATAATTCTCACTGGTAGGAGTTATGCTTTGAATATCCAGCTTCTTCATCAGATCCTGCAGTTCTTTTTCTTCATATTTGTTTTTTAACTCCTCTGCCCAGATCTTTGCCATCTCCACCCCGGTGGGAATCCCGCCCTCACGGGACGCACCGGACCCCAGAATAAAGCAAAAACGCCGATTGTATTTTTGAGCCTCTCCAAACATATGAATAAAAGCCTTGGGAGAAATCTCATTTATCTCTTTGTCCATCGAATTCATCCTATCCGTCCTCTCTGTGTGATAACATATCCTCCAGTCATTGGCAACCTTTTTAATTTTAAAAGCATCTGGATTTCTTATTTTCCAAATGCCTTCTACAAACAACTATATTTTGCATAAACTATTCTATCTTTATAGTGAATCCTTCATAAATTCCTACTGGCACATATTCACCAAAATCATATTGTTCCACTATATCATTTTCAAATCCATAAACCATAGTCCTCTGTTTTTCAGGATCTACAATCCAATATTCTCTAACATCCGCTGCACGATACTTAAATAATTTTGTCATATAATCTCTTGGTTTACTACTTGGTGACACAATCTCTATAATCCAGTCCGGTGCGCCATGACAACCTTTTTCATCCAGTTTTGATATATCACAAATGACAGAAATATCTGGTTCAACATAATTTACATCATCTTTATTTAAAAATACAGCAAATGGCGCCGCTAACACCTCACATTTTCCATTATTTCTATCAATATAATTCGCTATTGCCTGATGTAATATACGACTTATTCTTTGGTGTTCCCAACTTGGCGGAGCCATATAATAAATCTTTCCATCTATTAATTCTGCGCGTTCTCCATCTGGCAGCGCATATATATCTTCAATTGTAAATATCTCTTCTTTTTTTATCGGTTTCATAAAATCACCCGCTTTCTAATAGTATTATATAC
>CANBKJ010000049.1 GCA_947369165.1 uncultured Lachnoclostridium sp.
CTGTGGTTCCTGTAGTTACGCCAGAGCCGCCAAAACATTCACCAGAGCCACCGAAAGAACCTGTAAATGATATTAATATTTTTGATTGTTTATCGGAAATGTATTTTGATATTATTACAAAAGAGTTTTCGGCTATGATAAATGCAGGTACAGTACATCGAATCGCTATCGATCTGACGGATTGTACGAGCATGTCCGATTCCGAAAAGCAGATTTTAACTGGACTTATTTTTCAAAGATATGGAAAAGAGACAATACAAAAAACGATGGAGGAATTAAAGGCGGAGGGAAGTATTGTGGAGGATGATACCTATGGATTTGTTTTCCAGGGCGGAGTATTCATAAAAATATGTGAACTGGAAAAAGATTCGTCAGGTTTTTCGTTCCGAATCAGTTGTGCTGTGAATGGCCTTAGTGCAAAGGGCTTTGATCATTGCAGAGCTTTCGTTAATAAAGATAACAAATGGTATTATAAGCTGGATGGTAAACTTTTGTCATAGTAAATGGAAGCTTTTTGGTTGTATCTGTTGCTATTAGATAACAAGAAAGGGCAGTCGTATTTATGCGGCTGCCTTTTTACCTGGATGAAAGGAAAATAAACTACCGGCTTAGCCGACGGTTATGATTTGATACAAAAAACTGCAGTATGCGAAGCGGGGCTATGCGGTTCTCAGTCAGCTATTTTAGCGCCTGTTTTGGCAGTTTTTTTATATTATATTTCAAATTATGAATGTTGCAAAGTGTTCTGTCAGATAATAAAAGAGGAATCGAAGGGAGGGAAACTATGAGCCGGTATTTGGTGGTTGTAGATATGCAAAATGATTTTGTAGAAGGAGCTCTGGGAACTGATGAGGCGAGAAAGATCATTCCCTCTGTTTTAAAAAAAATAAGAGATTTTAAGGGGCAGGTCATATACACAAAAGATACCCATGGATCCGATTATCTTCTGACCCAGGAGGGAAGGCGGCTTCCAGTAACCCACTGTATTGAGGATACCTATGGGGGACAGCTGATCCGTGAACTGGAGCAGCTCCAGGCTGAAAGACCGGTAAAAATATTTGAAAAGAGCACATTCGCCTCCGTGGAGATGGCAGAAGTGTTGAAACGGGAACATAGGCGGCAGCCCATCGAATCTGTGGAATTGATCGGGGTGTGTACCGATATCTGCGTTGTTTCCAATGCAATTTTGCTAAAGGCATATTTGCCGGAGGTTTTGATATCTGTTGATTCATCCTGCTGCGCAGGAGTGACTCCACAGCTCCATGAGGCAGCGCTGCAGACGATGGAGAGCTGTCAGATCATGATAAGGAGGTAAAAGCAATGTCACAATTTGAAGCGAGAAATATCAGCATGATGATGGATTTGTATGAGATGACCATGGCAAACGGGTATTTTGAGGATTCATCCGCAGATGACTGGGGTACTTTCGAGGTGTTTTACCGGAAAAATCCGGACAGCGGCGGATTTGCCATCTTTGCCGGGTTGGAACAGGTGGTTGAATACATTGAGAGAGTGCATTTTGAGGAAGATGATATTGAGTATTTTCGTTCCCTGCACCTGTTCAGTGAGGCATTTTTAGAGTTTTTAAGAGGATATCATTTTCGGGGGGACATATCTGCCTTTCCGGAGGGAACGATTATGTATCCCAACGAACCGGTATTGACCGTGCACGCTCCTCTGATCGATGCCCAGCTGGTGGAGACGGCCATTCTGACCCAGATCAATCATCAGTCCCTGATCGCTACCAAGGCGCAGCGGATCGTGCGGGCTGCCAAAGGACGCGGGGTACTGGATTTTGGGGCAAGGAGGTCGCATAATATCGATGCAGCAGTCTATGGTGCCAGGGCGGCTTATATCGGCGGAGTGGATAGTACCGCCACGATGATGGCGGGAAAGCAGTTTGGGATTCCCGTGTCGGGTACGATGGCCCACAGCTGGGTGATGTGTTATGGAGATGAATATACCGCGTTCTGCCGGTATGCGGAGCAGTATCCTGATTCCGCCCAGTTTCTTGTGGATACCTATGATGTCCTCCATTCCGGTGTCCCCAATGCCATACGGGCGGCCAGGGCGGTGCTGAATCCCAAGGGGAAGCGGTTAAAGGGGGTGCGTCTGGATTCTGGAGATCTGGCCTATCTGTCGAAAAAGGTGCGGCGGATGCTGGATGCGGAAGGCATGGAAGACTGTATGATCATTGCATCGAACAGCCTGGATGAATCTACCATTACCTCTCTTTTGGAGCAGGGAGGGCGTATCGATGCTTTTGGAGTGGGAGAACGTCTGATCACGGCGAAGAGTGATCCAGTTTTTGGAGCTGTTTACAAGCTAGCAGCGGTAGAACAGAATGGGGTATGTACTCCGAGAATAAAGGTATCAGAAAATATTGAAAAGATTACCAATCCAGGTAAAAAAGATGTTTACCGTATCTATGATGACACGGGACATGCGGTGGCGGATCTTTTGACGGCAGGGGGGGAGGCTGTGGATCTGTCGAAAGAATATCCCTATATCGATCCGCAGAAGCCTTGGAAAAAGCGGTCTTTCATCAACTGTCGGGCAAAAAAACTGCACCGGGAAGTGATTCGGAGTGGAAAAAGGGTGGCTTCCTTTCGGAGTCTGGAGAGTATCCGGGCATATGTAAAAAAACAGCTGGAGTCAGAAATCTGGGAAGAGGAGCAAAGATTTGTCAATCCCCACAGACATTATTTGGACATGAGTATTGGATATTATCATACGAGGGAGGAGCTGCTGGATAAAAACCAGTGGAAATAAACCGCCAATGATCATGAAAGTATGGGGCTGGATTACCCTGACAGGGAAAAAGTAAGTTAATAGAAAATTTATATTGGCAATTTCGGGGAAATCATGTATAATGAGTCTGTATATGTATATACAAATGAATGAATGGGTTTTATAGTGGGGTTGAAACTATGTTTGATAACGGTAGAAAGAACGTGTGTGTGATATTATGCGAGGTGGCGGCTCATTACCAGGAACAGGTTTGCCGGACGCTTACTTCCTATGCCAGAGAGAAAGGGTATAATCTTGCCTATTTTACGTTTTTTGTATGCTATGGAGTGTATACAAAGAATGGTGCTGGTGAAGCGAACATTATAAATCTGGTTCCCTATGAAAATTTCGACGGATTTATAATTTGTCATGACACGTTTCAGAATGAGCAGGCTGTAAAGCAGATTTTTGCGTACCTCAAAGAGCGCACCAAGAAGCCGGTGGTGACCTTGCGGAGAGCCTGGGAAGAGTATCCCTGTATTCTGGCAGAAAATAAAGGTGCTGTCAAAGAGATCGTACAGCATTTTGTAGATGTTCATCACTTCCACCGTATCGCTTTTTTTAGCGGCCCCAAGAATCATCCGGATGCCCTGACACGCCTTGCAGATTATAAAGAAGGTCTTGCCAGCCGAGGTATCGCCTACGACGAAGATTATGTGTTTTATGGAGATTTCTGGCGTAAGTATTCCAGAGAAGCAGCGCAGTACTTTATCACGGATCTTCCGGAAATGCCCCAGGCCGTTGTCTGTGCCAATGATTATATGGCGCTTTCCCTCTGTAATGAATTGGTTAATTTTGGGAAAATTGTACCAAAAGACATCGCTGTTTCGGGCTTTGATGATATATGGGAGACGACGATCAATATGCCTCCGATTACCACGGTTACGATGCCGGTGGAGAAGATGAGTGAGCTGGCATTTGTAACATTAGAGCGCATGATGAATGGCGAGGACGTGCCGAGAATTCAGACTCTTAGAACGGTGCCTGTCATACGGGATTCCTGTGGCTGTGAGGGGACAGATATGGATACCACGATTAAAAAGAGGGTACGGCAGAGTCAGGAATATGAAAAAATGCTGGATCTGATCCGGTATAATACGTATACGTTTGTGGAGATGTCCGATGTGCAGCGGGCGCAGGAGATAGTGAACCATACTCGTCTGCTGGATGTGGAAGACAATTTTATCAAGAACTTTTTTATCTGTCTGGGAGAGGGGGAAGGCAGCCAGTATCCCAAGTATTTTTCAGATAAAAACGAATATCCTAAGCAGAGCCAGGCAGTGGGAGCAGCGATGGAGGGAAAGATCCTTCAGACAGAAACTGCCGTTTTTGATACCTCAGATTTGCTTCCGAAGGAAGCGGTGGAACAAGACCCCATGATTTATTATTTTTTTCCGCTGCATAATTTGAATGTGACTTTTGGTTATTTTGCTATCAGTTATGAAGGAACACACAGCTGTGGCAAGTCCTTTCACAGCTGGCTTGCTATCCTGGGAAATGTTCTTGAAAGTATGCGTCTCAGACATAAGACCAATGCACTGCTGGAGGAACTAAACAATATGTATGTACACGATGCTCTGACCGGGCTTTTGAACCGAAGGGGATTTGAAAATAATTCCCGGGATTTTTATGACAAAAGTCAGTCGGAGAAAAGAACGATGGCCATATTCTCGATTGATATGGATAATTTAAAGATCGTAAACGATAAATTTGGCCATAAACAGGGGGATATAGCGCTTCAGACGATCGGAAAGGCGATCTTAAATGCGGCAGAGCCGGGGGATATATGTGCGAGGATCGGAGGAGACGAATTTTCTGTAGCTGGGTTGGATTATAACAAGCAGAAAATACAGGTATTTATGAATAAGTTTAACGAGTATCTGGAGAATTTTAACAGAGATAGTGGGCGTCCATATCTTGTTGGTGCCAGCTGCGGCTGGTATTTGATAAATAACTCCCATGAGAGCACTCTTGAAGCGGCGATTGTGAAAAGTGACGAACATTTGTATGAGACAAAAAGGGATAAGAAAAGGAATCACAGGGATTGTGTGTTAAGAAAAGGGGAGGTATAATTTGGAAGGAGGAGCTACTTTGGCGGAAGAAACCAAAGATAATATAGATTATAGAAAAAAGAGGGTCAAACGGATCAAGAAGATTATCGTAGCGCTTTGTATCCTGCTTTTTATACTGCCGGTGGTGCTTTCCATCGTACTTTTTTGTAGAGTGAAAAAACTAGAGCACAGAATGGAAATGATCATATCTGAAAATGAGCTGGAGACCGGTGGGGAAGAGGCGATGGCAGAGATCGTCAGTGCAAAGGAAAAGGAAATGGTAACGGGAAGTGCCATTGAGGAAGAAAAAACGAAGCGGGTTTATCTTACTTTTGACGATGGACCCAGCAAGCAGACCGAGAGAGTGTTAAATATTCTAAAGAAAAAAAAGGTGAAGGCAACTTTTTTTACGATTGGCAGGGAGGATGAATTTTCACAGAGTATCTACCAGCGCATTGTTAAAGAGGGGCATACCCTTGGGATGCATTCATATTCTCATATTTTTAAAGAGGTATATGGTTCTCTGGAAGGATTTAAAAAGGACTTTTACCGAATTTCTGATCACCTGGAGAAGATCACAGGAGTCCGTCCTGTTTTTTATCGGTTTCCTGGAGGGAGCAGCAATTCTGTAAATGAACTTCCAATTGAACAGTACACGGATTTTCTAAAGGCACAGGGAGTCCAATATGCCGATTGGAATGTCATTGCCGCCAATGGGATCACAGATAACGTGACGAAGGAAGATATGGTTCGCTCTGTCATGGAGGGCGTGGCGAAATACGACACCTCAATCGTGCTCTTATATGATTCAGCCGATAAAAAAATGACGGCGGACTCATTATCTGCTATGATTGATAGTCTGCTGGCTGCTGGGTATGAGCTGCTTCCTATGGACGACAGCACCGTACCGATTCATCATTCGTAACATTAATTTGGAGGATATCAATGTCTGTCAGAGACAGATTTTGAAGATAGATATTAGGAGGAAATAGAATGAGCTTTTTTAAAGAACTGAAAGAGGATATTGTTCAGTCCGTGAATGAATTGAGCGATACCCTGGAAGAAAAAGTAACTGCGTCGGAAGAAACAGTGGTAGATGCTGAAACACTGGAGACGGAGGTTCGGAAAGAGATTGATTCCATTCTGGAGGATGGCATATTAAATGACATGTCCGTAACGGAAGAGACCTCTAAGAGTATTTCAGAGTCAGAAGAATCTTCAGAACCGGATCTTTTGGCAGAAATTCAGGAAGAACAGGATGGGACAAAAGCGGGGATGACAGATATTTCTGAGCCAGAGAGAGAACCAAGAGTAGAGAAACAACAGGAAGATTCCCATTTCGGCGAGACGGGTCACCAGGAAGAAAATGAAACAATAAATATAAGTCAGGAGGAAGATAAAATGAGTGATTTTGAGGAAGCAGTAGAAGATAACAGCGAAGAGACAACCGTTATTACCAAAGGTACTACGATCAGTGGTGGTATTAAATCAGATACCTCTCTTATTGTAAAGGGAGTGATCGAAGGGGATGTGGAATGTCAAGGGAAACTGACGATTACTGGACATGTGGCAGGAAACAGCACAGCGTCAGAGATCTATGTCAACACACCAAGACTGGAAGGAAGCCTTAACAGCCAAGGAAGTGTGAAAATTGATGTGAGTACGGTGGTGATTGGTTCAATTACCAGTGCATCCGTCGTAGTTGCCGGGGCAGTAAAAGGTGATATTGATGTAAATGGTCCTGTGATTATTGACTCTACAGCAGTAGTCAAGGGTTCTGTTTTTGCTAAATCCATCCAGATCAACAGCGGTGCTGTCATTGATGGAAACTGCTCTCTCAAATATGCAGATGTGGATCTGGATACATTTTTTGACTAAGAGATTGGACGGAGAGGGAGGTTTCTATGAAATATAATCGGGTATTATTAAAATTAAGCGGAGAGGCTCTCTCCGGCAATAAGGGGAATGGTTTTGATGAGGCTACCTGCATCCGGGTTGCAGAGCAGATACGGGAGCTGGTGAAAGAGGGCTGTCAGACCGCTGTGGTGATTGGCGGCGGCAATTTCTGGCGGGGAAGGACCAGTGAGACCATTCAGAGAAATCAAGCGGATCAGATCGGTATGCTGGCTACGGTGATGAACTGTATTTATATGTCAGAGATCTGTCGTCATGCTGGTCTTATGACTCAGATCCTGACCCCCTTTGAATGTGGCTCTTTTACCAAATTGTTCAGCAGGGACAGAGTGGAGAAGTATCTGGTTAAGAATATGGTGGTTTTTCTGGCTGGAGGAACGGGACATCCTTATTTCTCTACGGATACAGCGACAGCACTCCGTGCGGTGGAGATTCAGGCAGATGTGATTCTTGCGGCTAAGTCGGTGGATGGAGTATATGACTCGGATCCGGCAAAAAATCCGTCTGCAAAGAAGTTTGATACTCTGCCGATCTCAAGAGTCATCGATGAGAAGCTGGGTGTGGTGGATCTGGCTGCTGCGGTGATCTGCTATGAGAACCATATGCCGATGTGCGTGTTTGGTTTGAATGAAGAAAACAGTATAATAAACTGCGTTAAGGGTGAAAGTACGGGAACAATTATTACAGTGGACTAATCATGGAGGGTAATAGAGATGGAATTTGAAATTAAGACGTATGAAGATAAAATGGAAAAAACATTGTCAAATCTGCAGGAGGAATATGTGTCGATCCGTGCTGGGCGCGCTAATCCCCATATTCTGGATAAGATTCAGGTGGATTACTACGGGACTCCTTCTCCGCTTCAGAGTGTGGCAAATATTTCTGTGCCAGAGGCAAGAATGATCCAGATCCAACCATGGGAGTCCAGTCTGATCAAGGAGATCGAGCGTGCGATTATTGCTTCTGATCTTGGTCTGACTCCTGCCAATGATGGCAAGACAATTCGCCTGGTATTTCCGGAGCTTACAGAGGACCGCCGTAAAGAGCTGGTGAAGGATGTAAAGAAAAAGGGAGAAAATGCCAAAGTTGCCGTGCGTAACATTCGTCGTGATGCCAACGATGCAGTGAAAAAACAGAATAAGGCAAATGAGATCTCAGATGATGAGCAAAAGCAGCTGGAAGACCGTATTCAGAAACTTACCGACAAGTTTATTACAAAGGTAGATGAGGCGGTGGAATCTAAATCTACAGAGGTTATGACCGTATAACCAGTACGATATAAAACAGACGAGTCACATAGCAGCATATTATGGAGAGAAAAATGGAAGACAATAATTATCAGATACCGAAACATGTGGCAATCATTCTGGATGGAAATGGCAGATGGGCCAAAAAACGCTTTCTGCCCAGAAAAGCAGGACATGTTGCGGGGAGCAAAACGGTAGAGCAGATCTGTGAGGATGCCTGGGATCTGGGCATCCGCTATCTCACGGTATACGCTTTTTCCACGGAGAACTGGAAACGGCCTCAGGATGAAGTAGACGCCTTGATGAAGCTTTTGAGACAGTATTTGAAAGACTGTATCAAACGAAGCACAAAAAACAATATGTGTGTTCGGGTTCTGGGGGATATTTCCCCTTTGGATGAAGATCTGAAGGCGAGTATACTTGAATTGGAGGAAGTGTCTAAGGACAATACCGGACTTCATTTTCAGGTGGCGCTGAATTATGGCAGCCGGGACGAGATGCTGCGGGCGGTGCGTGCTATGGCAGAGGACGTTTCTGAGGGAAGGATAACCCTGGAGGAGATTGACGAAGAACATTTCAGTGATTGTCTGGATACCAGGGGAATTCCAGATCCGGATCTTCTCATACGCACCAGTGGCGAGGAGAGACTTTCTAATTTTCTTCTCTGGCAGCTGGCCTATACGGAGTTTTATTTTACCGATGTTCTGTGGCCGGATTTTAACAAAAAGGAGCTGCAGAAGGCGATTGAATATTATAACAAACGAGACCGGAGATTCGGCGGTGTTTGATCAATATATAATAAGTGCGAAATGGAGTCTTTTATGTTTGCCAAACGATTTATGAGTGCTGTAGTTCTGCTGGTATTTGCGGTAGTTGCCCTGGTGGGAGGCGGAGCTTTTCTGCTTGCGGTGAGTGTCGTAGTTGCTCTTGCCGGAACCTATGAATTTTTAAAGGTGGATCATATGAATAAAACAGTGCCGGGATGTATTTGTTATGTCTCGGTTATTGGTTTTTATCTCATGTTATTTGGGCACCAGACATATATGCTTGAGCCGTGGCTGGTTCTGGTGATCCTGTTACTTTTGTCTGCCTATGTATTTGTTTATCCCAGGTATCATATCCACAATATGGGTGTTTGCCTTTTTAGTGTGCTGTATGTTGGGGTGCTGGTATCCTATATATATCAGACGAGAACCCTTCCAGGGGGGAATTGGCTGGTCTGGCTGATCCTGATCAGTGCATCCGGTTCGGATACTTTTGCTTATCTGACGGGCATACTCATGGGAAAGCATCATTTTTCCGAACTGAGTCCCAAAAAGACGATAGAAGGATGTGTTGGTGGAGTGATCGGAGCGGCGTTACTGGCTCTGGTCTATTCTTTTGTCATTCCGGAAGGAATCCCCGCATCTACCAGTGCAAATATCCATGTACTGTTTGCCTGTATCGGTGCGATAGGCTCAGTGGTATCACAGATAGGGGACCTGGCGGCTTCGGCTGTAAAACGTAATTTTGGCATTAAGGATTACAGTAATCTGATTCCGGGACACGGCGGGATCCTGGATCGTTTTGACAGCATTTTATTTGTGGCTCCAGTGGTGTATTACGTATCCTTATGGCTCATAAAGGGGTAGGCAGTATAATTATCAAATAGAAAAGCTCTTCTGTGAAATGGAGAAGAAAATATGAACAGAAAATTATGTATTCTGGGCTCCACTGGTTCCATCGGAACCCAGACATTACAGGTAGTGGACAATAACAGGGATGTGCTTTCTGTGGAAGCGATGACAGCAGGGGACAATATTGATCTGTTTGCGGAACAGATCCTCCGGTATGAGCCGAAGATGGTGGCCGTAAAAAGCGGGGAAGGAGCGGAGGAATTAAAGCGTAAACTTAAAGAACATCAAACGTTAAAAGCGATACAGCTGCCAGAGATCTTATATGGCATGGATGGATTTGTAGCGTGTGCGACCCTGCCGGAGACGGATATGGTGGCGGCGGCGATGGTAGGAATGATCGGACTGCGGCCGGTGATGGAGGCGATTCGTAAAGGAAAGGATATTGCCCTTGCCAACAAAGAGACCCTGGTGACAGCCGGACATCTGATTATGCCACTGGCCCAGGAGTACGGTGTCTCCCTTCTTCCTGTGGACAGTGAACACTCTGCGATCTTTCAATGTCTGCAGAGTGGTTCCTGTGAGGAGATCGAAGAGATTTTTCTGACGGCTTCCGGCGGTCCTTTCCGTCACTGTACTCAGGAGGAGCTTGAGAAGGTGACGGTGGAACAGGCGCTTGCCCATCCCAACTGGTCCATGG
The DNA here is from genome assembly GCA_947369165.1 of uncultured Lachnoclostridium sp. GTDB lineage: Bacteria > Bacillota > Clostridia > Lachnospirales > Lachnospiraceae > Eubacterium_F. The sequence goes on from CANBKJ010000049.1 coordinate 10,316, forward strand.
GTAAAAAGATCACCATTGATTCGGCGACGATGATCAATAAGGGGCTGGAGATCATCGAGGCGTGCTGGCTCTTTCATGTGGGGCTGGAACAGGTTCACGTACTGGTGCAGCCGAAAAGCATCATACATTCCATGGTGGGATTCCAGGATGGCGCTGTGATGGCACAGCTGGGAACACCAGATATGCGTCTGCCGATCCAGTATGCGCTGATGTATCCTGGTCGTCCACAGCTCAGTGGGGAACGTCTGAATTTTGAGAAATTGAAGTCCATCCACTTTGAAGAGCCAAATACAAAGGTATTAAAGGGGCTCGATCTGGCAAAGAGATCCTTCGAGACGGGAGGAAGCATGACGACAGTGATGAATGCTGCCAATGAATTTGCCGTGGCAAAGTTTTTGAATAAGGAAATCGGATTTACGGATATATACCGGATGATTGAATATGCCATGGAACATCATACGTTCATAAAAAATCCATCTTTAGATGATATACTTGAAACAGAGAAAGAGACCTATTCCATACTGGAAAAATGTTATGTTTAGTCATTGGTGCAGGGCTTTGGAGTATATTAAGTAATAGAGACCAGATGCACGATTTGGCAGAATGGAGGAAAGAGTGAAAAATAGATTTTTCACTCTGCAAGTTTGTACGCGCACGCCCAAACTTGTGTGATGTGCAAAAGGCGTGCGCGAATGGAGGAAAAACATGAGTGCTGTAAATATTTTGATCGCCATCGTATTATTTAGTGTGATCATACTTTTTCATGAACTGGGGCATTTTTTGCTGGCAAAGGCGAATGGCATTGGTGTGATCGAATTTTCCCTGGGAATGGGACCAAGAATCATATCCTATGCTAAGACGGAAGAAGGGCACCGGGTAAAATTTTTTGGTTCCAGCAGATATTTTGAAGAACATAAAGAGTTTGAGGACCACACCCTTTATTCCTGGAAGATCCTTCCCTTTGGTGGTTCCTGCATGATGCTGGGAGAGATGGAAAATATAGAGGACGACCGGGCTTTTGGCAAAAAAGGAGTCTGGGCCAGGATGTCAGTGATCTTTGCGGGACCATTTTTTAACTTTATCCTCGCTTTTGTCTTATCGCTGTTTCTGATCGGTTTTGCGGGCTATGACGAACCATTCCTTACGAGAGTTAGTCCGGGAATGCCGCTGGCAGAGCAGGGATTTCAGGATGGCGACCGGGTGACGGAGATCAACGGCAGGAATATCGTTGTGAACCGGGAACTTAAGAATTATATCCAGTTCCATCCGTTATCGGATCAGCCGATCGAGCTGACGGTGGAGAGGGACGGTCAGGAGATCACGAAGTCCGTCACACCCAGACTGGTAAAAGATGAAGAGGGAAATGATGTCTATCGTCTTGGCTTTTCCTATAATATCGACAGGACAAAGGCAGGTGTCTGGGAGAATATCAAGTACTCTGCCTATGAGGTGAAATTCTGGATCTTTACGACTATAGAAAGCCTGGGACAGATGTTTTCAGGGAAAGTCAGCGCCAAAGAGGTGTCGGGACCTGTGGGCATCGTCCAGGTTGTAGGAGATGTGGTGAGTGACAGTATGCCGGGAGGGATCGGGCTTGTAATGTGCAACATTCTCATTATGGGGATCCTGCTGACGGCCAATCTTGGTGTAATGAACCTGCTTCCGATTCCAGCACTGGACGGTGGAAGACTGTTATTTCTGATTATTGAGGCGATCCGCAGGAAGCCATTGCCGGAAAAATTTGAGAATTATGTCAATGTGGGAGGTTTTGTCATTCTGATGGGACTTATGGTGGTGATCCTTGCTAATGACATCCTCAAATTGATTCCTCATTAATTATTTGTTTCAGAACGGAAAAATGGAGAGTGACATGAGAAATAAGACACGAGAAATATCCATCGGCGGTGTAAAGATCGGAGCCGGTCATTCCATCGCTATACAGTCTATGACAAATACAAAGACGGAACATGTGGCAGATACCGTAGAGCAGATTCAGAAGCTGACAAAGGCGGGATGTGATATTGTCCGGGTGGCCGTGCCGACGATGGAGGCGGCCAAGGCTGTTTCTGAGATTAAAAAGCAGATCTCGATCCCGCTGGTGGCGGATATTCATTTTGATTACAGGCTTGCCATCGCGGCGGTGGAGAACGGCGCCGACAAGATCCGGATCAATCCTGGAAACATCGGAAGTGAAGACCGGATCCGCGCAGTGGTAGATAAGTGCCGGGAGAAAAATATTCCGATCCGGGTGGGTGTCAACAGCGGTTCGCTGGAGAAGCCGCTTCTGGAGAAATATGGCGGCGTGACGCCGGAGGCGCTGGTGGAAAGCGCGCTGGATAAGGTGAGGATCATCGAAGAGATGGGATATGAGAACCTGGTGATCAGCATTAAATCTTCGGATGTACTGAACTGTATCCATGCCCATGAAATTCTTGCTGCCCGCACAGATTATCCCCTGCATGTAGGGATCACAGAATCGGGAACGGTCTTTTCCGGGGGCCTTAAATCTGCTGTGGGCCTGGGCAATATATTGTATCAGGGCATCGGCGACACCATCCGTGTCTCTTTGACCGGGGATCCTGTGGAAGAGATTCACGCGGCAAATATCATTCTCAAAGCCCTGGGATTGAAGAAGGGCGGCATCAGCGTGGTGTCCTGTCCTACCTGTGGAAGAACCCAGATTGATCTGATCGGACTTGCTACAAGTGTAGAACAAATGGTGCAGGACTTTGACTTGGATATCAAAGTTGCTGTGATGGGCTGCGTGGTCAATGGTCCCGGCGAGGCAAAAGAGGCAGACATCGGCATCGCCGGTGGCATCGGTGAAGGCCTTCTGATCAAAAAAGGCGAGATCATAAAGAAAGTGCCGGAGAGTGAACTCTTGGCAGTTTTGAGGCAGGAGCTGGAGAACTGGGATAAAATGGGAGGTTGATGAGATGGAGCTTTTTTTTCACGCCTTTTCCAAACTAAACTGTAATGATACGATAAAAAGAGAATACGAGGATGTGATGGTTGAGAAGATCAGTGCATCCCAGTCCAAAAAACTGGTGTTTATTTATTGTAAAAGACACCAGTTTTTGTCCTATAAAAAAATACAAGTTATGGAAAAGGAATTATATAAGCAGGTATTCCGCCGTCTGGGGTTCCGTCCCAGACTCCAGGTATCCTACCCCGATCTGGGGGACATGCCTCTTGTCAGGCTGCTTTCCCAGATCGAGGATGACCTGAAGGCAGAGATCCGGGAGAGGGATCTGGTAGAGGGGCTGGAATTCTGTGCCGAGCCTTTTGAGGCAGAGGGGGATTCCCTGTACATAACCTGTGGAGATTCTTTTCTGACGAGACAGCGCTGTGATGGGGTAAGAGAATTCATCAGGTCAGTGTTTCTGCAGCGGTTTGGCAGAGAGATCACCGTTGATTTTCACTTCAAGGAGTTTGAGCGGAAAAAGGATACGAAGCCGGAGACTTATTTTGTCAAGCTGAATACTGGTGAGGAGAAAAAAGCAGCAGAAGGTGCGGGAGCTGTGGTCAGGCAGGGAGCAGAAAAGGGGAGAAAAACTGTCTCCGGAGAAGGGAAGAAGGAGAAGAAAGAAGAGAAGCAGTCCCGAAGGCCGAGCCGTTCCGGCGGAAGCAGGATGAGCCGTCAGAAGGGCGGTTTCCGAAGGCCGGCAAACGATCCAGAAGTTTTTTATGGAAAGAACTGTGAGGGAGCAGTCATTCCCATCCGGGAGATCCAGGACGAGATCGGCGAGGTGGTGATCGACGGACAGATCCGAAAGGTGGAAAGCCGCGAGATCAAGGGAGAAAAGCTGATCGTCACCTTTGCCCTTACGGACTATACGGATTCCATTGTCTGTAAGGTATTTATCAAAAAAGAACAGGTAATCGATACCGAGTTCTTTGAGTTTGTAAAAAAGGGAAATTTTATCCGGGTAAAGGGAGTGGCGAGCCTGGATTCCTATGACAAGGAAATCCGCGTCGGTGGTATTATGGGGATGAAGGAGATCAAGAGTTTTCACGTGGGGCGCAGTGACAATGCCCCGGTGAAGCGGGTGGAGCTGCATGCCCATACCCAGATGAGCGATATGGATGGCATCACCCAGGCAAAACAGCTGGTAAACCGCGCCCATGCCTGGGGACACCGGGCGGTGGCGATCACAGACCATGGCGTCGTGCAGGCGTTTCCCGATGCCAACCACGCCCTGGAGGGGCTGAAACTCTCCGAAGAGGATGATTTTAAGGTGATCTATGGCTGTGAGGCCTATCTGGTGGATGATCTGAATGACCTGGCGGTGGAGAATGAGAAAGGTCAGAGACTGGACGGGGATTTCGTGGTATTTGACCTGGAGACCACCGGTTTTTCCCCGGTGAAGGACCGCATTATTGAGATCGGGGCGGTGAAGGTCAGCGGCGGGAAAATCACAGAACGGTTCAGCACATTTGTAAACCCGAGGATCCACATCCCGGAGCGGATTACGGATCTGACCACCATTACCGACGATATGGTAAAGGATGCCGGGGATATCGAAGAGATTCTTCCCCGGTTTCTGGAGTTTGTCGGCGACAGTGTGCTGGTGGCGCACAACGCGGGATTTGACCACAGCTTTATCAAGGCAAAGGCAGGGGAGCAGGGCATCCACACCGACTATACGGTGCTGGATACCGTGGGGCTTGCCCGTGTCCTGTTTCCGGAGCTTGCCAAGTACAAGCTGGACAACATCGCCAAGAAGTTGAAAATTTCCCTTGAAAATCACCACCGGGCGGTGGATGATGCCGGGGCCACGGCGGAGATCTTTGAGAAGTTTGTGGCGATGTTCGCGGAACAAGGGATTTATGACCTGGCAAAACTTTCGGATATCACGCTGGGATCGGCGGATATTGTGAAGAAAAAACCTTCCTTTCATGCCATTATCCTGGCGGCAAATGAGACGGGCCGCGTCAATTTGTACCGGCTGGTGTCCATGGGACATCTGAATTATTTTTATCGGCGTCCCAGGATTCCAAAGAGTGTCTTTAACAAATACAGGGAGGGGCTGATCATCGGCTCTGCCTGTGAGGCGGGAGAACTGTACCGCGCCCTTTTGGATGAGGCACCGGAAGAGCGGATCAAGGAACTGGTGGATTTCTATGACTATCTGGAGATCCAGCCTCTGGGAAACAACCGGTTTATGATCGACAGCGAGCGGGTAGAAAATATTAACAGTGAAGAGGATCTCCGGGAGATGAACCGACGCATTGTGGCGCTGGGAGAGAAGTACGGCAAGCCGGTGGCGGCGACCTGCGATGTGCATTTTCTCGATCCAGAGGATGAGGTGTACCGCCGCATTATCTTTGCGGGCAAGAAGATGAAGGATGCGGACGACCAGCCGCCCCTGTATCTCCACACGACGGAGGAGATGCTGGAGGAATTTGCTTATCTGGGCGAAGAGAAGGCATATGAGGTGGTGGTGACAAACACGAACCTCATCGCAGACCACATCGAGAAGATTTCACCGGTGTATCCGGACAAATGTCCCCCGGTGATCCCAAACTCGGATGAAGATCTGAGAAATATCTGTTATAACAAGGCAAAGAGCATGTATGGTGAGGATCTGCCGCCCCAGGTGAAGGGGAGACTGGACCATGAGCTGGACTCCATTATCAAAAACGGATTTGCTGTGATGTACATCATCGCCCAGAAACTGGTATGGAAATCCAATGAGGACGGGTATCTGGTAGGTTCCCGTGGCTCCGTGGGATCTTCCTTTGTGGCGACCATGTCCGGTATCACGGAGGTAAATCCTCTGCCGGCACACTATTACTGTGCCCACTGCCACTATGTGGATTTTGATTCGGAGGCGGTAAAGAAATATGCGGGGAGCTCCGGCTGCGACATGCCGCCCAGGACATGCCCGGAGTGCGGGGAGCTTCTGGTGCAGGACGGACATGACATCCCTTTTGAGACCTTTCTGGGATTCTATGGGGATAAGGAGCCGGATATCGACCTGAACTTTTCCGGAGAATACCAGAGTAAGGCTCATGCCTACACCGAGGTAATCTTTGGGGACGGCCAGACCTTCCGCGCTGGCACTATCGCCGGTCTGGCAGAGAAGACGGCATTTGGTTATGTGAAAAACTACTTTGAAGAGCGGGGCGAGCACAAGAGGGTGGAAGAGATCGAGCGGCTTATGGAGGGCTGCGTCGGCATCCGGCGATCTACCGGGCAGCATCCCGGCGGTATCATTGTGCTTCCTCTTGGATGGGAGATCTATACCTTTACGCCGGTGCAGCACCCGGCGAACGACCAGGAGACCACCATCGTCACCACCCATTTTGATTACCATTCCATCGACCACAACCTGCTGAAGCTGGATATACTGGGACACGACGATCCCACGATGATACGTATGCTGGAGGATCTGACGGGACTGGATGCGAAAACCATTTCCCTGGACAACCAGGAGGTATTATCGTTGTTTGCGGATACTTCGGCGTTGAAGGTGACGCCGGAGGAACTGATGGGGTGTGACCTGGGGAGCCTGGGCATCCCGGAGTTTGGTACAGAATTTGTCATGCAGATGCTGAGGGACACGAAACCGAAGAATTTTTCCGACCTGGTGCGGATCTCCGGCCTGTCCCATGGTACGGATGTGTGGCTGAATAATGCCCAGTATTTTATCAAGGAGGGCAACTGTACCCTGTCTACGGCGATCTGTACCCGTGACGATATCATGACCTATCTGATCCATACCGGGGTGGAGAACGGACTCGCCTTTAAGATTATGGAGAGCGTCCGCAAGGGAAAGGGACTGACTCCGGACATGGAACAGGCGATGAAAGAAGCCGGGGTGGAGGACTGGTACATCGAATCCTGTAAGCGTATCAAGTATATGTTCCCGAAAGCCCACGCGGTGGCATATGTCATGATGGCATTCCGCATCGCGTATTTTAAGGTGTTCTATCCCCTCGCCTATTATGCGGCATTTTTCAGCATCCGCGCCAAAGCCTTTGATTATGAGCTGATGTGCCAGGGAAAGGAGAAGCTGGAGGCGGCGATCCGTGACTACAGACGCCGTTCCAATGAGTTATCCAAGAAAGATCAGGACAGCCTGGGGGACATGAAGATTGTGCAGGAAATGTATGCCAGAGGATTTTCCTTTATGCCCATCGACGTTTTCCGCGCCAAGGCAACGCATTTTCAGATTATCGACGGGCAGCTGATGCCCTCCCTGGATTCCATTGACGGCATGGGTGGCAAGGCGGCGGAGGGAATCGTAGAAGCTGTGAAAGACGGACCATTTTCCTCCCGTGAGAATTTCAAGGAACGCTGCAAGGTGTCGGGAACTGTGGTGGAAAAAATGGCTGAGCTGGGGATCCTGGGGGATCTACCGGAGACGGACCAGATGTCGATACTGGACTTTTTTCAGTGAGAGGGTTCTTATGTGCCGCATGGGGAATACGTTAAATTTGTACAAATCCGGGAATATTTTGGATATCCGAGTTGATGGTGGAAAAAGATTTTTGGTAGTACTTGTAGATTCCGTCTTTGCTGGTGGGGTAGTGTTGGCAGGAAGTATAGTAATATTGATAAAAAGAAGAAACCTGTCATGGAAAGTTGTTTGTATGGTATTATATGAATATAACTTTTTTAGGCAGAAAGTTAATATCTTGCGAACTCTATTGCTTTGAATTTATTATGGTCCTTAAGATTTGTGCCATAAGCTGAGAAAAGATATTTATAAATAAAAATATGCCATATTTATGTGGCTTTTGGCGTTTTGCTAATGCCTAAAAAAATAAAAATTAAAGGAGGAATCGCGTTATGAAGACAGTTATGAAAAAAAGAAGATTTGTGTCGATGCTATTGGTATTTGCCTTACTGGCAGGGGGGGTCCTCATGGGAAAAGAAAAAATAAGCCAGGCCGCGCAGCAAGACATTCAGAGTGCACGTATCATTCAATCCGTACAGGAGATACCGTCACAATCAGGGGAAAAAACGGAGCTGAAAAATCCAACCAGAGAAAATGGTGTCACCACCTGGGACTGTATCTGGTTCGGAAACTATTGGCAGGAAGATACAAACGGGGACGGCAAGGCAGACATGAACGACGAAAAAACCCCCATCAAGTGGCGGGTGCTCTCTGTAGAGGGCGATGATGTATTTCTGCTTGCAGACAAAAGTCTGGACTTTCAGAAATATAATGCGTCATATACAGATGTTACCTGGGAAACCTGTACGCTGCGCAGCTGGCTGAATGGTTATGGAGCAGAGGAAAATGTATGCCAGAAAGACTGTAGTTCCGTAAATTTTATGGATTATGCATTTACTTCTGAAGAACAGTCAGCAATAAAAACTACAAATGTAGTAAATGACGACAACCCAAAGTATGGAATAGAAGGCGGAACTAATACGTCAGATAAGGTGTATCTGTTGTCCATCGATGAAGTGTCAGATCCCCAATATGGTTTTGCACCTCCTATTGAAGATAAAAGTACAAGCAGAAGGGCTGTACAAACAGCATATGCAAATAAAACTAAAAGTTCAGATTCAGAAGTTTATTGGCTGCTTCGGTCCCCAGGTAGTGTTTCTAAGTGTGCAGCCCAGGTATATTATAACGGTAATATCCAGATGTTTGGTGAGCATGTTGATGCCACTTATAGTTCCGTCCGTCCGGCACTACATTTGAACCTGTCTTCTGATTCCGGGTGGTCTTATGCTGGTACCGTGGGATCCGATAATGGTGTGTCTGCCTGGGACTGCATCTGGTTCGGAAACTACTGGCAGGAAGATACGAACGGAGATGGTAAGGCAGATGAAAATGATACAAAAACCCCGATCAAGTGGAGGGTATTGTCAGTAGAAGGGGATGATGCTTTATTACTGGCAGATAAAGGGCTGGACTGTCAGAGTTATAATGAAACAAAGGAAGATGTTACGTGGGAGACCTGTACACTGCGGAGCTGGCTGAATGGTTACGGGGCAGATAAGAATATTGCGAAAAAGGATTATAACGGAGGTGGCTTTCTGAATAATGCTTTTACAACAACGGAACAACAGGCCATAATGACCACAAATGTAGTAAACGAGGATAATCCGGAGTATGGTACTGAGGGAGGAAATAATACGTCAGATAAGGTATATCTGCTGTCTAGAGATGAGGCGTTGGATCCGGCAAATGGATTTTCTGCCAGAAAAAAGGAATATGCAGAAAACAGAAGGGTTTTTAACACTGCATTTACGAAAGATAAGGGGGCAGACACAGCTAATACTGAAGAGTTTCCGGGGAACGGCCTTTGGTTACTCCGAACAATTGGTTACAATAGTAAGTCGGCCACTTTTGTGTTTACTTACGGGTATTTAGGTGAGGATGCTGCCGATGTCTGTGCTTATGCCGTCCGTCCGGTTTTGCATATGAATCTATCATCCGTTTCCAGTTGGTCATATGCCGGTACTGTGGCCTCGGATGGAGGTGTAAAGGAAATGGAACCGTCTACTTCGTCACCAACGGAACCAGGTAAAACACAGCCCCCTCGGGAAACAGAACTTCCGCCATCGAAAACTCCAGTAGAGACCACTGAGCCGGAGGTGACGGAAAAGCCGTCTGTGACGCCAACTGTACCGGAAAATACGCAGACTCCCCAGGAAACCGCAGCACCAGGGAAGACCGCTGAGCCAGAGGTGACGGAAAAGCCGTCTGTGACGCCAACTGTACCGGAAAATACACAGAAACCACAGAAAACCGTTGAACCGGAGAAGACCGCTGAGCCGGAAGTGACGGAAAAGCCGTCCGTGACGCCGGCCCCGGAAAATACGCAGAAACCACAGGAAACCGCAGCACCAGGGAAGACCGCTGAGCCGGAAGTGACAGAAAAACCGTCTGTGACGTCGGCCCCGGGAAATACTCAGAAGCCCCAGGGAACTGCTGAACCGGAAAAGACAGCCGGACCAGGAACACCGTCCCGGCCGGGGACTTCTTCTGTAACCCCTTCCGTTCCCCAGCCGGGTTCCTTTGCGGCTTCGGTGCCAAGCCTCACATCCGATCCGGAAAAAAACGCGGTCGGAAAAGCAGCCGCCCTGAAACTGAAACAGAAGAAGGGCACCGTGACAGCATCCTGGAAGAAAACCGCTGGGGCAAAAGGGTACCAGATCTGTTACAGTACCTCCAGGAAATGGAAGAATAAAAAGCAGAAGCTGGTTTCCAAAAACAAAGCGGTAATCAAAAAACTCAAAAAGAAGAAGACCTATTATTTCCGTGTACGGGCTTACCGTCTGGAAGGGAAAAAGAAGGTCTATGGGTCATGGAGCGGCACGAAGAAGATCAAGATTAAGAAGTAGCGATAAAAAGGAGGAACACATGATGAACAAAGTAAAACAAAGAAAATCTTATGGAAAGAGACAGGTATCCCTGTTTCTGGCCATTGCCCTGCTGGCAGGGCTTCTGCCCCTGGGGACAGGGACAAAGAGCCGGGCAGCGGAGCACAGTCTACGGAATCCCCGCATTCTCAAGACCACCCAGGAGATACCGCCGGAATCCGCCGGGAAGAAAGAGCTGAAAAATCCAACCACAGACAGTAGCGGCATCACCACCTGGGACTGTATCTGGTTCGGGAACTACTGGCAGGAGGACACCAATGGGGACGGTAAAGCCGACAAAAACGACACCAAAACCCCCATCAAGTGGAGAGTATTGTCGGTGGAGGGCGACGATGTCTTTCTGGTGGCGGATAAGAACCTGGACTGTCAGAAATATAATGATACAAAGACAGACGTCACCTGGGAGACCTGCACGATGCGTAGCTGGCTGAACGGCTACGGAGCGGGAGCGAACAAGGAAGGGAAGGACTATAGCGGAACCGGCTTTTTGGACAATGCCTTTACGTCAGAGGAACGTGAGGCAATTAAGACGACAAATGTAGTAAATAATGACAACCCAGAGTATGGTACGGAGGGCGGAAACGATACATCAGACAAGGTGTATCTGTTGTCCATCGAAGAGGTAACAAATCCGGTATATGGGTTTACGTCTTCTACTGATGGTACCGCCACAAGGGTGGCAGTAAACACAGCCTATACGGCAGCCGGAGGAGAGATCGGGAGCGGATATATGGGGAGTGCTGGAAGCGCGGCTTATTGGTGGCTTCGGTTGCCCGGTAGCTCTAGTAGTCTCGCTTCCAACGTGTACAACAATGGAAATGTCGATGGGTATGGCTACGATGTCAATAACAATGATTACGCTGTCCGGCCGGCTTTGCATTTAAATCTTAAGGCATCGTCAGATGCCATATCTGCTTCAAGCTGGTCATATGCCGGTACCGTTCCCTCAGATGATGTGGCTGCCTGGGACTGCGTCTGGTTCGGGAACTACTGGCAGGAGGACACCAACGGGGACGGCAAAGCCGATAAAAGTGACACCAAAACCCCCATCAAGTGGCGGGTACTGTCGGTGAAGGGCGATGATGCCTTTCTGGTGGCAGACAAGAACCTGGACTGCCAGAAGTATAATGTTACATCGGAAGATGTCACCTGGGAGACCTGCACGATGCGCAGCTGGCTGAACGGCTACGGGGCGGGGGCGAACAAGGAAGGGAAGGACTACAGCGGAACCGGCTTTTTGGACAATGCCTTTACGTCAGGGGAACGTGAGGCAATTAAGACGACAAATGTATTGAATAATAACAATCAGGAATATGGTACTGAGGGAGGAAACAATACTACGGACCAGGTGTATCTGCTGTCGCTTGATGAAGTGATGAATCCGGCATATGGGTTTACGTCTTCTACTAATAGTACCGCCACAAGGGTGGCAGTAAACACGGCCTATACAGCAGCCGGGGGAGAGATCGGGAGCGAATATATGGGGAGTGCTGGAAGCGCAAATGTCTGGTGGCTTCGGTCGCCCGGTAGCCTTAGTTATATCGCTTCCGACGTGGCCTACAGTGGAATTGTTAGTAGGGCTGGTAGCTATGTCCACGGCTATTTTAACGCCACCCGACCGGCTTTGCATTTTAATCTATCATCCATCTCAAGCTGGTCATACGCTGGTACCGTCACCTCAGATGGTAAAGTGGAAGAGACAGGAGCACCGAAACCGACAGTTACCCCGTCGCCGGAACCGGGAAGTACCCAGAAGCCCCAAGTAACCTCAGAACCGGGAACGACATCCCAGCCGGGGAACACGGAAAAACCGTCTGCAGCCCCGACAGTTACCCCGTCGCCGGAGTCGGGAAATAACCAGAAACCCCAAGTGACTTCAGAACCGGGAATGACATCCCAGCCGGGCAGCATCAGAAAAGTAGCTGACCTGAAACTGAAACCGAAGAAGGGCACCGTGACAGCATCCTGGAAGAAAACCGCTGGGGCAAAAGGCTACCAGATCTGTTACAGTACCTCCAGCAAATGGAAGAATAAAAAACAAAAGCTGGTTTCCAAAAACAAAGTGGTAATCAAAAAACTCAAAAAGAGGAAGACCTATTATTTCCGTGTACGGGCTTACCGTCTGGAAGGGAAAAAGAAGGTCTATGGGTCATGGAGCGGCACGAAGAAGATCAAGATTAAGAAGTAGCGGAGAATAAACTCCGCAGCAAAAATAAATACTGCAGAAAAAACCATCCTTTTCTGTGCACCTGGTCTTCAGGATCGTGCTGTGGCAGAGGGGATGGTTTTTCTGTTGATCGTCTTACTATATGCAGAAACCGTGCACAGAAATTAGGAAACACAGAAGAACTTAACGATTCAAAGTGTATATTGTATAATTCAGATACGTTGCAAACAGGCACCATAGTAGGTAGGGGATCTGTAAATATGCTGCAAATGGGCTTATCTTATAAAATTGACAAATCATTATTACGATAAGAACGATTAATGCCATTAACCATATGAAGGCAAGCAGGTATTGAGAGAATCCAAAAAATAAAATACTCCAAAAGAAGTTAAACATTAACTGTAGCTTGAAAGTAGTGAGTGCTTTTTCTTTCCTGGCATCATTTGAAGAATAAATGATGTATGAAGATATCCCCATCAAAATATAGAGTATGGTCCAAACAATAGGAAAAAGAAAGGAAGGCGGAGCAAAGGATGGTTTATTGAATTCAGAATAGGATTATTCCCGCTAAGCAGGGAAGACAAGGCACCTACTGCCAGCGGAATCAGAATAGATAAGATGAGATTTGATTTGTTCAGAGTTCTCATTATGATTTATATGCTCACCAAAGGATATAAATCATAATATGCGAAGCAATTACACAATATGCTGATTGTAAATGAAAAAGGTGAAATATCACAGCGGAAACAGATGTATCTACATATTGAAAACAGCTTTATTACGTGGTATACTTAAATATAGATAATAAAAAGATAGAAAATGAAGATATGAATGTTGAAAAGCAGATCATTGATCAAAGGATAAATAAGATAATACAGGACAATGGAGATCTTTTTCAAGAAGATAGATCATCAATGGAGGGCAGACCTGCAAAACGATCTGGCAGACACTAAAAGAACATCCAGAGATTGATTTTTCCTAGGTATATCTACTGGTTCGTCTTTATGAAGTCAGCGATGACGAAGGAATTGTTCATGATATTACCTATGCTACCAACAGTCAGAATCCGGTGGATTTCAGAGATCTAAAATCCAATGATGAAATCCAGATCCTGTTGGAGAAGATCGCAGAAGGACTGGACTATATTTATAAAAAAAACGAGATGGTTCTACGAGCACAAATGCAATTCCTTCTACTGTTGCCGCAGAGGCAGTGCTCGCCGTATGGCGTGAACGTCCACACTTGGCGAAATATAAGCGCAATGAGTTTTTTGATAAATATTATTTCAGATATCTTTGAAAACTTAAATGCTGCACAAATGATAATGAATTAAATTCTTTGACACATGCAAATTTTTATGAAGTAAAAGAAGCTTTTGAAAGAAATAAGGAAGGTCTTTATATCAAAGCAGAAAATGTGTTAACGGAATTGTTGAAGGAATATTTTAATTCCGAACATCTCGATTTGATTGATGGACGCACAATGGCAGTGGCATTCCGGCGTTTTGATATCGTTGAGAATTATTTTAAAGTTCCTTCCTGGTGGGATGAACATATGA
>CANBKJ010000050.1 GCA_947369165.1 uncultured Lachnoclostridium sp.
CATATTATTGTATTGCGTTAAGTACAAAGGCAGCGTGCTATCTGCCCCAGCCTTTCTGCGCCGCGTGTTTCAGGGCAAAAATGGCAATAAGGCAGATCCCGAAAGAGAGCAGTCCATACTGTATATGAAGCAGCTTTGTCCCAATCTCGTTCTCCTCCGTGATCACCGCCTCCTCATTTTCTATTGTATAACCCAATTTTCTTAACTGTTCCACATGCAGCCCATCCAAATCGTGTTTGTCAAACAACACCCTCAGGCTAAAAGCCTCTTTTAGCAGCCGCCCCTCCGCTTCTGTGGTGCAAGTCAAGGCTTTCTCATTCTGTCCATCGTTCCTCACCACGATCAGCTTCCCCGACTTATATACCCCTGCTACAGAGGGCTCCATAGAGACCGACGCACCATCCCCTTTTGAATCTGTCATGGTCTCCTCCATGGAATAGCGGATATCCACCCCAGTACTGCCAGCTGCCAGCAACAGGCTTTCTACATCCGTCAAACCCTCATTCTCTTCAGAGATCCCCTGCAGCATCTCTGAAAATGCAGTGTCATTCATATAAATCCTCTTTGTACCACCGGGAATTTTTATATCTAACAATTTCTCCATATAGTCCTGGGACAGCAGACTGCAGTTGATCGCAGTACTCATTCCCCGGTACATCACCGTGACAGAAACTTCCATCTGACGGCTCACTCCTGCCACATCCCCTATCTGCGTCAGTTCATCCATCCGCTTCTGGGAAACCGTCCCCTCTCCCGTCAGCACATATTCCGCCGGCGTATTGACAAAACGGTAGATATCCCATGTGTGGTATATCACGCTGGCAAAAAAAGCGGCTGCTGCCAATGCAAAAAGGCAGATCACTTTTACTGTATCGCTCTGTTTTCTAAGTCTTAGAAAACTACGGATCTTATTATTCATTCACTTCCCCGCCTCCGGTTTGTATCCCCTTTGACCTTCTCATAAAGAATATCACTGCTGCCTGAATCAGAAATACCACGATCACAACCATTATGATCCACCACTGCCTGGTATCGTCCTCTGACTCTTCCTCATTTTCACCACTCAGCGGGGATAAAATATCCGTCTCAAAGGTTTGTTCCTGAGTCATCTCGTTTCCCGCTTCATCCGCATAATAAAATGTGATCTTTCCCTGGGTGGTCCCATACAGATTCGTACCAGTCAGTCCCTCCGCTGTGATCTCCATGCTTCCTGCCATAGAAGTGCCTGCCTCGATATCTCCGATAAATGCAGTGCCCGAAGGAGTCAGTCCCTCCGCCTCCAGCGTGGCACGTACATTATACAGTTTTCCCTTCCCCAGATTCATGGCCTGGGGCTGAAGCTCCACCGTCTCCCCCAGCTGTATCGTTTTGGGCACACTCACCTGAGGCAGCTGAATCTGCACCGACTGCTCGGCTGATACCTTCATCGACCCTTCCGCCGTATGGGTTCCTCCCCTGGCATCCGCATAATCCATGGCAATTCCAATACTGTACTGTCCACGGGGCGCCGATGCATTTACCCTGAAACGAAAGGACAGATCACAGCTGCCTCCGGCTGCCAGTTCCTGCACATAACTGCTGCCCGTCCTGCCAAGGAGCTCTACATTTTCCCCAGGGGCGACGGAGACCATCATGTTCTTCACTGGTTCTGTATTGCTGGTATTATGCAGGGTAATCTTTGCGGTAAACTTCTCTCCGCACAGAATCTTTTTCTTGGAAAACTGATAGGAATCGATCATCACCCTGGGGACAAATTTTGCCGTATGATCTTCTTCTCCCTCCTGGGTGCCCTCTGTCTCCCCTGCCTTTTTTCCATCCTTAATAGTGACATACACCGTAAATTCCTGGCTGATCTCACTGCCAGATTCATCCTGTCCGCTGACAGTCACGATCACAGGGTAGCTTCCATTGTAACGGTCTTTTTTTAACTTAAGATTGAATGATATAAGGTAGCGCCCTGCCTTTTTTCCCTGTCTTTCCGTTTTATAATACTTTAACTTTACCGCCTTTTCGTAATTCTTATGAACAAAGGGAAGATTTTCTCCCTCCCCGAATTTGAGGGCAGCTGTCACCCGGTTTCCAGAGATCTTATGTTTTGCCTGCAGCGGCAGTACAAGAACCGCACTGTCATTCCCTACCTTTGGAACATATCCTCTGGAGTAGGACTTTTCCATTCCTTTATAGACATTCTGATTGTCGATCACAAAGCCTGCCGCACCTCCGCCTTCGGCCGCATCCCCTTTTATGTCACCTTCTGCCTTTTTCCCATCTGTAATAGTAACATACACTGTAAATTCCTGAAGGATCTCATTGCCGGCTTCATCCTGGGCACTGGCAGACAATGTGACAGGGTAACTTCCATTGCAGCGCTCCTTTTTTAAATCCAGCCGAAAAGTCACAAGATAACACCCTGCCGTTTGCCCCTGTTTTCCTGTCTTATGGTATCCAAAGGAAACCGCCTTCTCGTAATTCTTATACACAAAGGGATGGTTTTCCGATTCCCCAAAGCGGAGGGTGACCGTCATCTGATTTCCTGACAGTTTTCTTTTTGCCTGCAGCGGCAGTACAATCACCGCTTTGTTTTTTTCAATCTTCGGAACATACCCCCCGGCATAGGAACTTTCCATTCCCTCGTATATATTTTGATTATCAATGCTAAAACCAGACATACCTTCGGAATCGGACATGCCCTGTTTACCGTCTCCCTCCGAAGAATCCGCTCCGGAATTGTCTGTTTTCTCCTGTCCCGCAGCCCAGATCTGGCAAACTTCCGGACCTGCCTCCAATGCGAGACAGCTCATCAGACACAATATAGCCGCTGCTTTTTTCCATCTACTACTCATTCATCTCATTCCTTTCCAACATCAGATCTTTTACATGGTCGCAAAGCTCTTCGATATCCTGTGCATTATGGCTTGCCAGCAGAATAGATTTTCCATCGGCTTTCAAGTCTTTGAGCAGCGCCCGGATTTCCACCACCCCGTACCGGTCCAGCCCGTTAAATGGCTCATCCAGGACAAGCACATCCGGATCTTCCATAATCGCCTGGGCGATGCCCAGTCTCTGACGCATTCCAAGAGAATACTTTGACACCGGCTTTTTCATGCCTGGATCAAGCCCCACTCTCTGTAGCGTCTCCCGAATTTCTGATTTTCCAATTCTTCCCTTTAGTGCAGCAAGAATCTTGAGGTTTTTGTATCCAGACAGATTAGGGATAAAACCCGGCGTCTCGATGATTACACCCAGGCGGTCCGGAAAATCTACTTCCTTCCCCACCTGCCTGCCATTTACAACGATCTTTCCTTTGTCACATTTCATAAAGCCGCATATGCATTTCATAAGTACCGTCTTGCCGCTTCCATTGTTTCCCACTACCCCATAGATGCTTCCCGGCGGAATTGAGAAATTTACATCAATCAGCACCTGTTCTTTTCCAAATGATTTATATACATGATTTACTACGATTCCTGTATTTTCTTCCATTATGAATCTCCCTCCACATTAGCTCAATGGCGTTATTTAGCTTTAATTCGATGCTGCCTGGCTGCCAGTAAAAGAAAATGGGTAATTCTTTATTTTCATAAGAGAAACCACAAAAAGCATCATACTAAACAGCAAAAAGAACAGATAGGACTGCCACAGTTTGGGCAGATTGTCATAGCCAAAGCTGTGCATATAATAGGTAGCATGATTCAGAGGCGAGATCCAGCCGCTTATAATATTGGCAAAACGGATCTTCTCCATAGAAATCCCAAACCATTCCGCCACGATATCCGGATTCATCAGGAGCCCGAATCCACTAAAAATCACACCGCCTATCATTCCACCATTGCTTCTGCAAAGATTTAAAAACAAAATAACTCCAGCCATGGAGACCGCATAGCCCGTCATCAATAAAAAGATGTGCATAGTACAGCGGTAAGGGTCTGTCAACTCCAGTACCTTCACAAATGAGGGAACTGCGATCTTTTCTCCGATGCCCGAATATCCTAAGATTGCCGCCGTGTCGCTCCACAGGTTTGCCGGATATGCCCTTCCCGCTGACAAGAGCACCGTCGCAAAAAGGATAAAGAGCATAAAACAAAAAGTGGCAGATATCAGATATACGATCTGCCCCAGCATCCATACCCTTCGGTCTGTTCTTACCATAAAATAGGGTACTTCATTGGAGAGACTGGGCATATCTGAAAAAAGAAGAAGCAGTAAGATCGAGATGGCGAGTACCGACTGGGCGTCTCCGAAGGTCCATATAAAAGCTTCCATCCCCTGCAGATACGTGCCATGTTCCTGTGCAAACTGCATCACTTTATCAGACAGCAGAAAACAAAATATAAAGGCAAGGAGAAAACACATTATGATCTGGGGATTTCTATGCCATTTTCTAAAATTTGAGCGGGCGATGTACAGAATCTGTCTGATCTTAAACACTGTCGATACACCTCCTTAATACCTCATAATAGAGAATTCCGATGAGCAGGATTATCCCGGTGAGCATTACCACGACCCCCATGTCCCCCAGGACCCACGTATGTTCCGGGGCATACCATTCCACCGGATTCAGGCAGTACAATGTCTTAAAATAACGCTGGTACAATATAACCAGCATATAAAACAATACAAATGCACCACCGTAAGCTACATATCTGCTGTTTGCAGCGGCAGCGAGAGTCGCTGACACCACCGCCCACAGCATCCCGGAGAGGAAGATCAGAATCAGCTTCCACTTCACATCCTCTCCGCCACCGGTCAGCAGGCTGAATAAACATGCCGCTGTGAGCAGACTGCCCCCGCTTATGCCGCAGGCCAGAAACTTTCCCAGTATATACGATGTTCTCCCACACCGGGGCAGGTATTCTTTGATGTAGCCGCTCTGATAATCGCCAAGCCATGCCGTGGAATAAGGCAGAGAGGCAAGTACCGGCACACTGATCTGGAACAGTTCCGATTCAAACCCTGCACGCCATAAAATGATACACTCGATCAGCAGCCCCGCGAGAAAATTCATACTGCAGAATGCCCGTTTTATATCCGTTTCAAAACTATTCATAGCCGCAATCCTTTCTCTGGGCAGCCCCTTAATATTCGTTGTACTAGTATCCCAGTTCCTGATTTATAACGGAACCGTCGATGGCATTTATGGAAAGGATAATACCAGTCTTTTTGCCCGCCTTTCCACCTCCGTATTCGTCCACCACCGTTCCCTCAAAATTCCAGACAGGAACTACCAGTCCTGTATCAAAACTGTCTTTTTCACTGATTCTGGTATATACGAGACTTACATCTGTTACTTTAACAGATACACTTCCCTCTGCCTCCTTATCCTGTGCTGCATTTTCTATGACAACCATTTTCTCAAAGGTCTCTTTGATCTCATCAAAGGATTTTATGCGGCTGTCTTTCACCACGGTTTCACTTATGGAAAGTGGAGAGAGATAATGGAAACCCACGATGCCACTGTCATTTACAGCGATGGCTACCGCTTCGCTTCCCCACATTTTTTTAACATAATCTTTACCCTGCCAGCCATCCGTCAGCTTAAAACCGGCTTGATTATTGACAAACACGTTATCCAGCTTTCTCAGGCACAGAAAACGATATACATTCCTATATTTATCTGTCACATCTCCATTCTGTAAAAGCTGGGAGTATATCCCCTGTTCATAACATTTGTAATCCTCAAGTCCCAGCTGCTTAAGAAGAGTATTCACCTTCTGTTCCGCCTCTTCCTGAGACAGGGTCAGAGGTTCATTGCCGGCACAAGATATGGTTCCCCCTGGATCGACCATCGAAAACTCCGGTTCCTGCCCCTCCTTTTTCGGTGTGATCATTTGAAAATCATTATCTACAACAGCAGATGTCAGATTGTCACTATAACCATTTTTGCTGCTCTCGTACCGCAGGCAGTTGCCATAATTTTCAGAATTCTGCACAAACAGGGTATGATAGTTTCCATCTTTTCCATCGCTCAATCCATAATACATCTCCCCATCTCCGTGCAGGTCGTGCAGCCAGCTGTAGAACGTATCTTTCGGATCGCTGTCATACAGGCTCTTTATGCTCAGAATTTTGTTCTGGGACGGATAATCGGTAAGCTTCACATGATCCGGCACTTTTTCATATTCCTTTTTCAGTTCCGCGATGTCACCTTCATACTCTTCGGCCATAGCGGTATCGCCTGATCTTTTCGCATCATTTAGTTCTTTTTTATAGTCTCTTATTTCTTGGGCGACATCGGATTTTGTCCGGGTCTTAGCTTTACTGCCGTCATAATAAGCCATCCCCGGGGTCAGAGTCTTTTGAACGCGGTCTAAAAAATCCTGCTTGATCTTTTGTGCCCGCACCCGGTATACCGAAAGCTTTTCTACTTCCGGCACCTCTACCTTTGCATCCACATCAACAACAACCTTTAATTTGTTATCCTCAATGCGAGTCTTGTATGTCTCATACTTTTTCACTTCTTCCTTGATCTGCTTGTAAGTATTTGTATCACCCGTCTTCTGTGCCTCCTGCAGCATTTTATCCATATTCTTTTCTTTAACCACAGATTTCTCCGGATTGCTGGCGCATCCAGCCAGTGTAAAAACTATTATTCCTGATAACATCAGTACAACATATTTCTTTCTCATGCCTGTTCCCTCCTGTAAAAACTACTAACGTCCATGTTGAAATCATTCTAACATGGACGCATTCACCAAGTATTCATCGTTTTTTAAACAAATTGTAAAATCATCTGAGTTCCCTGTCCCATTTCGCTCTCGATCCGGATGCGGCAGTTGTGCCTTTTGAGTATCATCGCTGTGATGGCAAGTCCAAGTCCGGCGCCACCACTTTTTCTGCTCCTCGACTTGTCGATCATGTAAAATGGTTCCAGAATTCTCTCCCTCTCCTCCTCTGGAATACCGGTTCCAAAATCCCTGACACAGATGGTATTCCCTGTGGCGGAAAGAAGGATCCGGTCTCCCCTCTGGCTAGCCTTTCTGGCGTTGTCGATCAGATTGATCAGTACCTCAGTAAACAAGTCGGCATCCACCAGAAAAACCTCTCCTTTTTCCTGACATTCCAGACGGATACCGTCCTGCTCCAGACTATGGCTGCAGGCCTCCGCCGCTCTATGAAATAAAATACCTGCTGTTATTTCTTCAAAATGAACGTTTTCATTTTCCTCCAACAGAAGCAGATCCATCATCTTTCGTGAGAGCCTCTCCAGCCGGCAGCTTTCTTCATAAATATAAGAAAGTGCCTCTTCTTTATCCTCTTCCGGGAGTTTTACTGTCAATAGTGTCCTGGCATATCCGGAGATCGCTGTCATGGGGGTTTTCAGTTCATGGGTCAGATTTCCCATAAATAATGTTCTCTTCCACTCTGCCTCCTTTAGCTTTTCAATGCGGAACTGCACCGCCTCTGCCATCTGGTTAAAGTTCTCACTTAATTCTCCTATCTCATCCTTTCTCTCCACCTGAATCCTCTCATCGTACTGACCTCTGGCGATCTGTTTTGCCCCGGCATTTAACTGCTGAAGAGGGAAAAGTACCTTATTTAACACCATGAAAAGCAGCAGGCAGACCGCCATCGTGATAATACAGGTCACAACCACCAGACCGAATCCCAGCAGTCTCATGCGCTCCCACACATAGGTGATATCCTCCAGTTTATAAAGAATACACTTGTCCCCTATGTATGTTTTATAAACAAAAAAATGCTGGTCCTCCCACTTCATCTGTGCCATCTTCAGGTCAGGATCAGAAAGATACCCATACTCTAAAGCATTCAGCTCCTTCTGTTCAAAAACCGTTTCATTATAGATCTCCTCCCCATCCTTCTCTGTGGAAAAGCAGACCATCAGATCATCGTTATGCTGTTTGAGAATGTATTTTAGAACTTCTGTATCCAGGGAAAAACTCATGTCGTCACTAATTGCTTTAAATCTGTCTTCCAGCTGTGAGATCCCGTCTGTCACATCTTTAAAACTCTGTCCTTCTGCTGCCTCCAGTGAAAATTTTTTTACCAGACCATAAACCGCCACACTGCAGAGGGCGCATGAGCACAAAGTGCTGATACAGCAAATGAGAATAATCTTTGTCTTTAATCTCATGATCTATTCCTCCAGCCGGTAACCCATCTTAGAAACAGTTTTTATATTGTCATTTAAAGAAAGCTTTTTTCTGAGCTGCCCGATATGCACATCTACCGTTCTCGTCTCTCCGAGATAATCCACCCCCCACACCCGCCGCAGAAGCTCCTCTCTGGATATAGCGATATTTTTATTCCGTGCCAGCACACAGAGCAGATCAAACTCCATAGGCTTCAATAATACCTCTTCACCATTTTTTCTGACGGTATGCTCCAGAAAATTGATCTCCACATCTAAAATGCGGATGATATCACCGAGTTTCTTCGTCCTCTCCAGCACCTTTTCCATCCGCACCATAAGCTCCAGCATATCGAAGGGCTTTACGATATAATCTTCTGCTCCACCCTGCAGCCCCTGTATCTTCGAGTTAATATCGTCTTTCGCAGTCAAAAATATAACTGGTATCTCAAAGGAGTTGACAATTTCAAACAGGGCAAATCCATCCATTCCTGGAAGCATGACATCCAGCAGGGCAATATCATAGTCGTGCTCTTCTTCTAACGCTTCCGCCGCCTCTCTGCCATCATGAAACATCCTGGTTTCGTACCCCGCCACTTTCAGATTCATCGCTATCATCTTTGCAATGGAGATCTCATCCTCCACGATCAATACCCTGTTCTGTACCATTTTTGTTCTCATACTGCCAGCCTCCTTCGGGAACAATTATGCTTTATTTATTATAGCAACTTACTAAGACAATATCAATTGAGTAAATGTGATATTTTCAAGTCTTGTAGATTTTTCCTTTCTGTTATATAATGATACCAGGATCACGCAGTGCGAAGCAATTCGTGGTATCATTCAGGGGCAGCCAAACAACAATTTACAGTATTCTACAGGGTCAAAGTACTTTAGTCATATATGAGGTGAATAATATGAAAAACAAAACATCCCGCTTTCTTATAGGAAGCTTTATTCTGGTATTTATATTAAGTGCATGCATATTTATCTTCCTTATGAACCGCATGGCAGACAAGAGCAGGGAAACGTCCGTCAAGATCGGAAATTTTTATATGGAGAGAATGAGTACGGAGATTACCAAGCACTTTGAGACAACGATGGATATCAAGTTGTCCCAGGTGGAAGGCATGATCAACGCAACACCACCTGACGGAGACCTGAAAGGCGATAAACTGATAGAAGCTATGGCAGCAGGCGCTGCCTCCAGAAATTTTAACTTTCTGGGGCTTTATGCGGAAGACGGCAGTGTGGAACGGATTCTCGGCGACGATGTAACCATCGCTGACTCCGAACCTTTTTTTGCTTCCTTAAAAAACGGTGATAAAAAGATAGCCATCGCAAGTACCCCTGACCCGGAATTAGAACTTGTACTGCTGGGAGTACCCTGCGAGTATCAAATGAACGACGGAAAAAAAAGTATGGCACTGGTAGGCGGTATTGATATTAAATTTATAAGTGACACACTTTCTCTTGATGATCAAAATACCGAGACATATTCACACATTATAAGAAGAAACGGCGATTTTGTCATAAAGAGTGGTACTGCCGTAGTAAATAATTATTATGAACGCCTAAATAAAATGGTGCTCGATACGGATGAGCGGGGCGTGGATTATTATGTAAAGAATTTTCAGAATGCGATAAATAATAGAGTTTTATACTCCGATATTATCTCCACCAATGAGGGGATAAAATGTGTGTATTGTACACCCCTCTCATATTCTGAATGGTATCTGGTGACAGCTATGTCCTATGATTCTCTGGATGATATTATACTTGACCTGGACGATCAGAGACTGAGCTCCTTTTTAATGGCATTATTGCTGATGTACATTATATTTATGGTGGTATTTGTGGTATTTTATAAGCTGACGAAAAACCAGCTTATAGAGGTAAATCAGGCGCGAAATGAGGCCATCAAGGCAAACCAGGCAAAAAGCGAGTTTCTGTCAAATATGAGCCACGATATCCGTACTCCTATGAATGCCATTGTGGGTATGACTACAATAGCCACAGCAAATATTGATAACAAAGAGCAGCTGATGAACTGCTTGAAGAAAATAACACTGTCCAGCCGGCATCTTCTCGGACTTATCAATGACATCCTCGATATGTCAAAGATCGAGAGCGGAAAAATGACACTGAACATAGAGCTGATCTCACTGCGGGAAACGATGGAAAGCATTGTGAGCGTGATCCAGCCACAGGTGAAAGCTAAAAATCAAAAATTTGATATATTTATATCCAATATATTGTCTGAGAATGTGTATTGTGACAGCGTCCGGCTGAACCAGGTTCTGATCAACTTCATGTCCAACGCCTTCAAATTCACACCAGAAGGCGGTGAGATCCATATCTATGTAGACCAGGAAGAATCACCAAAGGGCGACAATTTTGTCCGTGTCAACTTCCGTATCAAGGATAGCGGCATCGGTATGACGCCAGAATTCCAGGAAAAAATGTTTGATGCCTTTGTACGGGAAGACAATCTGAGAGTACACAAAACAGAAGGAACCGGTCTTGGCATGGCAATCAACAAGCATATCATCGATGCCATGGAAGGAACGATAGAGGTCCACAGCGAACTTCAGAAAGGAACTGAATTTCACGTTATCCTCGATCTGGAAAGGGCTACGATCTCCGAGGCAGATATGATTCTTCCGCCCTGGAATATGCTGCTAGTGGACGATGATGAGCAGCTGTGTAAAGATACCGCAGCAAATCTTAAAGAAATGTCTGTCACATGTGACTGGACCCTTGACGGTCAGTCTGCCATCGAGATGGTGGAAGATCATCTACAAAAACACAATGACTATCAGATCGTACTGCTGGACTGGAAGATGCAGGGAATGAGTGGTATCGAAACCGCAAGGGAGCTGCGTAAACGTTTTGGAAACGACATTCCAATTCTTCTCATATCCGCTTACGACTGGAGTGATATTGAAGAAGATGCCAAAGGCGTCGGCATCAGCGGATTCATTGGCAAACCATTATTCAAATCCACCCTTTACCATGGACTTATGCAGTTTATGGAGCCGATCCAGGGCAAACATCAGGAACAGACGAAAAAGAAAAGAGACTTTAATGGTGTTAAAATATTACTGGCAGAAGACAATGACCTCAACTATGAAATTGCCAATGAACTTCTTACCAGCATAGGCATGGAAGTTGAATGGGCACAGAATGGCCAGATATGCGTAGAAATGTTTGAGAATTCAGAAGAAGGCTATTATGATGCGGTACTCATGGATATCCGTATGCCGATTATGACGGGATATGAGGCAAGCGCAAAGATACGTACACTGGACCGTTCTGATTCCGATCTGCCGATTATCGCTATGACAGCGGATGCCTTTTCCGAAGACGTAAAAAAATGTTTGGATCATGGGATGAATGCCCATACCTCAAAGCCTATTGATATGGACGTTCTGACACGGGTATTGGCACGTTTCCTGCCAGAAAATGAATAAAATAATAGAAAAGCTGGAATACCCTGCCAGGTTTCCAGCTTTTTTATATGTTTTTTCCTGCTATATGACTTCATAAATAATAATCATCCATGCCAAATTCTATCGTAACTCTTGTATATTTTCCTTCCTCTGACTCCAGCCAGATCCGGTGTCCCAGTTTCTCACACATCCTGCGGCAGATATACAATCCCATACCGGTAGAGGCGGACACTTTTCTTCCATTCTCTCCGGTAAAAGATTTTTCAAAAACCCTCTGGATATCCCCGGAACAGATACCAAGACCATGATCTTCCACAGACAATCTCACCTTGCCGGAGTTCTCCTCCACATCGAAGCCAATATAAGGCTTCGTTGGTTTTTGATATTTCACACTATTACTTATGATCTGCCCCAGCATAAATTTGATCCACTTGGCATCGGATACAACAGTTACTTCTGTATTCTCCTTCGAAATCTTAAAGTGACCTTCGATCAGCTCTTCCTTATGCTCCAGAAGTACCTCGTTGATCAGCTGGTCCAGCCGGCATTTTTTCATCAGATAATCCTTCTGGGGCGCATCCGCACGTACATAATACAGGATCTGCTCCACATACTGGGAGATCTTCGCTACCTGCACGCGGTAACTTCCGATATCTATCTTTTCATTATAGTTCATGAGAGACAACGCTGAGATGGGAATCTTGATCTCATGGATCCACATCTCCACATAATCCTTAAATTCCCGGACCAGACGCCCCATATCTCCCACCTGCTCATTCATGGATTTGTCGATATCATATAACGCATCATAGAGCAGCCTGCCTTCCAGAAACTCCGGTCTGCGTACCATCTCTGTGATCAGGTACTTTTTATCCAGCTCTTCCAGGTTATGAAACAACTCCCCGTAAAATTTATGCTTTTTCTGGTATTCACACACCCACATCAAAGCCAGAACCACCATCTCCAGGAATACTACGCTCCCCCAGAAAAAGGGGTGAACTTCCAATGCAAAACCGATTAGTGCCACCAGCAGCATCTGCAGCCACAAGATGACGATCCATCCCACCTTTTCTTTAAAAAAATCTCTTCCTCTCATCCCATCACATACCCGATCCCTCTCTTGGTCCGGATCAGATCTTCCACACCATATTCCTTTAGTTTCGCCCGGACACGGTTTACATTTACCGTCAGAGTATTATCATCCACAAATTCTTCCGTATCCCAGAGATAGCTGATCAGTTCCTCCCTTGCCACGATCTTTCCCTGATGTCTCATCAGATATACGAGTATCTTCATCTCATTTTTCGTCAGATCCACCTCTTCTTCTCTGATATAAAGAATTCCTCTCTCTCTGTCCAGGCGCAGGCTGCCACAGGTAAGCACTGTCTGTTCGGAAGAGTGGGCAAGCCGCTTAAATACCGCCTCTATATGCAGTAAAAGAATCGCTGGGTTGTAGGGCTTGGCAATAAAATCATCCGCACCATAACTCATGCAGATCACTTCATCCATCTCCGTATTTTTACTTGTCACGATGATGACAGGCACCTCTGAATTCTGCCTGACCTTTTTTAAGATCGCAGTCCCGTCCGCTCCCGGCAGTGTCAGATCCAGGAGAACCATGTCTGCCTCCGCCGAAAGGATCTGCCCTGAACAATCCCCATAGTCCGTCACAATGCTGCATTTATATCCGTTGTTTACGAGAAAGTCCGCCAGCTGGCCACGGATCACTGGATCATCCTCAACGATCGCTATTTTCTTCATGTCATTCTCCCATCTTTAAGCCAGGCAATGCCAGGCTGCATTCTTTGCTCCTTTTTTATGATATTATATTATTATACTTATTTTCTTTTTTCAACATAAAATCAAAATTATGTAATTGCCAAACAGAGGCTCTCTATGATAAAATGTCTATAATTATGACCATTTGGAGGAAAAGCAAATGCAAAGCTACAGTGAAAAATTTCAAAAAGAAATTGTAAAGTACCTTAGAATCAGTATCATTTCTATTCTTACGCTGGCACTGGTCCTGGTAGGCTGGCTTGAAATCACTTCCTTTCAGGATAAACATGCAATGCTGAAATCCCAGAGCCACCATAATGTAGAAAGCTGGTTTCATGAAAGAATAAGTATTCTCGATTCATTCATGTCCTATATCAGCTACAATACAGATATCATGAATGATTATGACGCAACACAAAAATATCTGGAGACCGCCGCTAAGGAACACAAAGATCTTCTTAGCGCATACATCGGATCCCCTTCTTTTAAAACAAAAATGATCTGCAGCGACAACTGGATTCCAGAAGATGACTACGTCGTGGCAGAACGGGAATGGTATGCCGGAGCCACGAAAAATGACGGGCTTTTTGTATCCGAACCCTATGTCGATGCCACCTACGGCGAACTCTGTATCACGATATCCAAGCCGATCCCCGGCACCGATGCCGTCTTCGCCATTGATATCACGCTGACTACCCTTCAGGAAGCCATAAACAGTTTCTGTACCGATCTTCAGATGGTCAGCCTGATCTCCTCAGAAGGCACTATCGTGACATGCCCTCTGGAGAACTATGCTATGACAGATAAAAATTCTGTAAAAACAGCGGACACCCCTTTTGGCTCTGTCCAGGAAAATAAAAGTTCATTGATCCGCACCTCTGGTCTTCGTTATTATTTTACTGCGGCTGTGCCATTGGAAAAGATCTCCTATCAACTCTATGTCAGTACTGGAACAAGAACCATTATGATCCAGTTTGCCCTGCTGATCTTTGCCTATGTGTTGATCCTGTTTCTCTATATCATCGGGGTGAAAAAGCTGATCACCAGGGTGATCACCGAAGGCTTCCAACCCTTTGAGCACATCAAAGAAAAAATCCTGGCGCTTTCCGACTGCCAGCTGGATGTGCATTTTGGCGAAGATACAAACATCAAAGACATCAAAGAATTACAGGATGCTCTGGACACCATGACCTCAACCTTACGAAGTTACATTCAGGACATCCGGCAGATCTTATCCCAGGTATCTGACAATGATCTCAGTGCCAAAAGTGAGATCACCTACCGCGGGGATTTTGTGGAAATTCAGTCAGCCATCAACCAGATCATAGAAAAATTTAGAAACATCATCGGAGACATCAATACCGTCTCCGCAGACTTGAATACCTCTTCCGGACACATTGCCGCCGTGGCAGAGGAAATCGCCGGCAACAGTTCAGAGCAAACCCGTTCCATGGGAGAACTCCGCCAGGAATTTGACCGGTTCCGTCAGGACATGACGCAGATCCACGAGCAGATCACCAACACCAATGAGGCGATCGCTGTCAACAGCGAAGCACTGAATGATATTGGAAGCAACGGAATGAAAAGACTGACAAAAAGCATAAGCCAGATCCAGACCAGTTCCGAGTCCATCTCCGAATTTGTAAATAAGATAGAAAGTATTTCTTCCCAGACCCAGATGCTGTCGCTGAATGCTTCCATCGAGGCAGCGCGGGCAGGAGAAGCCGGAAAAGGTTTTGCTGTGGTAGCTGGCGAGATCAGCAAACTCAGCGAGGATACCATGAGGGCAAACCTTGAGATCGCCCAGATCATCAACGACAATAATTCCTACGTCAGGGAAGGGATCGAGATCGCGGACTACACAAGAGAAACCCTTCTTGCCTCACTGAGTGATAACCGTAAAATGGCAGAAAAGATGGAACAGATTACCAACATCCTGGATTCCCTGCTGGATCACACCCAGCAGATTGAATCAGAACTCCTGGTCTCCGTAAAGCTTGGCGAAGAAAATGTATCCATGACAGATACCTGCTGTTCCAGCACAGAAGAACTCCTTACCAGCTCGAATACCTTAAAAGGAAATGTTGAAAAGTATATATTATAGGAAATTCGCGTCAAAGGAAGTCATAGTTCTTTCCTATACCATATAAATACGTGGGAGGCAGCCTGAAATCTTTCAGACTGCCTCCCACGTATTATTAGATTTCCTTTCGCATCTTAGAAGGAGAGACACCATACGCTTTTTTAAATAGCTTACTAAAATGATAAGCATCTTCATAACCAACTCTCTCGGCGATCTCTCCTATGGACAGAGAAACCCCCGACTCCAGGAGCGCTTTCGCCTTCTCCATCCTCACACGAATGAGATAATGAATCGGAGATTCCCCTATCTCTGATTTAAAAATCTTCGAGATATAAAATGGGCTGAGATACATATTTTCTGCGATCTGGTCCAGCGAGATCCTATCTGCATAATGTTCCTCCAGATAGTCAGCGATCTTTTCAGCAGTATCTTTCTTTCCCGCATAATTAAATTCTTTTCCCTCTGCCAGTTCCACCTGTCCTGTCTGCTCTCTGACAATGTTTAATAGCATTTGTACAAGAAATGATTTAAGCATAAAATAGCGCCCCGGCATCCTTGTCTGATTTTCCTTTACCATCTCCTCACAGATCCGGAATATCCTTCTCTGTGTCTTTCCCTTCGTATGCAGAACATTTCCGCCGTCTCTCAGCTCGATATGATTCGGTCTCATGCCGCAGAACTTTACATCGGTAAAACCGAAAAAAAATTCCACCCGCCCCTTATCGCTGTCACCGATGATACTCTCATGTCTCGTTCCCGGATTAAAGATGAGTACATCCCCAGTTCTCACCGGTATGTATTCATCATCCAGATGATAAAGCCCCTCACCCTCCAAAATAACCCCAATCTCTGGAAAATCATGGCTGTGGTAATTATTTTCACTTTCTTTGCGGTCAATCTTCACCCCAAATAAAAAAGTAGGATTTAATTCCTCCGTAACCAGATCAAATTGTATATTGTCCATCCGTCGTCTCTCCTAATAACTGCATTCTGCATAATATAACCAGATACTTATTGTTCGTGGTTCTCTGTAGAACTTATCTTGTGAATTATATTAAGCGATAAAATTATCGATGAGTCTCGTTTTTCCAATATAGACAGCCACTGCTGCCAAAACTTCTCCCTGGATCTGATCTACGGGTTTCAATGTATTCCAGTCCACCACCTCGACGTAGTCGATTCTTGCCAGCGCTTCACTTTCTATAATTCCCCGGATGGCCGCAACGATCTTCTCTGCGCTCTTCTCGCCAGTCCGCAGAAGCTTTTCTCCCTCGGATAAACCCTTATGAAGAATCACCGCCGCTTTCCTTTCCTCTTCATTCAAATAAGTATTGCGGGAACTCTTCGCCAGTCCGTCCGCTTCTCTCACAATAGGGCAGCCCACGATCTCCAGGTCAAAATTCAGATCCCTTACCATGCGGCGGATCACAGCCAATTGCTGGGCGTCCTTCTGGCCAAAATATGCCCGGTCCGGCGATACGATGTGGAACAGCTTCGACACCACGGTACACACACCTCGAAAATGGGTAGGTCTGGACTTGCCACAAAGCCCTTTCGTGAGGTCATCCATATCCACGAAGGTGCAAAAATCCTCAAAGTACATTTCTTCATCTGCCGGATGAAAAACCAGATCTGCTCCTGCCTCTTCGCAGATTTTTCCATCCCGTTCCAGGTCCCGGGGATAGCTCGCCAGATCCTCGCTGGGACCAAACTGGATCGGATTTACAAACACACTGACCACTACCCGGTCATTTTCCTCCACAGCCTTGTCAATCAGACTTTTGTGTCCCTCGTGAAGATATCCCATAGTGGGTACCAGTCCCACAGACAGGCCTTCCTTTCTCCATGCCTTTACCTGTTCTCTGACATCCTTTATCGTCTCAGCAATTTGCATCTTAATTTCCCCTTCCATCAATACAATTTCTCAATCACACTGTCATCTACTGTGTACTCGTGTTCCTCCGCCGGAAATGCCCCGCTCTGCACTTCCCCGATATACTGCTTCACCGCTGTTTTCATCACCTCGCCGATATTGGCAAACCGCTTCACAAACTTTGGTGTGAAATCAGAAAACATTCCCAGCATGTCCTGATAAACAAGTACTTGTCCGTCACATCCATTTCCTGCGCCGATGCCAATCGTCGGAATCCTGAGCTGTTCTGTGATCATATCTGCCAGCTTCCTCGGTATCCCCTCGATCACCACGGCAAAGGCTCCCGCTTTCTCCACCGCCCTGGCATCTTCCAAAAGTTTTCTCGCTGCCGCCTCACTTTTTCCCTGAACCTTAAAACCACCAAAGGCATTGATGGACTGCGGTGTCAGACCGATATGGGCACAGACCGGAATCCCCGCCTCTACGATGGCTTTGATCTGGGGACACACCTCTACTCCCCCTTCGAGCTTCACAGCATCCGCCCGTCCCTCTTTCATCAGCCGCCCAGCATTCACCAGGGCATCATACACGGAAGTCTGATAGGACATAAATGGCATGTCAATGATAACAAGAGCTTCCTTCGCTCCCCTCGCCACCGCAGCTCCGTGATGGATCATATCCTCCATCGTCACACTGATGGTATCTTCATAACCTAAGATCACATTTCCCAGGGAATCTCCCACCAAAATACTATTTACTCCCACCTCATCAAACAGCTTCGCGGTGGAATAATCATAGGCGGTGAGCATCGTCAGCTTGTTCCCTTCATCCTTTGCCTTCTGAAATGTCATTACAGTATTTTTCATGATTATTGCCTCCATCGAGTCACACTTTATCCTGTGCGCTCCCTATTATTATATTTCTTATAGCCTCATAATCCCTTTCGGGATTTTTTTCTTCCGCCACTGCCAGCACCTTTTGCCCCAGCAGCCGGTAAATCTGTGCATCCGACTCTTCAAGCACCGACAGATGCTTCTGAACCGTCCCTGCATCTCCCCGCTCGATCGGACCGGTCAGCGCTTTCACCACTCCGTCCCACAGCATCTGATGCACATTTTTCTCCACCAACGGCTGAATAAGCTCTTCTCCTTCTTCTCTGCCGATTCCACATTCCTCCAGCAAATCCAGTCCCATTTGATAGAGACCGATCATAAAATTGCTCACAAGGGAGGCGGCGCAATGATATAAGGACTTCTTCCCCGGCTCGATCTGCAGAACCTTATTTCCCAAAAGAGAAAAAACCCCAGTCATAACACGGCACGCTTCGGGCTGGCCTTCCATGGTAAAGATCACTTCTTTTAATTTATAATGCGATGTAAATCTGTCGCTGAATGCGGACATAGGATGGATCGAACAGCCGGAAGCTCCCGCGCTGTCAATCCCAGAAAATACCTCAGATGATAATGAGCCACTGAAATGGCATAATACCTTGTGTTCCAATGAGCATGTCTCCGGAAATTCTTCTGATATCCTTCGTATCTCTGCCCACACCTGCGCGATGGCGTCATCCGGTGTGGCGATGCAGAGCATATCACATGCCATTATAATGCTTTCTAAATCTTCAAATACCTTTGTATCCGTAAAAATCCCGGCTTCCTCCGAGCTTTCGATACTTCTGCTGTAATATCCCACCAAAAAGAGTCCATGTTCCCGCATATACCTGCCCATAGAACACCCTACTTTTCCTGCTCCAATTATACCTATCTGCATGCTATCACCTTCCGTTCTATCAGAATGCAGTGACAACACATAATCATCTGATGCAGTTTCCTACGAATACCGCTCAAAGCATAGGATACCACATCAAACAAAAAAATGCAAATCTATGACTTATAATTGTTTTTCCTCTGTTCGACTTTTTTCGACAATTTCTGCGCATGTCACATGATATACTATAGAAATAGACGATTTACTGTGAACGGAGGAATATTATGAAGCACACAGAAAAGCTGGGTATGGGAAAAAGAATTTATAGTTTAAGAAAACATAAGGGGTACACACGGGAACTGCTGTCAACCAGAACGGGAATATCTTCTAAATTTCTATACGAGATAGAGATGAAAGATAAAGGCTTTTCTGCCCAGACACTGGTTAAACTATGCCAGGCTCTAAATGTTACGGCAGATTACATCCTGTTTGGACGGGAAATAAACAGGTATGATCAGGAACTGACTTCCACAATCGAAAAATTTACCCCAGATACCATCGAGTTAATTAAGCACTTGATGGAGATTGCCGGAGAACTGGCAAAGAACGATCTGTAAAGGCAGACAAAACAAGCAGCGTATTTTATGGAACAATGAGAGATTGAAAAAACCTTAATGGACATGTAGCGGCAGGAAAATTTTTCTGCCGTCTTTTTATGCAAAATATCTTGACAGCCCAGCTACTATGTGTTACGATATAGCAGTACTAAGTATTACTTCATATCTTTTATACAGAGTAGGAGGTGGCTGTCACGGATAACTTAACAGAAATGCTAAAGGGTATACTTGAAGGCTGTGTTCTTGAAATTATCAGCCGAAAAGAAACTTATGGTTATGAGATTACCCGTCAACTAAATGCCCTTGGGTTTACAGATGTGGTTGAGGGAACTGTTTATACGATCCTAATCCGATTGGAAAAAAACAACTTAGTGAACATAACAAAAAAACCATCTGATATAGGGCCCCCGCGCAAGTTTTTTGCCTTAAACGATGCTGGGTGCAAAGAACTTCAAAAGTTTTGGCAAAAATGGGATTTTATCGTCTCAAAACTCGATCAGTTAAAGGAGGAGTCACGGTGATCAAATCGATACTTGAAGTTGTTTTAGGTGATCTGGATGAAAAAAGCGCTTATTGCAAAAAAATGAAACGGGTAAAGGCACTGCCAGAAAATTACCGCACTGCATTCAGAAAAATCCAAAAATACCTGTATCATCACGGCGAAGAAGGATGGAATATGGCGATTTTCGATGATTTAATTGATCTGTTTGAAACCAGCGCCGCCGACGGAAAAGATTTATCCGATGTTATAGGAAATGACGCTGCAAAATTTTGTGATGAACTAATTCTTGCTGCCAACACAAACCGAAAAACGCGGCGTGATAAGTTGAACCAGGAAATAGCAGAATATTTTGACAGGAAGGAGTCAAGCCATGTTCAGTAAAATTTTTCAAATTCGCCAGGACAAAAAGATCTATCGGAAACAAATGGAAAAAGTAAACACTCTGCCCAAAGATTATAGATTTGTATTTGAAAAAATGTCAGATTATATATGGAGTTTTGCCGGTGGAGATGGTATGGATACCCTTGAAACACAGTATAAACTGATCGATCTTTTTACAGAAGCCGCTGCCGACGGGCTTGAAGTGCTGGATGTCACGGGTAAGGACGTCGCCGGATTTTGCGATGAACTTATCCGTGGAAATAAGTCGTGGCTGGACACCCCCCGCAAGAGATTAAATAGTTCGATTGGCAGACAGTAATGAGAGATGGCGGAGGATAAGTTATTTACACTACCCCTGCTGCTCTCTTTTTAGTCTTCACAGCCTATTTTAACCTCAGTTTTTTGTATTTAAACAGAACTTAAAACGGCCTCAAAACTTTCCAGCAGTTGAAAAATAAATTTTTTTTCCTTTTCAATAGCTCCCATGGCTTTTTTATATATCATTTCCAAAAGACCATCCTCTTGGTTCAAAAGATACTTAATTCCAAAAAGCATAATTTTTTTGTAATCACTTTCAATTTCTTGAATTTGAGCCATTAAACTTTTCCCATCCGTCTCATTTATATAACATTTCTCAACCAAGTACTCGATTCGTCTAACCATATTTTTTTTATGTTCATACATACAGTATAATGAAGGATAATGTATACTATGCTCTACCAGTAACCTCTCAAAATAACCTTCTTCTGCTCTGGCATCCAAAATACGGTTTGATTCCATATGAAAAGATTCCTGATATATCTTTAATTCCTCTTTCATTTTCTTATAGTCAAAAGTCCAGGAATAATTTTCAACAGGTTTGTAACCAATAAAAGCAATTTCTCCTTTTTCCGGGTAATAAGATAATGCCTGATAAAAAACACTATAGGGAATCTCTACTTTTTTCCACTTTTCATCTCTTAAATAACCCTGGGAATAAAATATCTCTCGATCACTATCATACCCATAAACAAAACTGCCATGTTCAAAAATTCCCTGTTGATCTTCATTATATAAAAAATTTGTCACTACATTTTCATCCCATAGTGCAAAAAAATACTCTCCATCATCTATCATCTCCATAATCAATCCGCATACATACTGCTGCGTACAAAATGAAAATGGTATCTGCGTATATGATTTTATAAAAAGCCCTTGATCTGGCACAAAATCATAATAGTCATAATCTGCATACTTAATATGTCCGTCCTGAGGCGTAAATTCCAGATGAATGTACTTGTCATAGACCCATCCCGATTCAAAGGCTGTATCATTTATTGTGCTAAAACAAAAGGCATCGCCAAGATATGGACGGATCCAAGGCTCTAAATTCTTCAGTACTTTTTTCACTATTATAATTCCCCCTGGGCAGACTTTGCAAACAATTCGCACAACTCGTTATACATTTTGATAAGTCTCCGTAAATATTTCTTTCTGTCCTTAAATGTTTCATCCTTAATAAATTCCATAAATTCCGGAGCACCATGTAGTTCTTCTGATTGTCCTAAAAATTTAAGCCGTTGTTGAAAAACCTCAAACCATTCCCTAAATGTGCAAATAGAAATTTCTACCTGCCTGACATTCATTTTTTCCACATGATAAATAAATTTGATACCTCTAAGTTTTCCCTCTTTAAACTGTCTTTTCACCAAATCATTTTTATAACCCAATCCCTCTTGTTTTACAAAGCGTTTCATATCAAATCTAAACTTTTTTTCTCTCGCAATATTTGCTTTCTGTATATCAGCAAATAATTCTTCTATTGTCATGGAAATGGATTGTATTTGATTGTCATAACCCCAGCAAAAAAACTTCAATTGTCCAGCTGTCTCATCGTAATCATAAAAAAGAAGACAAGGTTTATAGGTTTTGCCATTGTATATAAAATCCTCTAAATAATTTTGAATAAAATAGCCTCTCTTCAAATAAGAAACTAAAAAACGTAACACATCCTTTAGGTCTGTATCTGTCCTCCATGGATACTCAAAATAGCGCTTTAGCAGCGTTCCCTCATTAAAAAAGGTATGATAATTTTCAAAAGTAATTGCCCCAATTCCTTTATCATAATAAAGCTTACAAAAAAAATTATATATCCAGCCATTATCATAAAATGTCTTTGGAATTATCATCTGGCACAAGGAAGAGTCCACGTTGCTCTGTATCGTTGGTAAATTAACTATCATGCTATAACCTTTCTATATACACTTATTTATAAACCACTTTAATTTTCCAGTTTCGTCAGGCAAAAGTTCATCTGAAAAGTAAAATTTGAATTGAGCGTTTCTTAAAGAATCCTGCCAAAAATTATTCATAAAACAATTGGCAATTTCATTACATTCAAATTCATCATCTATTACCAAAATAACTTCAAAATCATTAAAATTACTTTGCACAACTTGAAACTGAAGTATTGCATGTTCATACATCCGGTTTACATTTTCAACACATCTAACAAATATAAACGCAGACAATTTATTCCCTTCACTGTCCGTAACAAAATCATTGCTTCTGCCAGATGTCAACTCGATTACTTTGCTCTTTGCACCACACTCACAGGTACCAGGGACAATTCGCCCATAATCCCCAACCTTGTATCTAATTAAAGGCATAGCAAAATTATTTAGTGTTGTTACACATAGTTCTCCTTCCATCC
The DNA here is from genome assembly GCA_947369165.1 of uncultured Lachnoclostridium sp. GTDB lineage: Bacteria > Bacillota > Clostridia > Lachnospirales > Lachnospiraceae > Eubacterium_F. The sequence continues at coordinate 23,176 of CANBKJ010000050.1, forward strand.
CTTCCTCAAGTTCCCTGTTTTCCTCATCTAATATCTCAACCTTAATATTAGTTTCAAAACAATGTAAGTTTCCACATGGACACTCATAAGCTATGGAATTCATCTCATAACATCCATATTGGTTTATGACATGAAGTCCCCAAATATCTTCTATATATCTCCTTACATGGGGAAATAACATTTCTCCTGTTGATTCGATATACCTCAACGTGGGAATCATTTCTAGATTATTTTTCTCAATCGTTTTGCATAAAAGAAATAATTCACTCGGCTGGGCATTTATCCAGACCGGCTTATATTCCTCCATACGTTTCCAAATGTTTATTAGTTTTTGTTCATTCAAATTACTTTTACAAAAGCCAAGCGAAGTCTCATTCTCTTCAATTTCTACATCCACCTCTCCGATTCTTCTTGCTGAATAAAAATAACAATATTTATCTCCTGGAACAATATTATAATATGTTCTTCGTGCCATCCAAAGCGGTAGAAGTGAACGCTTGCACTCTGACATACTCCAATAAATATCATCACACTTTCCTGTCGTACCCGATGTATGTGCATGCAATAATTTATTTTGTAACATGTCCGCTAGATAATTTGCAGAAATAAAAGAATCGTTTTTTAATACCAAATCATTTTTTTCTGTAATTGGTATATTCAGCCAATCATTCAAATTAATGTTTTCCCTACTGGCGGCATTCATATAAAAAGGCACTGTCTGATATGCGTGCTGAACTATTTTTTTTACCTTGGTTGATATCATAACTTCCCCTCTAGTATTTAATCTTACCATATTCGTTTCTTGGTAATTCACCCATTTCCTTTATGACAAACACATTTCCATTCAATGGGAATTTAGTGATTAAAGCATTTATTTTTTCCTTTGTAACTACAGCGTTTGTATATAAA
>CANBKJ010000051.1 GCA_947369165.1 uncultured Lachnoclostridium sp.
ATTTAGTTCTTATTACATTATGTACGCTGATTTTTTTAGTTGCAGTTGCTGACTACTTTTTTTAGTTCCAGGATCTCTTCTGTAGATAAACTTTTTCCTTCAAAATAATCATGAATAAAGGTTGCCATGGAACCGTTATAAAGATTTTTGATCAGTACGCTTGTTTCGATCTCCTGAACCTGCTTTTTGGATATTGCTGCCCGGCATAAAAATCCAGGATCTTCTCTGGTGATGGCTCCTTTATCAATCAGGCGCTTGATATAGGTGTAGGTGGTGTTCTTTTCCCATCCAATATATTCTTTAATGATCTTGGAAATGTCTTTGGCTGCCAGTACTTTATTACTCCAAAGCAGTTCCATGACATTTAGCTCACCTTCATGGAGACGGATCTCCTTTTTCTGCGTACTCATTCTTCTCTACATACCTCCTCGTAACCGTATTCTTCAATTGTAGAACTTATCATAAACCCCATTCTCGTGCTGTAGTATACAGAAAAATATCTTTCTCATTAAAAAAGAATTTCCTGTTTGTATTTTTCAAGAATCTCCCCAGAATTCTTTTACAGCTACCGAGAGAAATTATCTATATTCTACTACAATAGAACTGCGAAGTCAAGGGGATTTTTGCACAATTTATTCTAGATTTTTTAGTAGTTTTTTAAAATAGTCTGGGAGAGGTGCCTCAAACTCCATGTATTCGTCAGTTGTAGGGTGAACGAAACCAATGGTACCTGCATGGAGGGTCTGGCCCTGTAGTGTTTTAAATTTGACGTTACTGGGACCATAGATCGTATCTCCCAATAGAGGGTGTCCGATATGTGCCATATGAACCCGGATCTGGTGGGTGCGGCCGGTCTCCAGGCGGCATTCAATATGATTAAATTGATGATCCAGATGATCTAATACAGTGTAATGTGTCACTGCTCTCTTGCTATTCTTATCCGTTACCGTTCGTTTTTTCCGGTCTGTGGGATGTCTTCCGATGGGAAGATCAATGGTTCCATTTTCCTCGGAAAAATTGTGATAGACGATCGCCTGATAGGTTCTGGTGATACTGTGGGCTTTTAACTGCTCTGAAATACATTTGTGCGATCTGTCATTTTTACACACGATCAGGGCCCCGGTGGTATCTTTGTCAATGCGGTGTACAATTCCTGGGCGCAGTACACCGTTGATGCCTGACAGGTTGTCCTTGCAGTGAAACATAACCGCATTTACCAGGGTATCAGAGTAATGTCCCGGTGCAGGATGGACCACCATTCCCTTTGGCTTATTGACGACCAGGACATCCTGATCTTCATATAAGATGTCCAGCGGTATATCTTGGGCAGTGATTGTCAGGGTTTCCGGCTCTGGCAGATGTATGGTGATCAAATCGCTGCTGGACACTGCTGTTTTTGATTTGACGTCGAAATATCCATTGATTCCAACCCGATGATCTTTGATCAGTTTTTGAATATAAGAACGTGACAAATCCATAAAGCTGGCAGCTAAAAAAGTATCCAGCCGTTTGCCAACATCGCTCTCTTCTACAGTAAGATTAATTTGGTGTTCCATAACATTTAATGTCCTTCTTTTGATAACTTTAATTCCTCGTCTTTATATCGGAATAAAAGGCAGTACAGGATAAGGACTGCCGAAATACAGACATAGCAGTCCGCAATATTGAATACGGGAAAATCGATCAGACGAAAATAGATAAAATCAATGACATAATGATTTATCAGACGATCAATTAGATTACCAAGTGCGCCAGCGCCAAGAAGCACAAGGCAAAAGCGGAGCAAATGAAAACGCTTTGCTGCGGGCAGCTTAAAATAACTTAGAAGAAGAAAAATCAGAACCAGTACCGTGATAGTGATCAGAAGCCATCTCTGATTCTGCAGGATACCCCATGCGGCGCCCCTGTTTTCGAGATAATGAAACTCTAAAACTCCAGGGATCAGCTCGATGTCTCTGTCTGCCAGAAAATGAGACGCTGCATATTTGGTAATTCGGTCAATAAAAGTAAGTAAAACAAACATTATAAAAAATATAATGTTTGTTTTACTGGTCTATTTATGAAAGGTGTGTGATTTTGTATTCATATCTTTGTAAATCCTTATACGACAATTGGGTTAAAAATCATCGACAGATCCGAGAAATTCAAAAGGATCATCCGATTTCTGATTTTTTTTGTTATTAAAATTCAAATCCTGCAATAGTGAATCCAGTGTTGGAACTGTTTCATTTCTTTTGTCGGAAGCTGGCTCGATCCTCTCTGGTTTCTCTTCTCTGCCAGCGGATAATTCATCCTCAAAAACGACATCCATAGGCTCGATGGTTTTGGCAGCGACAGGCTCAAGAATGGAGGCATTCTTTACCTCTGCTGTTTTTGGTGGCTCTATTCGATCAAGAGGTTCCGGTTCTTTAACGGGCGCAATAACAGGTTCTGGTGCAGGCTCCTTTATTTCAACAAATTCGGTTTCTGTTTTTACGGCATTTAGGGTAGTACGAAGATCAATGGTATCTGCATTGAGAATCTCTTCTCTGGTCGTGTCCAGCGTGTTATTCTCATCAGTCGCTGCGGCAACCGGTGAGGGGGCGGCAGCTTTCTTTTCGATCCTTTGTTCTGTTTCACGAACGGGTGTAACGGGAGGGTTCTCTTCCACTGGGGTCTCTGTTACATTGGCTGAGACGTCCTCAGAAGTGGTTTCATGCAATGGTTTTTCCAGATCATCCGGTTTGGAAATATCAAACTCGTCTCCTTCTACCAGTTGTAGTTGTGCGCTGGCCGCTTCCTTGAGCTGAAGTTTATACTGATTAAACTGTTGAACCAGGCGAATACTTTTATTACGGATCTTATTGTACTCTTCTTCCGCATTCTGAACAATATGGTCAGCGCGTTTGTGAGCCTCTTTCTCAATAGATTCTGCTTTGAGGATCGCCGCGTCCTTTGTCTCTTTGGAAGTTTTTTCCGCCAGAATCAACGCCTTCTGAAGCGTGGTCTCTATAGAACGATAGTATTGCACACCATCGCTCAGGGTTTTGATTTTTTTATTGAGTTCAGCCTTTTCTGTCTCTAATTTTTTATTTTGTTCCAATAGATTTTTATAATTATCAAATACCAGATCGAGATAAGTGTCCATCTCGTACTGTTCGTATTTTTTTCGTTTTGCTTCTACTTTTTTATTCTGTAATTCAATAAGTGATAACATATAATGTTCCTCCCTTAATATGATTCTCATTCAAAGTATAACACAACAACTCTAATGTATTAGAATTCTCTGCTTATCGTAGGCATGGTAACGGTCCCGTCTCCCAAAGACAGAGAATCACCGCTGATATCCACATTCTCAGGAGTAAAAATAAAGATGTATTTGGAAATCTGATGATATTTTCCATTGATGGCATAAATACAGCCAGAGATAAAATCCATAATGCGCTGTGCGTCATCGGGATCAAAACCCTCCAGATTTACAACCACCGGCTTCGATGACAGAAGAGTATTGCAGATCTCCTGGGAATCTTCAAAGGAAGTTGGCTGAATGATCTTAACCTCCATCATGGAACGATTGAGAGATACGACCTTTGGCTTAGAGTTCCGAAAACCGCTTCTTGACTTAGAAGAATCTTCATAGGACTCATTATTTGCAGCGTTTTTTCGAGAGGAGGCCGGCTTGGCAGCCGGTGTTTCTTCCTCGTAGTCATCGTATTCATAATCATCATATTCGTCGTCTATTCCATCTAATTTAAAAAAGTTTAACAGTGAATTCAATCCCATTATTTCTACCCTTTCTTCCCTTTACTTATCGTATTCTCTGCTTCCAAAAATTCCTGTGCCTACCCGGATATAGGTCGCACCCTCTTCAATGGCAACCTCATAGTCTCCGGTCATCCCCATAGAAAGCTCATCCATACTAATATTATCAATGTTTTTGCCATTAATGTCAACTAGTAATTTCCGTAAATTCTGAAAATGCACCCTGTTTTCCTCTGGGTTTTCTACATAGGGAGCGATGGTCATAAGACCACAGACGTGAATGTTAGGCATAACTGCGATCTTTCGGATGCTTTCCTCTGTTTCTTCTGGCATAAGCCCGAATTTGGAGTCTTCCCTGGCAACATTTACCTCGATAAGAATTTTAGCTGTCTGTTGAATCTTTTCATATTCCTTCTGGATCTGCTCTGCCAGCCTTAGAGAATCCACGGAGTGTATCCGTGCTGTTTTCCCGGCGATCTGGCGCACCTTATTGCGCTGAAGATGTCCGATGAGGTGCCAGTCAATATCCTTTGGGAGAGCTGCTTCTTTTTTTAAGATTTCCTGGACTTTATTTTCGCCGAAGACACGGATTCCTGCCGTCATCGCTTCTTCCATCATTTCAATGGGTTTGGTCTTGCTGACCGCGATCAGTGTTACCTCTTCTCTTTTTCTTCCACTTCTTTCACAGGCCTGGCAGATTTTTTCTTCCACAATTCTGAGATTTTCTGTAACCATTTTGAGATGCCTCCTTTATTCCACAAAGTCATTTTCATTGATTTTATCCGGATTTACAACGATATGATCGTAGTTTGAGATCCCGCCTCTGGTATCCGGAGCAATAATTGTATATTCATTGTTTTCGTATTTTTTTTCTATTTTTTTAAATTGGCAGTAGCCGGTATTCACACAGTAAACTCCTTCCACTTTTGCTGCGCTCTGTAGGGTGTAAGCCTGGTTATTGGATGGATTGCTAATGGTATCGCCCGGTTTTAAAACGGATTGATCTACAAAATAACTGCCATCTGTGACGGAATAATCTCTCAAAGACACAAATTTTTTTGAAGAGGAACCATCTTTTTTATAGGTAAGCAGCAAAACTCCCTTTTCTGTGTTGTCACCTCCGGCGGAAACCAGATTTTCTGGAACCAGTGTCATCTCTTTGGAGATAATGGATGAGTTTGGGATTTTAAAACCGCTTGCCGCATTTAAGTTCAGTTCAATGTCGATAAAACGGTCATTGAGATACCGACCCATAAAACGGCTGGTAGAAAGGACAGCGAATTCATGTCCTCCATTATTTTGAATCTCAAGCGCCGTATTAAATGAAACGTTATCTTTTTTTATCGTTACCCGGACGGTAGTGAGATCTCTCAGTTTGGTGGACAATCCTTCTGAGAGTGGGACGACGATATTCCAGTCTTCATTAGTTACCAGTTTACACACGGGGACTTTTTTCTCGATATGTTCCGAAGAACTAAGTTGTTTTCGTTCCACGGACGCTGCATTTTGGAACAATTCGGTAGATATCATATCCAGTGTGGTCTCTTCAAAACCATCGATGGAATAGGATATGATACCGGAAGTCTGGGCACGGAATTTGCTGAAATCACTTTTAACGTTGTTTTCAGACATTTGTTTTTTTAAGTCGCTGTAGAGATTATCCCGGCTCTGTTCAAATATGGTGTTTTCTACATTATAATGAAAATCTTTTACATCAGAATAAGCGGAAGGGTTGAAATTCGTATAAAAATCTCCGATAACCTCCCGCATTTTTGCAATATCATCTTTTGTCGTACTGGTCTCCGTTTCTACATCATTCAGTAGTTCACTGATGGATCCATTGTCATCTATGGTATAGATGACCTCATTTTTTCCCACTTTACTTTGATCCGCATGATAAAAATTCACGTACCCGCTTTTTTCCGAATAGATCACCTTTTCGTCTCGGAGAATAAAGCCAGAGATGGTGCTGTCGTCGGCAATGCTTGTCTCATTCACTTCATAAATACTGATGTGTTCTTTTTTGATATAATTCCACGCGATAACAGCGACATATACAATGATGATCAATAAAATCATCGTGGCTACCTTTGGCTGAAAAGGTTTTTTATATTTCACGATTTTATTATTACTCAAAATAAACGCTTCCTTTCCTGCAAAGTAATCTCCCTATCCATGAATAATACGGATAAAAACCGTTCATAATCATACTATCAAATGAAGAATAAGGAGGAAAAACCATGAAAGCACTTGACTATACAGCACTTATCATCGTTATCATTGGAGCCATTAACTGGGGCCTCATCGGTTTTCTTGGATTTGACCTGGTCGCTTTTTTATTTGGTTCTATGTCGCTCTTTTCAAGAATTGTATATGGTATCGTGGGGATCTGCGGCCTGTATGCCATCAGTTTTTGCGGAAGACTGCGTAACAACTAGCAGACGAAAGTGTCACCAGTAGGAGTTTCAGTCACCGGTGACATTACATAATCATTATTGACGAACCAGTTCACGCCAATCTAAGTCCCCACGTTCCAGAGCTTTTACAAGAAGTTCTGCTGTAGCAACATTTGTCGCCAATGGAATATTGTGAACATCGCAAAGCTGGAACAACGTCGTAGTCTCAGGCTCATGAGATTTTGGTGTCAATGGATCCCGAAGGAAGATGACCAGATCAATGTCGTTGTTTTCGATCTGTGCGCCAAGCTGTTTTTCGCCCCCCAGATGTCCGGCTAGATATTTATGGATACTGAGATTCGTGACCTCTTCTACCAAACGGCCGGTGGTAGCTGTGGCAAATATGTCATGTTTGCTGAGAATTCCCCGGTATGCGATACAAAAATTCTGCATCAATATTTTTTTTGAGTCGTGAGCAATTAACCCAATATTCATACAAAAAACCTCCTTAAGGCGTTTGTCAAAATATTTTCGGTTTTTTATAAACTATCTATCATGTACTCATCTAACAGTCATTCGTAATATCTATGAATGACTGTTAAGGCTGTCGGCAAAACTGGAACTGCTTCCCCGGTTGGGTTGTATTCGGATATTGATCAGTATGCCGATTGCCATCATATTACTCAACAGAGAAGACAATCCATTACTCAGAAATGGGAGGGGTAGTCCTGTGTTTGGCAGGATGGACGTGGCCACGCCGATATTGAAAAAAATCTGAAAACAGAACATAGATCCAATACCGATCGCGATCATCATGCCCATATAATCCCGGGCGCGTTTGGCTGTGATAAAACATTTTATAATGATGACAGAGAGCAGTGCCAAAACGACCATACAACCGATAAACCCAAATTCTTCACTGATTGGTGTCCATATAAAATCACTTTCTATTACGTCAACTGTTTTGTAATTACGACTCTCCGACGCACCTTCCATAAGGCGTTTACCATATAGTTTACCAGAGGCAATAGAGAGTACGGAGTTATTCTGCTGGTACATGATACCGAGGGCTTCTGATTCTGGATTAAGAAAGCCTGTTATACGTTGGAGCTGATATGGCTTCAATAACTTCTGGAAGGGCTGTTGGATGTACCAGATCAAAAAGCCACTGATGGGTATCAGCACGGCGACGACCGGTCCAAATATTTTTCGTCCCATACCAGATGAGATAAGCATAATGACTAGAAGAACCATGATCACTACGCTGGAGGACAGGTCCGATTGTACAAGTATGAATGCTGTCGGCAAAATGGCGATCAGGCAGGCGAGGAAAAAGGTTTTAAAACTGTCAAGCCTGTCCCGGTGCTGCATAAGAAATGTAGCAAGAGTTAAAATAATCACAATCTTACATAATTCGGATGGCTGAAACATAACTACTTTAAAATCCAGCCAACGGTAAGAATCTGTCACTCCCTTTGATCCCAGTGGTGAAAATCTGGTACATGCTACCATGATGGTTGAAATAATGTATAGAATTGGAACATACATACAGATGGTATGGTAGTCAATCAATGAAAACACTGCAATGATAAATAAGCCTGCTATAAGAGAAACAAGCTGGCGCTTAAAAGAGCCCACATTGGGAATTCCTAATAAAGATAATACATATGAACTAATCAGAGATAGTGTAAGAACCACAAGAAGAAGTCCTATATCATAGTTTTTCCAGTTATATCTCTTTGATGTCAGCCAGTGCTGGATCTTTTCTTTAATATTTACCATAATTTCACTACTCAATCCCTAAATTTATTTTGTCTGCTTCATGCTTACAATTGGAATGTTTGCAAAAAGGGCAGGAACAGATCCGTTGTTTCCTTCGGATTCTGTCTGCTCAATCTTAATATCCAAACCCTCTTTATCAATTTCTACATACTTTGATAGTACATTTATGATGTCATTCTTGATCTGCTCCATCAGATCAGGAGAACAATTCGCACGATCCGAAACAAGAACAAGCTTTAAGCGATCCTTCGCGACATTTCCTGATGATTTTTTACGGAAAAAATCTGCAAGTCCCATAATACTCATCTCCTTCTTTAGTTGTTTTTAAACTTGTTTCGTATCTTCGATAAAAATCCGCTGTTTTTTGACAGATCCAACAAGGGAACTTCTTCTCCCATGATTCGCTTACAGATATTTTCAAAAGCTTGTCCAGCCATGGTTTTAGTCCCCACCAGAGGCTCTCCCTGGTTGGTGGATACAACGATATTCTCATCATCTGGAACCACGCCAAGCAAATCCACGGCGAGAATCTCTACCACATCCTCGCTGGACATCATATCGCCTCTCTTTACCATATCCGCGCGGAGACGGTTTACCACAAGCTCCGTCTTTTTGACATCATTAGCATTGAGGAGCCCGATGATGCGGTCAGCATCCCGGACAGCAGAAACCTCAGGTGTTGTTACAACGATCGCGCGGTTTGCTCCTGCGATGGCATTCTGAAAGCCCTGCTCGATGCCCGCCGGGCAGTCTAACAGTATGTAATCAAATTCTTCTTTAAGTTCTTCTGCGAGTTTTGCCATCTGTTCCGGTGATACAGCTGTCTTATCACGGGTCTGGGCAGAAGGGAGCAGATAGAGATTGGGATATCTTTTATCTTTGATCAATGCTTGTTTGATCCGGCAGTTTCCTTCTATCACGTCAACGAGGTTATAGACGATACGGTTTTCAAGTCCCATGACAACATCCAGATTACGAAGTCCTATATCTGTATCGATCAAAACTACCTTTTTGCCTTCTTTTGCCAACCCGGTACCTACATTAGCTGTGGTGGTGGTCTTTCCTACCCCACCCTTACCGGATGTGATAACAATTACTTCACTCATATTTGTTTACCTGTCCTTTCATTCTGCAAATCTTTATGGGAAGGCTGATGTCAGCCTTCCATATCCCTATCATTTATAATACTTGAATGATAGTAAAAAAGCAATTTATTTTTAAAGGGAAATATCATTCAGAACATCCCGGTCCAGGGGTTCGATGTAAATATTTCCATTCTGCGAAAAGGCGATCTTGGTCTCCACCTTTGTCTTTTGTTTTTCATCCGGACTTCTGGCGATCACATCGCCAATCCGGATCTGCGTCGGATTCATCTGCAGCGCTACCACAAAAGAATTATCTCTTCCGGAGGCTCCGGCATAAACATTGCCCAATAGTTTTCCAAGGACGATGACATTTCCAGTAGAAACGATCTGGGCGCCAGCATTGACGTCTCCTAATATTACAACGCTGGTATCGAATTCGATCACCTGCCCGGAGCGAAGGGTTCCTTTATAAAACTGACCGGTATTCGTATTCATCGCCATCAGCTTTTCTTCCAGTGTACGGCTGAAATACGCCTCCCGCTCTGCATTGTCGTCAATGACACAGACGATTTCAAGGTTAGAATTTTCTGTGATACAGTCCACTAATTCCAGCTGTTCTTCGTCGTTGAGTTTTCTGCCCTCAAAAGACAGGGCAATCTGTGCATCTCCCAGAAAATCAGAGGAGGACTTAAACTTTTCACAGACCTTTTCTTTTAATTCCTCAAAGGGCAATTCTTCCTTTAGATGTACAATGATGCCAGACTTTGTTCCTTTAATGATAACAGGATGATTCATACGCATTTCTCCGTTTCCATAACTATGTATTAATCGGCTACACTGCCTGAATTGCTTACTGGTGCAGTGGCTGTATTCTTTAAAAGTTTCTTTCTTGAATCTTTATCATAATAATAACGATAGATCGTGCTTGCCAATGTCGCTGCATTGCTGGAAGTAAACGCATTAGGAATAACGACAGTTACTGAGATCTCAGGGGATTCAAAAGGGGCAAAAGAGACAAACAATGCATGGTTTGGCTCATTGGCACTGATCTGTGCCGTACCGGTTTTTCCTGCCACTTTTACGGGAACATCCTTAAATACGGATTTAAGACTTCCGTTATTTACTACCATATACATTCCGCTTTTTATGGCATTCATGGTGGAATTCTTGATCTCCAGTTTATTGTGAACCTTTGCTTTATTCGTTTTTTTCTTGTCCGTTACAACATTCACGGTTTTGTCTACCAGCGTCAGATCATAACAGGTACCGTCATTGGCGATGGTGGAGACATATCGGGATAATTGAACTGGTGTATAACTGCTGTTACCCTGTCCGATGGCAGAACGCACGGCATCCAAAGTGGATACATTTGGTTCTGCTTCTGACAATTCGATACCGGATTTATCTGTCAAGCCATATATTTTAGAGTATTGCTCCAACTTTTTTAATCCCCGTTCATTATTTAAAACGCCTCCCGTCAAACCACTGAGCTGATATCCCATCTCATAAAAGAAATAGTTACAGGAATGTTGGATCGCCTGGGATACGTTGATGGTTCCGTGGCTGGATCTGGACCAGCATTTAGGCGGATTGGGACCAATTTTTTCAAATACATGTCTGTCCGTAACTGTGGAATAGGGATCAATTATGCCCTCTTCCAACGCTGCTGTGGCAGATACCATCTTGTAGGTGGATCCAGGAGCTGTCTTCTGCTGCGTCGCTCGGTTGAGCATTGGCGAGGCAGAATTGGTGTTGATCTTGGAAAAATACTCCGTATCCACGGAATTAGCAAATTTATTGTTATCATAGCTGGGATAGGATACCAGAGCCTTAATCTTTCCTGTGTTTGGATCGGTCACCACGACAGAAGCGGCACAGGGGGTAAGTCCCAGCTCACCGGGAGAGATATCCAGGGATTTTATCTTGGATTTCAGGAATTCAAAAGGTGAGATGCTCCCTGCACGAAGTCTGGCTGTCATCGCCTTATCTTTTTTCAGGTAGCCCTGCTCGTACAAGAGCAGACAGACCTCTCTCCCACTGATGATGTCATCATAGATCAGTGTGTGATAAACTTTTTTGTCAAACTCTGTATCATCTGACAGAGTTTCCCATATATAGTCCATGATTTTCTGGTAGATCTCTTCTGTGCTGTAGTAATCATCACCTACGTTCAGCGCTTCCAGACTGACCCAGTTATTCGATATGGCATAAATCAAAAAGCGGCTGAGGCTCAATTTGCCATTGGCATATTTATTGTAGGTTTCATCGGTCTTGTCCAGCTTTTCTGTAGGAATAATCTCATCTGAGCGAAGCAGGGAATAGATATAATCCAGATATTCTTCTGAAGTTTCAGAAAGATTATTGCCTGCTACGCCGTAGTTATATTTTAAATGGCGTTTTAAGCCTTTCAATGTATTTTTTTTCTGGGTAGTAAACTTATTATATATCCTTTTTTCCAGGTCCGATGCTTCTGAGGTGTTGAATTTCGTGATGTCCACCAGGCTGTTTTCTATAATAGCACAGTATACATCATAAATAGGAACACGGATATCATCTGCTTTGTCTCCTTTGGAGCCTGCACTCTTGCTGTTATTTAATTTGGAAATCAATACACCTGCCACCGTTCTCTCGGTCAGTTTGTAAGCAGCTTTTTGAAGATCAGCATCGATGGTCAGATAAATATCATTTCCAGCCACTGCATCTTTGTGATCCTTCGTCTCTACCACACGGGAGCTGCTATCAATCACCAGGGTTTCGCTGCCCTTCTTTCCACGAAGCTGCTCTTCGTAGGTTCGCTCAATGCCTGTTTTTCCAATCTGGTCGGCGGCGGTGTAGGTGTTGTCTTCCTTCTCTTTCATAGTGGCAAGGGTGTCCGATGAGATCAGTCCCGTATAACCGATCACGTGGGAAAAATAATAGCTGTCATAATAAACCCGTTTGGTGTCCTCACTGACTTCCACCCCGGTCATATTCGCAGAGTTTTCTTTGATGGCTGCTACTGTTTCTGGGGAAACATCCGAAGCGATTGTAACAGGTTCATATTTTTGATAGGTATTCATCATCAATGCATACCGGACTTTCATAATTTTTAAGGCAGTGGCATCGTCATAATTCTGCTCTTTTTTTTCCATCTGTTCCTTGGTTTTTTCTTCTCCGGTCAGAGGATCAAAAAAATGAATGTTGTTGGTCTTTGTAGAGGTCCGGATATAACGGAAACATTCTTCGGCGCTCATTTCCTTCTGTTCTTTGGTAAGATCGTCCACGGACTTTAGGAAGTAGATCTCACGCTTAAAGCGCAGCTGGGCTTTTTTATCTACCGTAAAACGAAAACGCCCTTTTTTCGTAATTTCGATCGGAAATTCCACAGAGAGTTTATCTCCATGTTTTTCTATGAGTGAAATACATTTGAGAATCATTTCATTGGTGGTTTTATTATCCTTTAACTCTCCGGTATCTTCTATAGTAATGGAATAGCTCTGCTCATTGGAGGCAAGGACCTTTCCATTGCAGTCGTAAATCTTTCCCCGGGAGCTTTTCAGGGTCTTTACTTTTGTATTTTTGATGGTTGCTTTCTGGTCATATTCTTCTCCCTGAACGATCTGAAGGTAGAATAACCTGCCCACCAGGATACTGAAAAGAACAATATATACAAGAATCAGAGAAAAGATTCGCGATTTGACCAGTGTTTTAAAATAATCAAATATCGCAGTAACCACAGATTATACCTCCTCTTTTTTTTCTGATAAAAACTTCTCAAGCATGTTGAGAAGGCGGAATATGAGTACAGAGACGATCAGAGTATAGATGATCTCCGGAAGAATGACAGATGTAAAAGCAAAACCAAAATACAGCCGTCCTCTTACCAGGAACTCTGTGACATAATAATAAATGCCATAAAACAAATCACTGATTCCGACGAGTACACACGGGAGTATGTAGTTGTCTGTAAAATAAATCTTCTGGCAGTAACCACACAGAAAACCAATGGTCATAAAAACAAAGGCATAAAGCCCGATCACATTGCCGAACTGCATGTCCAAAAGCAGGCCGCATAGAAAACCGGTCAGCAGACCAGAAGTTCTTCCCCGCATATAGGAGTAGCAGACGGTAAGTATGAGCAGTATATTCGGCACCACGTCTGCCAGTTCGATAGCATGCAGGGCGGTTGTCTGGAGTATAAATCCAATGAATATGATCACTATCGTGGAAATTCGTCGTTTAATCATAGTTTTTTATATCCTCAATTTCCGAATTATCCTTCAGCGTTGTAATAATCAGCACAGTTTCCAGTTTATCGAAAGATACCACTGGTGTGAGCTGGGCATACTTGGAGAGCCCGTCAGTCTCATCGCGAATGTTGGAGATATATCCGACTAAAAGCCCCGGAAGAAATTTATCACTGATCCGGGAAGTCACCACAGCATCTCCATCTTTTGCCTCTGCCGTATTGCTGATCATGGTGACATCAATAAATCCCTTGTAGATACTTTGCATATTACCCTTCACCATACAGGTTTCTCCGGTGTTTTCAAACATGGAGCTGACATTGCTTTTGTCGTCGATGATACTGCGAACTTTCGCGTAGTGCTTTCCTGCCTCGGAGACAATCCCTACAAGCCCGTTTCCTGCAATGACATTCATGTCCACATCCACACCGTCTTCTTTGCCTTTGTCAATGGTAAAAAGATTGAACCAGTTGTTTCCGTCCCTGCCGATGACAGTGGCGGCTACTTTCGGGTAATCCGGATACTGCTGATCTAGTTTGAAAAGTTCCCTGTATTTATCCAGATCGCTGTTCTCTCCTGCCAGGATTTTATTGTCATAGCTGAGGGCGTCCAGTTTTTGCTTCAGCTCTTTATTTTCTTCGAGTAGTTTTTCTTTGGTGTCAAGCAGATCCATTTTTCCATAGATCCATTTACCCACAGCATTGATCCCGCTCTGCATGGGCGTTACTACATCTCCCAGAGTCGTCTTAAAGGTGCGGAACTGATCAGAGAACCGAAAACTTAAAACGACCAGAAGGGCACAGAGGATACTCAGGGATATATAGATATACTTCGGATGAATGGAAAATTTTTTCCTTCTTCTTTTCTTTTTCATGCTTTTCCTCCATTCGCGCATGCCTTTTGCGCATTACAAGTTTGTGCGTATACGCACAAACTTGCAGGGTGAAAATTTATTTTCACACTTTTCTCCATTCTGTATTAACTGTATTAAAGAGCAAGCTTGGCAAGCTCCGGATCTTCAATCACTGCACCCAGTCCCATAATAACTGTGCTCTCCGGTTCCTCACAAAGATTTACCTTCAAACCGAGTTCGTCGTAGATAAATTTACCCAGGTCTTTGATACGGCTGGATCCTCCTGTCAGATAGAGCCCGGATTTATAAATATCAGAAGAGATTTCAGGTGGTGTTCTCTCCAAAATGATCTTGATGGAATCTACAATGTTTTGGAATAGTTCAGCCAGTGCGTCGTGAATATCGGCTCCGGTCACGGTGATCTCGCTTGGAAGTCCAGTCACCAGATTGCGTCCGCAGATGTCCATGGTTTCATCTGTCACATAAGCGGAGGCAATATTTTTTTTGATCAGTTCGGCACTCTTTTCACCAATGACAAAATTCATATCTTTTTTGATCTTATTGATAATAACCTCGTCAAAACGGTTTCCACCTACCGGTATGAGCCGGCTCAATACAATACCGCCCAGGGAGAGGACCGAAATCTCAGCAGTATTTGCCCCAATGTCCACTACCAGAGTTCCTGTGGATTTTGTTATATCCAGATTCATACCAAGAGCATCGGCGATGGGCTTCTCTACCACATGGATCTTCTTTGACTTGAGATTCATGTTGGCGATCAGGTCAAAATATGCTCTTTTTTCTACCTCTGTAATATCTGTGGGGACGGCAATGTAGTATTCTGCTCCTTTAAATCTTTTTTTACCATTCAGCTCTGTAAAGAAATAATCTATCATGGACTGCATATTTCCGATATCCGCGATCACTCCGTTTTTGATGGGATAGGAAACATCCAGGTTCTCCGGTGCTTTTTCATACATCTCAAAAGCTTCATCCCCTACCGCAAATACATGATTCTTTTTATATATGGCAATTACACTTTTCTGGTGAAGGATCACGCCTTCCCCATTCTTATAAATTTTTATAGAGCTTGTTCCAAAATCAATTCCTATCGCTTTTCCCAGCATTTCGTTCATCCTCTCTAACAATATATTCTCATATGTGTCCTCGTTCTCTCAGACTGACATACTGACAATCACCCAGAATAATATGATCCAGAAGCCGGATTCCGATGAGTTCCCCGGCGGTTTTCAGCTGTTCCGACAATTTAATATCCGCCGTGCTTGGTGTCGGATCTCCGCTTGGATGATTATGTAGTACGATAAAGCAAGATGCATCATACTGCAATGCTTTTTTCAATATTTCCCTTGGATTTGCCAGACTGGCAGACACGGAACCTACAAACAGAAGTTCATACCGGATCAGCCGGCAGCGGTTGTCCAAAAAGACAACCAAAGTATGTTCCGTCTCCTTTGTCCGCATCTCTTCCATAAAAAATCCGGCAACCGTTCCCGGAGAATCAAACCGCTCTCCTTCTGGTTTGCGCTGTTTGGTCATCCGGTTGGAGATCTCCGCAGCGCATTGTAGCTGTGCGGCTTTGACTTTGCCGATGCCGTGGATCTTCGTGAGTTCCTGACCGGACAAATAATGCAGTCCCATTAATCCCTTGTGTACCGGATGGAGATTCAGGATCTCCGAGGCAAGAGTCACACTGTTTTTGTGATGGCTGCCATTTCGGATCAGAACAGCGATCAGTTCTGCATCAGATAAACTGGCTGCCCCGTATTTTTCCAGCTTTTCATAAGGTTGTTCCGACTCAGGAAGATCCTTCATCGTATAATATTTTTGGCTCATTTTTACTCCATTCCCTATCACTGCCAATCATACATGGTCTATTCTACCATAATTTTTTTAAAAAGTATAGCTGGATCAAAAGTTTTTTCAGTGACTTTTCGTCATTGGTCATGGTAAATCGACTAATTTTTTATCCACCATCCGCTGAAGCGACATTAAAATTCCAAATGCTTTTTTAAGTTTAACTGAATCAAAAGTTTTTTCATCAATTGTTTGGCAAATCGACTAATTTTTTATCCACCATCCGCTGAAGCGACATTAAAATTCCAAATTTTCCGTGCTGCCAGGTCAGCCCCCCCTGGAAATAAACGCTGTAAGGCGGTTCGATGGGGGCGTCGGCACTGAGTTCGATGGAGGATCCCTGAATGAAATTGCCTGCCGCCATGATCACATCACTGTGATAGCCTGGCATCGCGTAGGGCTCCGGCGCCACATAGCTGTCCACGGGAGAACCGGCTTGAATTCCCTCACAAAATGCAATGATCCGTTCCGGGGATCCCAGTGCCACGGCCTGGATGATGTCATGACGCTCTTCGGTCGCGCCTGGACTGGTAGTGAACCCAAGTCCTTCGTAGAGATGGGCCGCAAAGATAGCGGATTTTAATGCACTTGCCACCACAGTTGGCGCAAAAAAAAGTCCCTGATAAAAAGAGGGATTGGTTCCCAGAGATGCGCCCACCTCTTTTCCCAGACCCGGTGCCGTCAGACGGTTGGCCGCCAGTTCGATCAGATCCTTCCTCCCGGCGAGATACCCCCCCATAGGCGCTATGCCGCCACCAAGGTTTTTGATCAGGGAACCGACTACAAGATCTGCCCCTGCTTCTGCGGGTTCTATCGTATCCACAAATTCTCCGTAACAGTTATCTACCATGCAGATCACATGAGGGGCGTGTTTTTTTATAAAGGTTATCAGCTCTCCGATCTGTTTTACGGAGAGGGTTTTTCGCATGGCATAGCCCTTAGAGCGCTGGATCGTCACCAGTTTGGTCCGGTCATTCAGTGCATTTTTTATCGCTTCGTAATCAAAACTGCTGTCTTCCTTAAGATCTGCCTGAGCGTAGGTGACGCCAAATTCCCGCAGCGAACCAGGCTCATTTTTGCCGTGTATACCGATGATGCCCTCCAGTGTATCATAGGGTTTGCCCACCGGGGATAATAATTCGTCTCCCGGTCGGAGGATCGCCGAGAGGGCAAGAGTCAGCGCATGGGTGCCACAGGTGATCTGGGAGCGGACAAGGGCATCCTCACAGCGGAATATGTGGGCATACACCCGCTCCAGTGTATCCCTTCCGTCATCGTTATAACCGTAGCCGGTGCTTCCGTTCATGTGCTCTGCGCTGACCCGGTTTTTCTGAAATGCCTGCATAACTTTGAGCTGATTGTACTCAGCGGTCTCGTCGATGGTGCGGAAGCGTTCTTCCAGAGTACTGCAGATCCGCCCGGCATAATCCAGGACCGATTTGCTGATGCCGCTTTTCTGATACATGTTATATAATAAATTATTGTCATTCCTCATGGTTTATAATCCCCCTTTTCTCTGCCAGATGAACAATTTCACGAACCACTGCCTCTTCCTCTTCGAATTGATCCTTATCCAGAAAAATCACATCCCGTTCCCTGCGAAACCAGGTGAGCTGCCGCTTGGCAAAATGTCTTGTGTCTTTCTGGATCTGTGCCATCGCTTCTTCCCTGGATATCTTCCCCTCAAAGTATGGGAATAATTCCTTGTATCCGATGGCCTGCATAGAGGTCATATCACTGGTGCAGCCCTGTCGGATCAGCGCTGCACCCTCTTCTAACAGCCCCTGTACAAACATCTGCTCTACTCTTTTGTTAATCCTCGCATAGAGCTTCTGGCGGTTCATAGTCAGTACAATATAGATAAAATCATAGGGAGAATTTTTGGTCCGCTGCTGCTGGTTATGAGCTGAAATCGGCGTCCCCGTCTCCTGGTAATATTCCAGCGCGCGGATGACCCGCTTGATATTGTTGGGATGAATGCATTCTGCCGAAACGGGATCGATACGTTTAAGCCGTTCATGCAGAAAATTCGCTCCCTTTACAATCGCAAGCTCTTCCAGTTCTGCCCGGTAGGAGCGATCTTTTTCTTCCGGGTTAAAATCAATGTCATAGAGAAGTGCCTGAATGTAAAAACCGGTGCCTCCTACGACGACCGGTATATGTCCACGCTGCCAGATCTCATGCATGGCCTGTTCCGCCATTTTTTTAAATTCATAGACGTGAAAAGGGGTATCCGGTGGGATCGCATCCACCAGATGATGGGGAATGCCCTGCATTTCTTCCGGGGTGATCTTCGCCGTTCCGATATTCATATGCTGGTAGATCTGCATGGAATCGGCAGAGACAATCTCTCCTCCTACTGCCTTAGCCAAATGGATTGAGGCAGCAGTCTTTCCCACCGCTGTGGGACCGGTGAGGATGATAAGTGGTTTTTTATTCATTGTTACACGATCCTTTTAAATTTTTTTTCAAACTCTTTTTTGGTCATGGAAATCGTAGTTGGTCTCCCATGGGGGCAGTGATAAGGTTCTTCCGCCTGCAGCATTTTTTCTATGAGCTTTTCCGCTTCTGAATAGGAAAGAGTGTGATTGCCTTTTACTGCCGCCTTACAGGAAATAGAAGCACAGCGGTCCGTGATCAATTCTGTTTTCCCTCCCTGCGGATTTTCCAGAAGTTCATCTAAAATACTGTAAAACAGCTCTCTGGAAGCGAGATGTAGAAAATGGGAAGGCACCGCCTTCACCGCATACTCATCGCCTCCAAATTCTTCGATCTCAAAACCGAGCTTTGCAAAGGCCTCCTGATATGACACCAAAACTTCCTTTTCCCGGTGAGTCAGGGTGAGCACCACCGGGGCCAGCAGATTCTGGCTGTAAACATGATTCTCTGACAGTTCTTTCATCAGTTCTTCGTATAGTACCTTTTCATGGGCAGCATGCTGGTCAATGATCAACAGCTCATCCTTGTATTCGATGAGCCAGAAGGTGCCGAATACTTGTCCGATCAAGCGGAAACGAACTGCGTCTTCATCCTGAAGCAGCTGTTCTTGAAATAAGGACTGTTGTTCATATTTTATTTCCGGGAGATGTGCATTTTTCAGCGGTGCTTTCGTTGCCATGGAGTCTGCGGCAGCAGGTGTCTGAACGAATCTCTTTACTTCAAAGGGTTCTGGTGTCTTTGGTATATCAGGCATCTTCACTGGAGTTCTTACCGACTTTCTTTCTGCCTTCTTTGTCGGCTCTTCTTTTCCCAGAGAGACCTTTGGGATCAGCGTCGTCTGCTTCAATATCTCATGCAGCCCGGTGCGAAACAGTTCAAATACTTCTTCTTGATTGGTAAAGCGTACTTCCATTTTTGAAGGATGCACATTTACGTCAAGACAGGAGCTGTCGATCTCCAGAAATAATGCAGTGAAAGGAAAACGGTTTGTCATGGAAAAGCCCTGATAGGCAGTCTCGATCCCCTTCTGGATCACCGGGCTTTTAATATGCCTTCCATTGATATAATAATTCATAAAAGAGCGGGTTCCCCTGGAAAGTTCCGGTTTACCAATAAAGCCGGTCAATGTCATGCCATTCTGGCTGACTTCTACCGGCAGCAGTGCCTTCGTAATGTCCGGCCCGTACTGATTGTATATATTGTCCCTTACATTTCCATTTCCTGAGGTCTGGATCTTTATTTTTCCGTCCCAGATAAATTTGAAGCGGATCTCCGGATGGGATAATATGAAATGGAGTACTACATCACTGATATAGCCTCCTTCTGTCACATTGGTCTTTAGAAATTTTCCTCTAGCCGGTGTGTTGTAAAATAGATTTCTCATAATGAAGGTAGTTCCGTCGGGACAGCCAATCTCTTCCTTTGTGATCTCCGTTCCCCCGTGGATCTCATAGCGGCATCCGATGATGGAATCGGCATCTTTGGTGATTAGTTCCACCTGGGATACCGCGGCGATGCTCGAAAGCGCCTCTCCCCGGAAACCAAGACTTTTTACCTGGAGAAGATCTTCGATGGTAGATATTTTACTGGTGGCATGGCGCTGGAAGGCCAGGGAAATCTGATCTTTCGGAATGCCGCAGCCATTGTCTGTGATCCGTATAAAGGAAATGCCACCCTGCTTGATCTCGATGGTGATGGCATTTGCCCCGGAGTCTATTGCATTTTCAACAAGCTCTTTTACGACTGCCGCCGGTCGTTCGATCACTTCGCCGGCGGCAATCTTATCTATAGTATTCTGATCTAAAAGACGTATCATACGGATCCTCCATTTCAGGAATGGCAATTGCTTACCATTTATCTTTCAATTTATTCTGCCATTTGTAAACCAGATTCATGGCATCCATCGGTGTGACGTGGGATAAATCGATATCCCGAAGTTCAAATAATATATCTTCATAACTGAAAGAGGTCACCGCATCAAAGATGGATAACTGCGTCATCTCTCCTGAGACAGCGGTTTCTTTCTCCGGAAGACGATAACCGGCTCCGGTTCCTTCTATGGCGGCGATAGGGCTGATATCTTCTGCCTCTAACTGGGCGGCGATCTCATTGGCGCGGTTCAAAACGCTTTCGGGAACTCCAGCGAGCTTTGCCACCTGGATTCCATAGCTTTTATCAGCGCCGCCCTTTACGATTTTGCGCAGGAATACAATATCTTCACCGTCTTCCTTTACGGCGATGCAGCAGTTTTGGACGCCCTCTAATTTGCCCTCCAGTTCCGTGAGTTCATGATAATGGGTGGCAAAAAGAGTTTTTGCCCCAATGTTCTTTTTTCCCACGATGTGTTCCACCACCGCCCAGGCAATACTGAGTCCGTCAAAGGTAGAGGTTCCTCTTCCGATCTCATCCAGTATAATAAGACTGTTTTTTGTGGCATTATGAAGGATATTTGCCACCTCTGTCATCTCCACCATAAAGGTACTTTGTCCGCTAGCCAGATCATCAGAGGCGCCCACCCTGGTGAAGATCCGGTCTGCTAAGGAAATATCCGCCGATGCTGCCGGGACAAAGGAACCGATCTGAGCCATCAGAACAATGAGAGCAGTCTGGCGCATGTAAGTAGATTTCCCTGCCATATTTGGACCTGTGATGATCATAAGCTGGTGGGAGTCTTCATCCAGATAGGTGTCGTTGGCGATAAACATATCGTGATCGATCATCTGCTCTATTACGGGATGTCTTCCTTCCTTGATATTTAGTACCCCGCGGTCGTTCAGCTCAGGGCGCACATAATTATTCTTTTCTGCCACATAGGCAAGGGAGGTGATCATATCTATCATGGCGACGGCTTTTGCGGTCTGCTGGATACGGTCCACCTGTGTAAAAATGTGGTCCCTGATCTGGCAGAACAGCTGATACTCCAGATTATACAGCTTTTCTTCCGCGCCCAGTACGATATCTTCTAATTCTTTGAGTTTTTCCGTGGTATATCGTTCAGAGTTCGTCAGGGTCTGTTTCCGGATCCAGTTATCGGGAACCAGATCTTTGTAGGAATTGGTTACCTCCAGATAATATCCAAATACACGGTTATATTTCACTTTCAGATTTTTGATGCCTGTATGCTCCCGCTCTTCTGCTTCGAGAGAGGCCAGCCAGGTTTTTCCCTCAGATTTAGCCCGCCGCAGCTGGTCTACCTGGGAATCATACCCTTCTTTTATGATGCCGCCATCGTGAAGAGCCAGAGGCGGTTCCTCGTTGATGGCAGAGGAAATCAGGGTACACAGATCTTCCAGAGGATCCAATTCACAGCTCAATTCATGAAAGAGCTGGCTGCTGAAATTTTTGCACAAAAACAAGATATGGGGAAGCATCTGCAGAGAACTGAGCAGGGCGATCATATCTCTTGGATTTGCGGATTTATAACTGATCTTGCTGAGAAGGCGTTCCAGGTCATAGATCGGATTCAGATATTCCCGGAGCTCCTCTCTGGTGATCATGTTCTGGTTTAATTCATCGATGGCATCGTATCTGCGCAGGATGGTTTCTTTGTCGATCAGCGGCTGTTCCAAACTGGTCCGAAGCTTTCTTGCGCCCATCGCAGTCTTTGTCTTATCTAAAACCCAGAGCAGGGAACCTCTTTTTTGTTTTTCCCGCAGGGTCTCTACCAATTCCAGATTTCGCCTCGTATTGCGGTCCAGCAGCATATATTTGCCCGAACTATATGGTACAAGGGACAAAATATGTGCCAGAGAGGTCTTCTGGGTTTCCACCAGATATTCCATGACCGCTCCGGCAGCAATGATTCCGGTAAAATAATCCGACAATCCCATCCCATCCAGTGAGGCGATAGAAAAATGCCGGCACAAAGCTTTTTTGCAGAGCTCTTCATCAAAATAATGGGGAGCCAGTGCAGAGATCGAGATCCCCAGTCTGCCCTTTAATTCCTCAACATCTATACCACATATGTAGAATGCATCGTTGCATATGATTTCAGAGGGCATGAACTTGTTGATTTCATCCAAGAGTTTTCCCGGAGTATCCACTTCGGTCAAAAGATATTCTCCTGTGGAAACATCTACGATAGAGATACCAAATTCGTTTCCTGTGGATACGATTCCCATAAGGTAATTATTTTTGCTCTCATCCAGTGCTTCCGGGCTGCAGTTAGTACCGGGAGTGATAACACGAATCACTTCCCGTTTCACCAGTCCTTTTGCAAGTTTAGGATCTTCTACCTGCTCACAGATGGCCACTTTGTATCCCCTGGATACCAGGCGGGTAATATACCCTTCCGCAGAATGAAAGGGGACACCACACATGGGTGCCCTTTCTTTTAATCCACAGCTCTTTCCTGTGAGAGTAAGTTCCAGTTCTTTCGAGACGCATTTAGCATCTTCAAAGAACATTTCATAAAAATCTCCCAGGCGGTAAAACAGGATACAATCTTTATATTCGTTTTTTGTCTCCAGATACTTTTGCATCATGGGTGTAAGCTGATCTTCCATTGTGTTCTTCCATTTCTAAATCTTGTTGTAATCATTGGGTGGATTTTTGACTCAAACATCAAAATATATGTTTATCATCATCCCGAAAATGTCCCTACTGCTCTTCAGCTATCCGATCCGGGGTTGACTGTGGCGGCTCCGTCGGAGCTGGCGTCGGCTTCGGCGGCTCTGTTGGAGCCGGAGTTGGCTGTGGCGGCTCCGTTGGAGCTGTTGTTGGTTCCGGTGGATCCGTAGGTTCCTGAGTCTTAACCGGTTTTTGTGTCTTAATTGGTTTCTTTGTTTTCTTAGGCTTCGGTGACTTTGTCGGTTTGGGTGCTGCGGTTGGTTTTGGTGTCGTCGTCGTTACCTTTGGAGCAGATGTCGGTTCAGATATCGGCTTTCTTGTGCTCAGATAAATAGTGCTGACGTAACCTTCTTTTCCATTAAAAGATACTTTCGTCCATTCCTTGCCATATTCAAGAATATCCACTTCGTCACCGGCATCTAATTTGGTAATAACAGTAGCCGTGAGGGAAGCTTCGCTTCTCATATTGACAACAGTAGTAGCATAGGCTGTCTTTGCTGATTTCAGTCCCTCTATTTCTTCATCATTCTCATCGTCATCAAAGTCTTCTTCATTGCCGCTGATAATAGCTGATTTATATGGAGGATTTGTCTTTTCTGGTTCAACTGCCTGTTCTGTCACGACGGCTGGTGTTTCGTCAACGATTTCGTCGCTGTCGATGCTTTTATCACTAAAGATATAGATTTTAGCAACAAATACCAGCGCCACCAGAAGCACACAGGCTATAATACCAGACCAAATCCCTACTATAAATTCAAAAAGAAATTTTTTATCTGTTTTTAATTTTTATGTAAACTTTTGTTTATTTTCTGCACTCATTCGTTTGTCATCTCCTTACAAAAAGCTTTCCTTCATAATTATAACCAT
>CANBKJ010000052.1 GCA_947369165.1 uncultured Lachnoclostridium sp.
GCAACCTGGCTTTCTTGGCTGAACAGTGAAATATTTCTTTCCGGTTAGTTCCTCAGCCAAAGCGAGATGCAGCCGCAGGCGCAACCTGGCTTTCTTGGCTGAACAGTGAAATATTTCTTTCCGGTTAGTTCCTCAACTATAAGACCACAGATTTTTTATCTGAGGCATCAGCTCTCCAAGTTCCCACGGTCTCCGGCTCCGCTCTTCACTATTGGGATCATGAACAATAACTCTTCCAGCCGAATCCAGCCCGCATAATACAATAAAATGTCCCGTCGTTGTAAAATCTCCCGGTCCCACTACACAGATAATGGGTCTCTTCTCAATAAGCTCCTGCCGGATATGACTTTCGTCAAAACGCACCTCATGAACTTTCAGATCAAGTTCTTCCGACAATTCTGACATCAATGTCCAGGAAGAGCCCACTCCCGCTTCATAATACCCTCTCGTATCTGCCAATTTTGCAATAGTTACCGGATCATATTCTGCTGTTCCGTTCAAGCCACATAACACCATGGATAAGCAGGTGGGACCACAGCCGTTAAATTCCATAGTTCCATCCCCATAATTCTCATCCTTCCACCGGCTGTCATATTGAAAAAACATTGGAATCTGTCCTGGAATCACCTCATCACTTAAGGTCTGCGTCACCTTTACATCTCTGCCAAGCAGTACTTTCGCCTCTGTCAGATACATATGCCTCAAAAATAAAAGCATTCCGATCGTCACTGCCAGGACAAAAACTATCTTTATCGTTCGTGAAACTAACAGTCTTCTTCTCCGTGCTCTTTTTTGATAATAACGTACATTGACTTTTGACATAAAAATCCCTCCAGATACTGTTTTAACCTTATTGTACTATCCCGCAGTACATAGTATCTGAATGTTTTCTTATATCATTCTTAACATTTTCTTATTTTTATGAAAGCAAAGCCAAGTGGACGGAGATGCGACATGCTTGCATGGGCGCAGATCCGGACATTTGGCGCGCCCACGGAATGAGCATGAAAGGCGAATGCCTGAAATGCGAATTCTGCGGCGGCTGCTGAAGTGCAGCGCGCAGAGCAGCCGGCTTTCATAAGCAAAGCCAAGTGGACGGAGATGCGACATGCTTGCATGGGCGCAGACCCGGACATTTGGCGCGCCCACGGAATGAGCATGAAAGGCGAATGCCTGAAATGCGAACATGTGAAACACGCTTCGCGGGTTTCACACGTTCGCGGGCGGCGCCAAATTGGAATGCAAGCATTCCAGTTTGGCTTGTGCCTTTCGCGTAAATTCTGCGGCGGCTGCGGAAGTGCAACGCGCGGAGCAGCCGGCTTTCAGCCGCATGCCATCCTTATATGGAAAATAATCTGCTCGTCCGCACTTTCACAAGTCAGTTCCCCGCCATGCTGTTCTACGATCTCTCTGGCGATGGCAAGACCAAGTCCCGCTCCACCAGTTCCTGAATCTCTGGAAGACTCCAGACGGAAAAATTGTTCAAAGATCCGTTCCTGCTTTTCCTTTGGTATCGTTTTTCCATGATTGATGATCTGTATGTGAAGTTTTTCTTCCTTGGAGCCCGACTGTTGCTCCACATGGGCCAGAATACGGATCTGGGTTCCCTTATAACTGTAATTCACTGCATTTTTCAAAAGATTATCAAATACCCGCTCCATCTTATCTATGTCACATAAAAGTTTCAGTTCTGGATCCAGTTCCAGATGATACGTAAGATCCTTATCCTGAAAAACAGGAATGAATTCATAAGATATCTGCTCCAGCATGCGGGTCAGATTAACGGTGGACAGTTCCAAAGTCATGGTGGAAAGATTAAATCTTGTTATCTCAAAAAACTCGTTGACCAGCTCTTCCAATCGCTGTGACTTCTTCAACGCAATGCAAAGATATTTTTGTTTCAGCTCACCAGAAATATCTTTCTCTTCATCGAGAAGAGAAAGATAGCCAATAACAGAAGTAAGCGGCGTTTTCAGATCATGTGCCATATATATAATGAGGTCATTTTTCCGCTGCTCTGCCTCTTCCGCTTTTTCCCTGCTGGCACGCACATTCAGCATCACCTGATTCAGTTCTTTTTCTACCTCATGCAGCTCCTGAGGCAGTTCCACCAGTTCATCTTTCTCACGGTATATATTGTTTACTGCACCAAGTATATCTTCCATATACCACACCGTCCGCCTGAAATTCCAAAAGGAAAAAAGAATAAACCCAGCAACAATACAGATCATAAAACATCCAAACCAGTGCTCATGAATGAAGTGGATCAATGGCCAAAAGGGATCACTTTCATACCAGATCCGCCGGGAACAGACCACGTAAGCAGCTGCAAACAACAACGCTGTCAGGATAGTATAAATCAACAGCTGAAGATAAAAACGTCTCATCAGCTGCCCTGTCAGCTCCATTCTTATTTTTCTATTTTTATCAAAATGTTCACTCAATCTTATATCCAACTCCCCAGACAGTTTTTATAAATTTAGGTTTACGTGCATTTTCTTTTAATTTCTCCCGAAGTTTAGCGATATGAGTCATTACAGTATTATTACTGTCCAGATATCGTTCTCCCCATACCTCTTCAAACAGCTCTTCCGCACTTACCACATTTCCCCTCCGCTGGCAAAGATAGAAAAGGATAGAAAACTCCAGCGGGGTCAAGGCGATCTCGGTTCCGTACAACAGGCAGACATGATTTTTTCCGTTTACTTCAAGTCCATCAATATTAAAATAATCTGGATCTTCTTCCGTTTGCCTGGCATTATACATATTCACCCGCCTGAGTTGTGCCCTTACTCTTGCTGTCACCTCCAAAGGGTTGAACGGTTTTGTAATATAATCATCCGCTCCCAGCGTAATCCCCATGATTTTATCTCCATCCTCTGACTTTGCTGTCAGCATGATAACAGGAAAAAACCATTTTTCGCGAATTTTCCGACATAACGTAAACCCATCAATGTCCGGAAGCATGATATCTAACAGCGCCAGGTCGATCTTTGTGCTTTTGAGACAATCAAGAGCTCCTTTTCCATGATAGAATTTGTGTACCTGATACCCTTCATTTTTTAGAAATACTTCCAGAAGATCTGCGATCTCTCTCTCATCATCCACGATCAAAATATGCTCTGACATAGCGACCTCCATTCCTTTTACAGTATAACACACTGGGGTAGATAATTTCTTATGATTTTATCAAGATTTCTTTCTCCCGGTCTGTGGGAGATACTGCACGGCGATGCGGTTTTCGGGTTTTGTATCACAGGCATAAATGAAAGCGAGAAAACACCATTCCATCGGTTTCATAAGCAGATATACCATATCTGCGGCCAGAGGATTCCGGATCATCTTTGCCACCGGGAAACCATAGGTATCATAAAAATATCTTACCTTCCGGTGAACTCCCGGCACTTTTTCTTCCAGAATCTGTTCAAAGGCATTGGCAACGCAGAGCTGCCGGTTTACCACCACCCGGTGTCCGTGCCGCTCTCCCATCCGCAGGGGTTTTACTACCCTTTCATGCCCGCCTGCCGCAACAGTGCAAAGATAATGCATATCCCGTTGAAGATTAGGTGGAGCTGTCTTCTGGGAAAGCATCCAGTCACTGGTCTCTGTCCATGCCTTAATCAGCGCATCCGGCTGCTGCCCGAACAAAACCAGTATTCCAATCACCACACCGAGCAGGGGCAGCATAACGATAAGTGCCGCTATGGGCCAGTTTTCAGCCTTTCTAAGAAACTTATCCAAAAACGCCAAACATATATTTCTCCCCGAATATCCTTCTTTCTTCGGAAGAGTATTCCATTCCCGAATCTTAACTCTTATCGTTCTTAGGGCAATCAGAATACAATTGACAGGAAACAGGCAGAATACCCACATCATGTCATCCAGCCCAAAAGCAAAGGACTGTTCTTTTCCCATGATCTGCACACACCAGGTCAGACAGAGAAGAATCCCGATATACATAGCCGCCATGGAAATAACGATCACAAGCGGCGGGATCCGTGACAAGGGCAGGGAGGACAAAATGACATAGCCTGCCACAGCTAACAGTGTCAGAACCAAAATCGTAATCCTTCCGCCGCTCCAGATGGGAGTATGTACCTCCGTATTGTACAGCACCTGATCCCAGTCAGCCCCAGTGATATCTGTGAATAACCAGCCCAGATAACTATAAATAACCCCAAGTACAATAGTGACACGCTGGCACTTTATAAAGAACCTTTTCCACCTCGCATCTTCTGGATAGCAGAATATTGCAGCTCCATTCAACAACGTCAAAAAAATCGGCAGTAAAAAGAACAATGCATATACGATGGTACACACTATAAAACTGACATAATCAAAAGAATGATAATTTTCTCCCACAAAACTTCCCGCAGCTGATACCAGAAAACCGGCATCAAAAGACACCAGCATCAGCCACAGCCAGGGATGTTTTTTAAATCGTTCCAGCCATTTTTTCATAAAAATATCTCCTTTATCCCTCCGCTGCCTGTACCTTTCTGGAACCGGAATATTCTAACCTTTCATACCTCTGCTGGCTTTCTGCCTTTTCCATGATCTCATTGTAATCAAAATACTGCTCATCCATCACCCAGGCTTTCGGTTCTCCGTAAATCCAGCAGATTTTTTTTACATCAAAAATCACCTGTTCTGGATGAGAAGAACCCCTGGTATAAAAGTTTAATGTAACAGATTGTTTTACATCCAGTGTATTATCTTTGATATTTGTAACAGGAACCAGCTTCATTTTGTTATATGCAGACACCAGTTTTTTTACAAAACCGGAAGATTTTTCGTTGAAAATGCGTACCGTCTGCCCCCGGCCTGTAAAGATTTCTACAAATTCCACATCTGAGGCTTTGAGCCTGGAGATCTCCGCCTTGTCTGACGGCTGTCCTCCGGCCTCAGAAGCTTTCAGAAATTTCAGCGCCTGCCTGTGGCATTCCGCCGTAAGATAATGATAATAGCGGTATTCAGACAGCTCTTCTTCACTAACGGAAGCCGGAAATTTTTTCTGAAGATCTTTTTTCAATTTTCCTCCACCTTTCGGCCTCCAGTACTCTTTCAATACATACTTCCCATCTTCTTTTTCAAAAGTAAGAGCTGCGAAACGTCTTTCACCGCCTCTGAGTTCATAACACTTCTCCTGTTCGTTCTCTGGCGCGCCGATTCCATAAGCTCCCACCATATAAGCCAGATAAACTGTAACCTCATTTTCTTTTTCGGTTTGTGCTATCACCGTATGAGCTTCCACCATATTTTCATATTTTACCCCGTGATACTGCCAGCTGGATGACGTTGCCATTTCCCCGGAAAAATCCTGTTTGATCACTTCGGTGACTGCCCTATCCAATGATTCTTTTTCCTTCTTCGCCTTATTCGATCCTTCAGTGGCATTGCCCTCACCGATACTGCTTCCACTGACACTGCCGCCGCTGACTGTCTCATTTTTCTCTTTATCAGAAGGTGCTTCTGCGATTTCCTCCTGCTTTCCGGCAAAAGAACATGCTGTCGCTGCCAAGGCAATCAACATCACAATTGCCGTAGAAACAAAGGATCTTTTTCTCTTCCTGACAATTTTTCTCAAACGTTTTTCCAGTTCTTTCCTGGAAGAGGAAGCGGTACTTGCCATTGACAAGTCTCTCCTGTTAACACTGCCACGTTCAATCGTAAAAAGAATCATTTTTCCATACCTCAGCCGCTCCTCATGGTTCATGTTACTCGTCACAGCTTCATCCGCGGCATACTCTGCATCCTGTCTGGAAAGTTTCGCTGCGACCCATACAAGGGGATGGAACCAGTAAAGACAGATCAGGAGCAGACGCACTACTGCCCAGATATGATCCAGATGCTTATAATGCATACCTTCGTGCAATATTATGTAAGACCTGTCTTCCTCACTTTGTTCGGCCACCGCCTTTGTCAGATAAACCGACGGACGGAATAAACCATATAGACAGGGAACAGATACACTCCCGGAGAGATAGACACGGGGACGCACCTTATTTTCCAAAACTTCCCGGTCCCTCCTTAATTTGTGGCTCATATGAACATTCATTACGAGAAAGAGCACAAACATCACACCTGCCACCGAAAGCCAGATCAAAAGCATAATACTCTGGACTCCACTCTTCTCATCCGTTATCTTTGTTTGTGTATCTCTGATATGTGTCTTTTCCTCTCCCTGTACACTTTCGCTATAAATCCCAGGCTCCTCATCTTTATACATTTCTTCTGAAATTAAAACCTCTTCTGCTTTCTTTAATTCTAACTTCTGTTCAGCATCCCTTTCGTTCTCTTCCCTTTCATTTGAATCATAAACCAGAACATCTCCATATTTCAACGTTTCAGAATTGTCAACAGAAAAATTACCCTCTCCCCTGAACAGTGTCAATGATCCGGCTGAAAACGAAAAAAACTGTACCGGTACCAGAAGCCGGAGTGCCACCAGCCCCCACAATCCATAAATCCATACTGCTCTCACCTTTTTGCGAAAGCAACACCGGATCAACAGCACCAGGCAGATCAATATAGATGATGAAATAATCGGTATCTGCATATGTATTTCCTCCTTATCATCCCATATATCTGCAAAATAAATTTCTTATTTATTATTTTTTTCCGTTCTGCATTGCTCAAGAAATTCCTCCAACTCTTGAAGATCTTTCTCCGTCAAACTATCCTGCTTTGCCAGGGTGTTCATCATAATACCAACACTGCCATGATAGATCCGCTGCAAAAACTCTCTCGTCTGTCTTATCGCCACATTTTCCCGTTTCACCAACGGATAAAATAGTTTGGCCTTTCCGCTCTCATCATAGCGAATCAGCCCCTTTTCTCCCATTCTTTTTACCATCGTAGCCGTTGTACTCTTTGCCCAGCCTGCCTTCTCCCTGCACTCTTCCACAATCTGCATTAATGTTTTGGGAGCACTCTCCCACAAGCATTCCAATACATACCATTCACTGTTTGAAACATTTTTCTCCAACAATTGCACCTCCCTTTGTGTTAAAATGGACTATCTTGTAGACCATTTTAACGCAAAAGGACTACAATGTCAACCGCTCTAAATGATGCAATGGAAATAACTGTCCGAATATTATCTCCCATTTTTACAAAAAATAATACTGTTCGATAAAATTCGCACTGTCGAGCCCAAAATACGAAAGAAGGAGATGATACAAATGAGTAATCCAAGCACCTGCTGTTCCTGCCCGGAAACATTAGCGATGGCGTCTGTTCCCATGCAGGAATGGTGTGAACCTTACGACCTTGAAACTGCACTCAGAGAAGGTACAGTCTTTCCCATCCTGAATCTGGAATTTTTCAAAGCAGAAGATATCAAAAGTTCCCTAAAATCCGGTTCTGCTCTGGACAAAGCCTCGGAGCGTGAATGTCTGATGAATGAGATTAACACCGTCAGTTTTGCCATCAATGACCTGACGCTCTATCTCGATACGCATCCTACATGTCAGAATGGCCTTTCCCTCTTTAAAGAACTGCTCCAGCGCCGTCTGGATCTTCTGGCAGAATATGCAGAAAAATATAATCCCCTGACACAGATCTCTATGATCACAGGTAATCCCGAAACCTCAGAGTACGGATGGGGAGAGGGCCCTGCACCATGGGAAGGGGGGCTGGTATAAATGTGGAGTTATGAAAAACGTTTGCAGTATCCGGTCAAGATCAAAAAAACCTGCCCGAAAACAGCTCAGCTCATTATCAGCCAGTATGGCGGTCCCGACGGCGAACTTTCCGCTTCCATGCGATATCTGGCACAGCGGTATTCCATGCCGGTGAAGAAAGTAGGCGGTCTACTAACTGATATAGGAACCGAGGAGATCAACCATATGGAGATCATATGCTCCATCGTTTACCAGCTGACAAAGGATCTCACTCCAGAACAGGCAAAAACTGCCGGATTCGATGCCTATTATATCGATCATACAACTGGAATATGGCCCCAGGCAGCAGCCGGTGTTCCTTTTACTTCCCTGGAATTCCAGTCCAAAGGTGATGCCTTTGCAGATCTTTATGAGGACCTCGCCGCAGAGCAGAAAGCACGTACCGTCTATGAAAATCTTCTGCGGGTCATCGACGATCCAGACGTGCGAGCTCCATTAAAATTTCTGCGTGCCAGAGAAGTTGTTCATTTTCAACGTTTTGGTGAAGCCCTGGAAATGACCAAATCCAAACAGGAATCAAACAATTTTTATTATTGCAATGCAGAAATTGACACAAAAATGATTGACTGCAAAAAATAACTTTTTAAACTTTATTATATGTTCAAAAGCCAGCGCCGCAAATCCTTCGGTGCTGGCTTTTGAACATATAGAGCCAAACTAGCGAAATCCTGCTTTTTTGCTAAGCTGTGCCGGATTGTCGACCAAACTACCATCTGCTTCAAACCGCGAACCATGGCAGGGACAATCCCAGCTCTGTTCATTCGGATTCCAGCGGCACCCGCATCCCATGTGCGGACAGCGTCTGTTCCTATGAAAGCCGCCCCGGATCAATCCCGCCGTGCTGATTCCTATATCTTTCAACAGATCTTTGGTGCTGGCCCGTACCAAAAATCTGGCAGGACGAAACAATACCTCATAAGGATTTTCTATTTCACAAATCTGGTCCGTAATAAGCCTGGCGGCGACCATGGAAGAGGTCATCCCCCATTTTTTAAATCCCGTCGCCACATACCAGTTTGAATGATAGAGAGAAAATTTTCCTATAAACGGAATTCGGTCATGGGTTACACAATCTTGTGCAGACCATCTCGCCTCGATCTTACAGTCAGGAAAGAGCTTTGCCGCCTTTTCAGCAAGTTTCTCATACGCACCCCCACATGTTTTACCTCCAGTGCGGTGGCTGCTGCCACCCAGAAGGAGATATTCCCCGGCATTCCGAAAAGAAAAAGCTCCCGAATCCATTCCATAATACATATTCTCGTATTGTTCTGCACCTGACAATGCAAGGACATAGCTCCGTTCCTGATGCTGCCTTAAGAAATAAAAACCCGGCACATTAATAAAAGGATAATGAGTGGCAAATACAATATGATCCGCTGTCACTTTCCCATGATCTGTCTCAATTACATTCCCCCTCACCGAGAGTGCTCTGGTATCCTCATATATCTCAAGTTCCTGTGAAATATGCTTTGCAAATGCCAACGGTTCAAACTGGGCCTGATCTTCAAAACAAACTGCTCCCTCCACCCGAAAGGGAAGCTCTGTTTTCTCTGTAAAGGCAGCTTTCAATCCAAGGGTTTCTGCTGCCTCTGCTTCTCTTTTCAAGCTGTCAGTTTCTTGACAAGAGTAGAGTATGGACGGAAGTTTCCTAAAATCACAGTCAATCTCTTGCTCTGTGATCAATTTTTCATAAATCCTCACCGCTTCCTGATTCGCCATGGCATAAAGCTGCGCTTTATGTTTCCCAATCTTTTTGATAAGCGATGAATAAATAAGACCGTGCTGACTTGTGATCTTCGCTGTCGTATTTTTTGTCTGTCCCCCTGCAATCCGGTCTGCCTCCAGAACGATCACCTTCCTGCCCTGTCTCCTGAGGAAATATGCCGTAAGTAAGCCTGCCATCCCTGCCCCAATAACTGCTATCTCCGTCTCTCTATCTTCTTTAAGCGGTCCTCTTGAAGGAATCCTCACCTCTCCCCTCCAAAGAGATTCTGGTTTAATATTTTTAAATTGTCCCATAGTACCCTCACTTCCTATTGGATCTCAACTTTATATGATTATTTTGAACAATATAGGAAATACTATTCTGGAAAACAAGCTCAATAACACCGTTGAAATGGTGCAGCGTGCAGCGACAACAGCACAAACGAGCAAAGTAAAAGGAGCAGATTATATGCCAGATAACGAAAACACAGATCAAATGATTGATCGAATTAATGATCCCATCAAAAATAGTGTAACCAACTGCCACAGAACTAAAAAACGTCCTGTCCCGGAATCAGGGGCAGATGACAATTCGGATCAGGATTCCTCCACTACAAAATATGTAGTTCAAGATGACCAGCGAGAACGCAGGGATGGTCCCGGAGGGAATTAATCCATGCAACAAAAAGCAGAGAATGTTCCAAACTGTGAAACATTCTCTGCTCTTGTTGTATTATGGCTTCGTCCTATCCGATGGAAACTGCTTTCGCTTTTCCATAGACCTTTTTTCCCTTAACAATCCTGTATGCCCGGATATAAATGGTATCATACTCATATATATCCTTGATAAAGCAGGAAGTACTTCCAGAACCTTTCAAATCCGCAATAGTATTATATACTGTGTAGACCTGATAGCCGTTCACCCCTCTGCTGGCATTCCAGCAAAGCTGATATTTGTCAATAATCTTTCTCACTCTTCCTCCTGTGATCACCGGGGGAATCGTACCAAGACTCACAAATTTTCCTTTAGCTCTCTCCGCAGATTCCTTCGCCTGGGTATTCTGCCATCCACGAATGGTCACTCCTTCCGGAAGTCCCCAAAGATCTGTCGTCATGATGTTTGATGGGAAAGAAATATTTTTTAGTTTATTACAACCAGAAAAACTCATGCTGATGTAATTCAACTCTCCCTGCTTTACATCAATTTTTTTGAGGCTGCGGCACCTGTCAAAGTAATATGTTGTTCCCCCGCTCCGTTTTACATTTTTAGTGATCGTAAGGGACGTGATATAATGAGCCTCCTTAAACGCACGAGAATTGATATATCGCGTAGAAACAGGTACTTTATAGCTTCCTTTCTTTTTTGTCGGATAAAAAGCCAGTGTATGAGATCCCTTTTCAAAGATTACGCCCCCCTTGGAATAAAACGTCTTATTACTGGAAGCTACCTGAATCGCCTTACATTTCATATCTTCCTTGACCCTATAAAGATAATCAATACTCTTCAAGGTCTTTGGTATTTTATATGTTTTCTTGTTCATCGGGAAACACCTTATCTTCTTTCCCCTCAGATCATACAACACTCCATGGACAGATGTAAAATACTTATTCTTAGAAGAAACACTGATAGAACTCAGTTTATTTTCCTTAATCTGATTTCCTATTTTCTTACAGTCATCTGGCAGACGCAGACTTCCCTTTCTGCCATAGGGATAAAATGCCAGTACTTTTCCATCTGATGTGTAAACCGCCCCATCTACACTCCTATATGCAGTATTACTCTTCGGCACGTCGATCTTCTCAAGACTGCTAAGTCCCAGATCAGAAGAATCATAGCCAGATCCCCTGATACTATTCAGACTGGCGGGCAGATATATCGTCTTAAGTTTATCGCAGTTCTTAAACTGCCTTTTGTAGATTTCTGTGATCCCTTCTGGCAGAGAAATGCTGCTATACTGTCCATTCACCAGTGCGTTGGGCATAATGCGTTTCGTGCCGTTGGGAATTTTCAGATCTCCCGTTTCCATCGCCGGTGCCTGAATCAATATCTCCTTGGATTCCGACATCAGCATTCCATTCGTACTGGAATAGTTTGGATTTGATCCATCCACGATAAACCGACTCGCTGCCCCCATAAACGCATCTTTATTAATATGCTCTGTCTTTCTGGGAATCAGCACCGTCCCAAGTTCCACGCAGTTTCGGAATGCCTGCCATCCTATCCGGTCAAGCTTATCTGAAAAATTCATGGTCTGAAGGTTCACACAATTATAAAATGCACGATTGCCGATATCCTCGATGCCCCCTGTATTGCTCACAGTCTTAAGACTGGTACAATTCTCAAAACTGCGGTTTCCAATGGTATCCATGTTTTTTGAAACCCTTACCGTTGTCAAGTCAACGCACTCCGTAAATACCCGGTTCCCAAAACGATTCACTGAATCTGGCAGAGATACATTCTTCAAACTCTGGCACCGATAAAATGCACGGTCCCCTATCTCACGAACCGATGCGGGTATAACAATGCCTGCCATACTGCTACAGCCCTCAAAACAGTCATCCGGAATCTTTTCGAGCCGTCCAGAAATTCTTACGCTTCGCAGAGCCGAACAATCATTAAAACAAGCTTCGCCGATCACCTTAACAGAATCTGGTATAAATACCCTGGACAGCTTAGAACAATCCTTAAAGGCCCCTGCCGCTATCTTTTTTACAGTAGAAGGTATGGTGATAATTCCTGTTTTCTCCGTTGGGCACCTGAGCAACAGTGTTCCATCCTTACTATACAACACACCCCCAATCGTCTTAAAATAGGGATTTCCCGATGATACTGAGAATCCAGTGGTGCGAACACCATCGAAGGCATACTGGTATATTGCAGATGTATCACTGCGAATGGTGACAGACGGGCTTCCAGAATAATAGGTAAGTTCGCCATATCTGTTGACTCGGTAAACATTTGCTGCCAGAGCAGTTCCACTCTGCACCATAACCCCTGTTACAAATACCCATAAAAGCACTTGCAGCAAATACTTTCGCTTCATGTACGCCCTCCTTTGTAATTATTTTCAACATAATCTCTGGATACATACAGACTATCATAATAGTCACACATTGTCAAGCCTTTCCCTGCATAAAAAATAGGACGAAATCTCAGATAGCTCGACAGCGCAAACTCGCGCCGTCGAGCTACCAGGTCTTCGCCCTGTCCCCAGCAATATCTATATTTCTCTAATTGCTACATCTTAAAACTTTCAGGATTTCACAATAATCCTCATAAACTTTTTCTTTCCACGCTTCAGCACAACGCCTTCGGGGCCGATACTTTCTCTTGCCACCTGCATCCTGGCATCTTCTACC
Source organism: uncultured Lachnoclostridium sp. (assembly GCA_947369165.1). GTDB lineage: Bacteria > Bacillota > Clostridia > Lachnospirales > Lachnospiraceae > Eubacterium_F. Next base: position 12,750 of record CANBKJ010000052.1, read on the forward strand.
TTCTCTCCGTCAATAGATACACCGCCCTGCTGGACATTTCTCCGCGCTTCCCCGTTAGAGGGTGCCAGTCCTGCCTTCACAAGAAGATTGAGAATTCCGATGCTTCCCTCTTCAAAATCAGCCTCTGTCAGCTCCACCTCCGGCATCTGTGCCGCACTTCCGCTGGCAAACAAAGCCCTGGCACCTTCCTGTGCCTTCACTGCCTCTTCTTCACCATGTACAAGCTTTGTCAGCTCAAATGCAAGGATTTCTTTTGCCTGATTCAGCTGGCTTCCTTCCCACTGATCCATCTCGTCAATCTGATCCAGCGGCAGGAAAGTAAGCATGCGCAGACATTTCAGCACATCCGAATCACTGACATTTCGCCAGTACTGGTAAAAATCAAAGGGACTTGTCTTTTCAGGATCCAGCCAGACCGCTCCGGACTGCGTCTTTCCCATCTTCTTCCCCTCGGAATTCAGAAGAAGATTGATGGTCATGGCATAGGCATCCTTTCCCAGCTTACGACGGATCAGTTCCGTGCCGCCGAGCATATTACTCCACTGGTCATCCCCGCCAAACTGCATATTGCAGCCGTATTTCTGAAACAGGGCATAAAAGTCAAAACTCTGCATGATCATGTAGTTGAACTCCAGAAAAGTCAACCCTTTCTCCATACGCTGCTTATAACATTCCGCAGTAAGCATGCGGTTTACAGAAAAATGCGGTCCAATATCCCGGAGGACTTCCATATAATTTAAGTCCTTCAGCCAGTCCGCATTATTTACAACGATAGCTTTGCCTTCCGAGAAGTCGATAAACCGACTCATCTGCTTTTTAAAACACTCCACATTATGTTGGATCGTCTCCTCTGTCATCATCTGACGCATATCTGTCCTGCCAGACGGGTCACCCACCATGGCTGTTCCACCTCCGATCAGCACGATCGGTTTATTTCCAGCCATCTGCAGTCTTTTCATTAAACAAAGTGCCATAAAGTGACCCACGTGAAGGCTGTCCGCTGTCGGATCAAATCCAATGTAAAATACGGCCTTTCCGTTATTTACCAGCTCTTTAATTTCTTTTTCATCGGTTACCTGGGCGATCAGCCCACGGGCTTCCAATTCGTCATATACTTTCATCTTTTCTCCTTTCTGAAACCATGCTGGCCCATTAGTCAATTACCTTTATGGCCTCAATCTTTGGCTGCTTGTCTGCCTCCACTTTTCCATTTCCGTCCACCACCGGCGTCTTTTCACAGATCTGATCCACAATTTCCATTCCCTCTGTCACTTTTCCAAATGCCGCATACTGGCCGTCCAGGGATGCATTATCCTGATGCATTATAAAAAACTGGGAACTTGCACTGTCATAATCCTGGGCACGTGCCATGGAAAGCGTCCCCCGGACATGGGAAATGCTGTTTTCAACTCCGTTGGCAGAAAACTCTCCTTTGATATTCTTGTCGGATCCACAGTCCCGTCGCCCTTAGGATCTCCTCCCTGAATCATAAATCCAGAAATGATACGGTGAAAGGTTAAGCCGTCATAAAAACCACTCTTTGCCAGAGATACAAAGTTGGAAACGGAGACCGGCGCCACATCCGCATCCAGTTCCGCCTTAATAGTACCATAATCTTTTATCTGTATCTCCACGTGATGTTTTCCCGTAAGTGTCTCACCAGTCTGTGATTCCTGCTGTTTTCCGGAATCCGTCGTATTGGTCTTACCAGACTGCTCTTTCTCTTTTGAATTACCGCCGCATCCAGTAATTCCCAGAACTAATATCAATACCAGACATAATAATTTTGCTGTTTTTCTCATCTTTTCCTCCATTTCTGCGCGAGCAAGCCCGCAGGTATTCTCACTTTACCTTCACACAAACCCCGAGCGTCACGCTTCGCGAGACCGCTCGGGGTCGCGGGTGCGCTCGAATTCCTTGCGAGCAAGCTCGCAGGTATTCTCACTTTACCTTCGCGTAAATATTTATGGCGATATGACATTCGTCATACCGCCATAATGATATCAAATAACTTTTACACAAGTTCAATAACAACTTCCATTGCCGCATCGCCCTTACGGGGTCCGATCTTAATAATCCTTGTATAGCCGCCCTTGCGGTCAGCATACTTCGGTGCAATTTCATCAAACAGCTTGCTTGCAATATCAATTGTCTTAGTTCCTTTTTTACGTCCTGCTGTAGCCGTCGGAACTTCCTTGATACCGTAAAGCATCTTGTTCATCTGACGTCTTGCATGCAGTCTGGAAGGAGCTTCTTTTTTGATTTCCTTGTCAACGATATCAAAAACGGTAACTTTCTTGCCATCTACGACTTCCTTTACACGTTTTCCATCTTTATCCTTCTGAGCCACTTTGGCTTTGACTGTAACAGTCTCATAATTATCTTTTTCGCGAACAGCAAGAGCGATCATATGCTCAGCAATTCTGCGGATTTCTTTTGCTTTTGCCTCAGTAGTAACGATTTTACCATGATAAAGAAGATTCGTTACCTGATTGCGAAGCAAGGCTTTTCTCTGGCTGGAAGTTCTTCCAAGCTTTCTATAACCTGCCATTTCTATTTCCTCCTTGATACTTAGTAAAACAAAGTTTGATTAATCTTCACTTGACTTAAGTGACAAACCGAGTTCTTTCAACTTGGCGAGCACCTCTTCTAAAGATTTGCGCCCCAGGTTACGAACTTTCATCATATCGTCAGCTGTCTTATTTGTCAGTTCTTCCACTGTATTGATTCCCGCTCTCTTCAGACAGTTATAGGAACGTACCGATAACTCCAGCTCGTCGATATTAAGTTCCAATACCTTGACGGTGTCATCTTCTTCCTTCTCCACAATAACCTCAGCCATTCTGGCCTTCTCCGACAAATCAATAAATGTATTCAAATGCTCACTCATAACCTTTGCCGCGAGACTGACAGCCTCATCCGGCTCAAGGGTTCCATTTGTATATACATCCAGTGTAAGCTTATCAAAGTCAGTAATCTGACCGACACGTGTGTTTTCAATCGAGATATTTACCCGCTCAATGGGCGTAAATATGGAATCAATGGGAATTACATCGATTGCCATCTCTTCTCTCTTGTTTTTATCAGAACTTACATATCCACGACCATTTACCACAGTCATTTCTATGTAGAGCTTACAGTCTGCTCCACCGTTCAATGTGGCGATGACCTGATCTTGATTAATAATCTCAAGATCAGCGTCACATTTAATATCAGCGGCTGTTACCACGCCCTCGCCGTTCGCATCAATGTACATCATCTTCGTCTCATTCAGGTTATCACTGCTGTTTTTGATGGCAAGGCTCTTGATATTCATTACGATCTCCGTGACATCTTCCTTTACTCCCGGAATCGCGCTGAATTCATGCACAACACCATCAATCTTGATATGACTTACCGCAGTACCCGGCAAAGACGAAAGCATAATCCGTCTCAAAGAATTACCCAAAGTTGTTCCGTATCCTCTTTCAAGTGGTTCTACTACAAAACGTCCATATTTCTTATCTTCAGAAATTTCAGCGATTTCAATTCTTGGCTTCTCAAATTCAAACACTCTAGGACCCTCCTTTTGGGTTTACTTAATTACTTGGAGTACAACTCGACGATAAGCACTTCATTTACAGGAACATCGATCTCTGCTCTTGTCGGTATCTGAGATACAGTTCCTTTGAGATTTTCATGGTCTGCCTCCAGCCATGCCGGTACCATCCGGGAGCCTGTCACTTCCAGAATGTCCTTATATCTCTGTGTTCCTTTGAATTTTTCTTTAATTTCGATCACATCTCCAGCTTTCAGCTGATAGGATGGAATATTTACTGGTTTGCCATTTACAAGCACATGTTTATGATCAACGATCTGTCTTGCTTCTTTTCTTGTTCTACCATATCCCAGACGGAACATAACATTGTCAAGTCTCAGTTCAAGAAGGATCATCAGGTTTTCACCAACGGTACCATATTTTAACTTCTGAGCCTTCGCAAAATAGTTACGGAAAGGCTTCTCAAGTACACCATATATAAATTTTGCTTTTTGCTTTTCTTTCAGCTGAGTACCATACTCACTGAGTTTTCTTCCAGTTCTTGCATTTCTCTTTGATTTTTTATCAATTCCCAGATATACTGGATCCAGATCAAGAGATCTACATCTTTTCAGAACAGGCGTCCTATCTATAGCCATTTTTAATACCTCCTATGATTAAACTCTTCTACGTTTTGGTGGTCTACAACCATTGTGTGGAACTGGCGTTACATCCTGAATACTAGTAACTTCAATACCAGAAGCCTGGATCGCACGGATTGCAGCTTCTCGGCCTGAACCAGGTCCTTTTACCATTACCTCTACCGACTTAAGTCCATGTGGCAATGCTGCCTTTGCTGCTGTCTCTGCAGCCATCTGAGCAGCATATGGAGTCGATTTTCTAGATCCTCTGAATCCCAATCCACCTGCACTTGCCCATGAAATAGCATTTCCCTGCATATCGGTCAGTGTTACGATTGTATTATTAAAAGATGACTGAATGTGCGCTTGTCCGCGGTCAATATTCTTTTTGACACGCCTTTTTGTCACTTTTTTTGCAACTTTCTTAGCCATGACAAAACCTCCTAAATTATTTCTTCATTGATTTACAGAATTATTTCTTCTTATTTGCTACTGTACGCTTTGGACCTTTTCTGGTTCTTGCGTTTGTCTTTGTTTTCTGACCACGAACCGGAAGTCCTTTTCTGTGACGGATCCCTCTGTAGCATCCAATTTCCTGTAATCTCTTGATATTCAATGCGATCTCCCTGCGAAGATCACCCTCTACGACCTGAGTTCTGTCAATAACATCACGAATCTTTGCAACATCATCGTCGGTCAAATCCTTACAACGAATGTCCGGATTTACGTTTGCCTCTGCCAGAATACGTCTTGAACTGGCAACGCCGATACCGTAAATATAGGTCAAACCTATCTCTACACGTTTTTCTCTTGGTAAATCTACACCACTGATACGAGCCATGTGTACTTTACACCTCCATAAAAAATTTGAATGTTTGTTTGGAACTCTCTTAATGAAAGTTCTTTGCAGCCGCTTTAAACCACAACAACGTCACAGACCAAGAACCACTTTCTTCTATTATATAACCCAAAACTCTGTGGAGAAATCTGTGGCGCTTACCGTCATGATATCACAGCTTCTCATAATGACGGAATGAGAAGTCTGTAACACAGAAAGCAAGACTTATATAAGCACGAAAAGAACCTAAAGTCTCCTTTAGGTCTCTCTGATATATTCTTAGCCCTGTCTTTGTTTGTGTTTTGGATTCTCACAGATTACTCTGATACGACCCTTTCTTTTAATAACTTTGCATTTTTCGCAAATTGGTTTTACTGATGATCTAACTTTCACAGTAATAACCTCCTTTCACATGGTTGACATGTTATCTTTGAGCCAGTAAAATAGGCCCATTTACTTCCGTCTAGCGAAAGTCCATCTACGAGTATATCACATAAATTCACTGTTGGCAAGAACTTTTTTCTAATATCTGCCATAGAAAAATGATTATTATCCATGTACATACGGCTGACTGTTAAATATATCGTAATGCGGGGTATAAAGAATCAGGATCTTTTTTGTGGGATAACAACCCCATTTTCTCTTCGTAAATGTCTTTCGGATCCAACTTGACCTTACTTTGGCTTTGACGGATTTCACAGTCTGAAAATCCTCCAGTTTGGAAAGTCTTGTAATATCAATGGTCTTATCTGCGGTGAAATAATAAAAAGTTTTTACGGCGTTTTTCTTTGCAAATTTTATGCTGCACTTTAGATCCTTCTCCCTTCTCTGGCAGGAAAAATTCAAACGTTTTTGCTTTCGCACCGATATCCAGTCCTCTTTTTTCTCCTGTCCTGCGTCTTCCGGTATAAACTTTCACAGATTTCAGTCTAGGATTCTTTCTAAAATCCAATTCATCCGGCAGTATGTTCCCGAGCTCCAGTTCCTTTAGCTTTTTGTTTTTCGATAAATTCAGTTCCGGCAGCCTGCGGTTGCTTTCATCTGGCAGAATCACCCTCAGCACCTGGAGCCCTGGTATTTTCTCTACATCCAGCGTATCTGCAATAATATTTTCCAGATGCATATACGTCAGCTGGGACACTGGAAAATCCCGTCGGATCGTTTCATAATTCTTATCTCCCAGTTCCAGACATCCAATCCAGATCTTTGTCAAATAGGGATTATTTTGAAAAGAACCGGTTATTAGATCATATCTGTCCGTTTTCACTTCACGTAGATTGTAAAAATACTCAATCCCGGTCAGATCAACCACCATATCAGCATTGTTTACGCCATAGTTTTCCTCATTTACCTTGAAGTTGAACTTCAGGGAATGCCTGGTTCTTTCATTTACAAGTTTACTTTCATCATAATTCCCTGCTGTCATATATTTCATATCAGAAACCCATGTTCTATCCACCCCATTCATGTAACTATTCAGATCCAGATAAAATATTTTTTCCCGCTCCAGCCGGCTCAAAATCCCATCTTTGTTTTTGTCAATATAATATCCTAATTTCTTCCTCAACTGTTCATCCGGAAAATGAACCACGTCCAGAGGAACGTCCTGAAGATATTCTTCTTTAACCTCTACCTTTACGTCCATTCCGGATACCGGGTCCCAATACAGTAACGCGATACACAGAAGAAATCCTATAACGATGAAGGTCATTATTTTTCATACCACACACGCCCCTTTCACTACTACAACAGTCTATAAGTGTCAAGCTACGGCAGCTGCTCTTTTTATAAAAGGTCTGACATGAGTTTTCTTTAAAGTTTTTATAGAAGAAAAAATCCTGTAGGTAGAGAAACATATCTTTCTCTACCTACAGGATTTTACGGTATTTTCAACTCCCCGAGTTGGGCTCGAACCAACACCCCCACGGTTAGCAGCCGTGTGTGCTACCACTGGTGTGAATACACACCAAAAGATTAACAAATCGGCTATAAAACCAAAATTAACAGTCTGTCCCAGTTCAATATTTTGATTGTAACCTGTGTTTTTGATCGCATACTTAATTCCAGTTATTTGTTCTCCATCGTCCGAATAAATCTTCAATAATTTTTGGGATATTATATCTCATTTCCATTTTTTCAATATCCAAATCATAAGGATCATCTGGTTTTTTTCCCTCATACTGAACAGTCACCCCAAACGACACACTTTTCTGTGGTTCTATATCTTTTCGGGCAAAGGGATTGAAATGCTGCTTATTGTGATCAATATCGCATATTGTGCTATGAAAATACTGCCATATCAGGAAAAAGCTTTCTCAAAGTATTGTAGCGAAAGCATACAGGAATTCCGTTTTGCCATCAGCGAGGGGATCCGCCGGCAGGTATTTTATGCTGCTTTCCTGCAAAGCATCGAAACAGGCATAAAATCAAATGCTTTTATAAAGTCCTTAAAACAGCTGCTTCGGCACCAATGCAACTGTTGGCACAAGTTGTAAATTATGAGTATAATTGAATATACTTCCATACGGAATCGGCTCCTCAATCTCCAAAACTGCCTTCATCATCATTGCGTGTCCGGCTATAACAACACATTCTCGATCAGCATATCGGCTCATACACTCCAGCACCCTTTTTCTCAATGCCTCTTTGCTCTCCCAAAGCCGTATTTCTCCCTCCGGATAGATGCCATTGCAGCTGTCATGTTCTCTGCACAATTTTAGCAGCTCCTCTTCATCAGAAACGGTATGGGAAAGATCCGCCTCCCATTCATGTAACCCCTGCTCTACAAACACATCCACACCCAGATTTTTTGCCATGATTGCCGCACTCTGCATTGCCCTTGTATAAGGCGAGGAAAGAATCAACTCAACCGGATATGCCGAAAGTTCTTCACTGGCCTTCTCAATCTGAACTATACCCAGTTTGGTCAGTCCCGCAAAATGCTCTCCTAACGGCACCTTTTTCCACTCACCTACGCCTGCATAGTCCGGTTCCCCATGCCGAACAAATAAAAATATCGCCATATCTTACTCCTTATACGATGCTATTATCCGATTGATCCTCTCCAGATCCGCCTTTTCCGTCCCCTCAGATCTGTTCATAGTCCCAAAGGGGAATCATGGTACATTCCGTAATCCCTGTTACCTCATACAGTTCTCTTTTGGCTGCCTGTAACGGCGTCTCGCCCGGTTCCACATCATAATATAACGCCAACAGCATCAGCACATTCATGGCATCCCGGCTTCCTATTCATTACTTTACTCGCTGTATCTACTGTCATATCCTATCGGTTTGGCAACTTCTTGCAACCCTTCATGCTGTTCCATAGATTCTTTCAGAACCTTTGCATTGGATTCCCCATAAAACGGATCATTGTCCGCTGTAATTTCAAAGGGGATTTTTCTCTGCCTGACAACTGTCCGGGCATAGACATTAAATGCTGTGGACGCAGACATTCCAAATTCTGCTCAAAGGCTGTCAAACTGTTTTTTAATGCTATCATCCAACCGTACAGTAATTGTAGACGTCCCATTTCCATCGCCTCCATCTAATAACAATTCCTTTTGATATAACTACTGTAACATTTTTGATATCAAATAGCAATCAAAAAACGGGCATTCTACAAAAATTATTTAAAGCAATTATTGTTTTCCCCTGGTTTTTTATCATCAGTTTATACAGCCTGTTATTTTAGTGAAAATGATTGATAAGGCACAAGCGAACTCCCATACTTGTTCAATCCACACCCGGCGTCAGCATTGCCAGTTTTCTCTCACCCAATTCAGCATAGCGTCTGTGATCACAAGTAGTCCCATGGTTTTCAGCTGTTTACCTAAATCCAAAATTAATCTTCCTTGTATATATATTTAATACTACACTTTTATTTGCGTACTTTTAATTCATTCTCCAACACATCCGCAAATCGTTGTATCGGTTCCGCAAACGCTTCTGCGTAGTCAAAAATCGCCTTATCATCTTTGTATTCCATCGAATTTTTACGTACCTTTAATGCCGTTTCAAGGTCAGTTGGATCGGGGCAAAGGTTATTTTCCAAAGCCCATTCTGCAGCTTCTGTTTTAGCAATGATCTTTCCAGTGCGAAGTGTATAGATGCACCGAGCTATATCCAACATACAGCCAAATGAATAGAAGCTCCTTCCGGTGCTTTGTGCATATTTTCGTATTGTTTCATAATGATACTTTACATCAGCATACAGTTCGTAGAAAGCGGGATATTTCAGCTCTGTTCGTATGTCCTTTCCGTATAAGAGAACGCTGCTTCCAACCAGCTCTGCCAAGCCGAAGCTGTCAAAAGAATACCCGTCGGTAATGCGTTCTCCGCTTGTACCCCAATATACCACACGGTCAGGCTTCTTGGAGAGGAAAGCACTCAACGTAAGCATACCGCCCTCAAAGGAACGGAAATATGGATTGTCCGGTTCTTTAATGAGCATGGCTTGACGAAGCAGGACGAGCTTTTTGGCTTGTTTCTCCGAAATCTGCTTTTCCGTTAAAACCAAAATATCAATATCGCTCCAACCCAATCTGTAATCGTTCAAAACAGACGAGCCATACAAATATATTGAAGGTTCGCAATCCGATAGAATACTACTGATTTCACGAACCGTTATGTTGATAGCAAGCTGTCTGTTCTTTCGCTCCGCACCTACAGGATGAAGCACATATTTCTGATTCGGATAATCCATTTCTTCGATTAAAGCATCCTCGATAAAACCATACTTTTCATATAGTGATCTCGGAGCAGAACCTTTTATATCGTCAGCTCTGAAAGTAGATACCGATATTTCTTTTGTCTTGTCCAAATTTCGGAGAGCTTCATCCATTAGCATCGAAGCAACACCACGCCGACGGTTTTCTGGAGAAACAGCGAGACAGCAGATCATGTTGTGTCCTCGTGAAAACAACATCACACCGGCAATTTCATTTTTTTCCTTTACGCAGATAGCCTGTCGTTTGCCTATGAATTTGAGAACGATGGCTCGGTGCTCATTTAGCTTCTCTTGTGTTTCCAGACCGGGAAAGTTCCATCGAACCTGTGTTACAAGGCTCATCCATTGTTCAATATCTTCGGGTACTCCATAAAATAGCTGCACAGCATTTCGTCTCCGTTCATAAGTAAATCTATTATTCTTCCATATTCACGAATTAATCGGGTAGGAGGTAGATAATTATTTTATCTACCGACCTCCCACACCACCGTACGTCAGACTGTCTAACAATTCCACCCTTGCTGTTCGACTGTGTCCTTCCCACTACTAGGGCAGACTAGGGACTTTCACCTATTAGAAGCGTGCGCCATGGGGCGCACAATATAAAAAAATCCTGTAACACCAGTGTTTACAGGATTTTCGCACAACTGCTCTTCAGTTGTCTAACTCCCCGAGTTGGGCTCGAACCAACAACCCCACGGTTAACAGCCGTGTGCTCTACCATTGAGCTATCGAGGATCACAGGTTCCCTTAACTCTCTTACCTTTTATGGAAACCTACAGAAAGAACTCCCCTGGAGTCCTCCCTTCCGGTGCTTTCTTTCCTTGCACCTTCAAAACTACACACTGCTTCCCAACCTTATCAAACCTCTTAAGGTCAAGC
>CANBKJ010000053.1 GCA_947369165.1 uncultured Lachnoclostridium sp.
AACCCTCGCGCCGCTATTAACGACCTACTCCCTTTCCAGGGGAGCCCCTTCAGCCACTTGGGTACTTCTCCATGCTGAAATAATTCTCTTAATTTAAAATCAGTGTAAATGCAAATCATCTACACGTAAGCGGAGAAGGTGGGATTCGAACCCACGGCCCCTTTCGGAGTCACCGGTTTTCAAGACCGGCTCCTTAAACCACTCGGACACCTCTCCAAATGCTGCTTGAACAGTATAACAAAATTGCACAAACTTGTCAATGACTTTTTTTCAACAATTTTCAACTCCTATATATACGAAAAGTAAAAATATACAAAACCCAGTCGACGCACAGCACTTTACACCAGGAGAGACGCAAACATTTTATTCGCGTCTCTCCTGTAAATTACTTATGGTAAGGGTACTCCAAAGAAGAAGAAAACATTCCTGGGAACTTTTACAGAAGTAACATATCAACCACTTATTTTCATCGATTTTTTAACCACTTTTGCCGACTTAAAAAGCTTTTTGTACTTTTTAATCTGTTTCTTAGGAACGGTAAACTGGGCTTTTTTATGAATCCCCTTAAAAGCCCTTTTCCCAATCTTTTTTAACGTAGTAGTTTTAAAATTAATCTTCTTCAATTTCCCACATGACTCAAAGGCACTATTTTCTATAGTAGAAACATACTTCCCGATCACGGCACGAGTGGACAGCTTGCAGCCTTTGAAAGCGGCTTTGCCAATACCAGCCACACGGAACTTAGTTCCTTTTATTTTCACTGTGTCAGGCACCTGAATAGATTTAAGCTTTTTATTTTTCGTACCCACCAGAAGAACCGTTCCTTTTCCGGAAGTATCTGCTTTGGTAATTTTATATGTAAAGTTTCCAATTGTATACACTTTTCCCACTGTCAATGAAGCCTCTGACTGATTCACCACTGCTGGAACTGTTGATGATGGAACCGTTGGCGACGGCAAAGCTGGATTTCCGGGAACCCGTGTCGGCATTGGTAGTGGAGTTGCACCTGGCTCCCCATCTGGCTCTGGTGACTCTGCTGGCTTGTCATCTTGGCCTTCATCTTCATCTGTTACCGTAGAATCGCCAAATTGGAAAGAGTTAAGTTCACAGAGCACACTGCTGCCACTTGATTTAAACACAAAATAAAGGGCATGCTTTCCCTCAATAGAACTTAAGGAATCAATCTCTGCTGTCTTCAGAACGCCCTCTGGATCATCGGTAGCAGAAATTTCAATGGAGCCGATTTCTGTGCCTCCGTCACTTTCCCAAGGCCTGTCTAACATAATTTTTATTGTGCCATCTTTTCCTTTGGGAATAAGGTTTACTGCCATAATATCTTTGTCACGGGTTCCCTTTCCCAAATCAAAATTAAAGTACTTATAGCCTACAATTGAACCATTTTTGATGTTTACCACATCACTGCCTGGATTGGAAGTATCATAGTGAGCCTTGATATTCGGACCTCCTGTCATAAAACATGCACTACCGGCGGTCTGCTTTTTATACGGATTTAATCCATTGATCTCAAAGCCCTGTGATGTCACCTCTGCTTCTGTGATCTGTACTTCTCCATCCTCTGTCACGTTGACATCAATTGCCTCCACAGTCGCCTGACGTGAATACATATCATTATTGATGCAGCGATGATAGAATAAGTACCATTGACCATTAATCTCCAAAATACTTCCATGGGTATTGCCGTATGACATCTGGGAACAAATGACTTTCCCCTTTTGATCCGTTTCTCTGGCACGGCCATCCACCAGCGTACCACCGTAAGTCCACGGTCCTAATGGCGTATCCCCATATGCATAAGCAAGAGTATAATTGGAAGCGCTGAGCCCAAACTCACCCTCTTTGGTTTTACGACTGTAAACAAACACATATTTATCTTTCACCTTGCGCATGGACGATGCTTCAAAAAAGCGGAAATTGTCTCCTTCACTTCCATCAATTCCAGTGTCTTTTTCGGTAAGGGTGTTACTACCCTCTTTTAATGTGCACATAGTTTCTGGATCCAGTTCTGCCATACTAGAGGACTGAAATCCCCAATATCCGTATACTCTTCCGTCATCGTCCACAAAGGCAGCCGGATCAAAGCCGAGAATCCCATTTGTCTTGGTGTGATTTTCATCCTTCCAGTTGCACACCTCAAATGGACCTTTGGGACTATTAGATTTGGCAATCATACCATTACGTCCAGAGGACTGGTTATTAGGATACAGATAGTATGTTTTATTTCCATTTTCATCCTTGGTCTCAACCACGTCCGGCGCAAACAAAACATCGGCGTTTCCATTTACTATAGATTCAAAAATAACACCTTCATAACGCCAGTTATTAAGATCATCCACCGGCGCCGACCAGGTGACCAGATCATATCCACAATAGCCTGTTTTCCTGGTATCATGGGAACCGTAAATATATACACGGTATATCCCAGGATTATCCGGGTCTTCAAAAACTCTGGGTTCACCATCCGGGATATGCTCCCAGTGCGGCAGATAAGAATTCGCTGCCCTGGACCTCTTCGCCTGAGGAAGACAAATCCCGCCTGCCAGGATGACAACCATTGAAAAAACAATACAAAGTGCCAAAATTTTCTTTTTAAACATTTTGTTTCTCCCCCTTATTATATATTTTTTTCATTGTATCATAAAGCTGCCCCATTGTCACTTCTTTTTATAATAGCTCGATGGCGCCAATTTGAACCCTGTTTCGTTCTGCGCTGGCAACAAAATAGCGTTGTTGCTTTTATTCGAGATACCACCGCATCGCCTCATTCAATCGCCCAGCTATTTTGTTGCTATCACAAGCGGAGGTCGAGTTCAAATTGGCGCCGTCGAACTAAGACAAAACCTCCAAACTGGTTCATTTTAATACCAGCTTGGAGGTTTGAAAATCGTCAGGCTATCCCTCTATTATTTTATTTTAACCTTCTTAGGAGAGCTATAGGAACCATAACTCTTCTTCCCCTTCACAGCAGTTTTGTAAGCACGAACCTTCACATAATAGGTTCCCTTCTTCAGCTTCTTCAAGGTTGCAGAAGTTTTCTTTGTAGAAAGCTTTTTCGCTTTACTGAATTTTTTGTTCTTTGCATATACTACTTCATATCCAGTTGCACCCTTCACCTTCTTGATGACTAATTTTGCCTGATTTTTCTTTCCCTTTTTCAAAGATTTAATCTTTGCTTTTGCAAGCACCACCTCTGTCTTTTTATCATTGGAAATAGTTGGCGGTGTTGTAGGCACCACAGATGGCACCGATGTAACAGTTGTCGGCGGGACAACAGGAGCGGTCACTACCACATGACAGGAAGCCTGGATACCAGTACCATCCTTAGTCTGCGCCGTAATCGTCGTCTCACCAGCTTTTAAAGCAGTGAATCTTCCATCCACAGCCACAATGGCAACGTCCTCATTAGATGAAGTCCAGGTAAGTTCTTTATTCGTTGCATTTTCAGGTCCAACAGTCGCAGTCAACTGGCTGCTCTGACCTGCCAGGATCGTGAGCTGGCTGGCGCTCAGAGAAAGCGTTTCCACTGGAACCGTTTTTTCCTTGAAGCTCCAGTAATCAAATTTGAATAATTCTCCCTCTCCGCCTTTAAACACCATGTAAAGATCATGCACTCCTGCAACACTCTCTACATTCGTCGTATATTGCGCGTAAGTATCCCAGTCTCCTGTACCCTTCACTGTAAGCGTGCCAAGCAAAGGGCCATCCTTTTCATCCAGATGCAGCTCAATGGTGCCGGCTTCCGTCTGATCGTCCCCAATTGCACTTGAAACGCTTGCGGTAAAGTCAGTGGCACCCTCTGAACCGAAATCTACATCCTTAACCTTTAAGTAATCTTCATTCTCAATGGCACAGAGATTGATTCCTCCCTGGCTGCAGGCTTCTGATTCCAGTCCGCTTCCCCAAGCCAGCGTCTCAGCTTCCACTCTCTGGAATGGGTTAAGATTATCAATCGCCTTCACTCCTTCAGCGGTAAAAGGAAACTCAGGAATGGTTCCGTCCTCATTATATATAAATTCTTCTACAGCTACAGAACGATGATAGTTGCCTCCGCCTCCTGGCAGATTTCCAGTGTGATAGAAGAAATAGGAATGTCCTTTGAAATCTACAATTCCTGGATGATTGGTAAAAGTTCCGGTGCCCTTTCCATCATATTTATCGTTCATAATCATGCCGCGGTATGTCCATGGCCCTAAGGGACTAGTGCTGGTGGAATAATCAATCCGCTCCGGAATTCCATTTGCCGCATATATCATATAATACAGATCCCCACGTCTGTAAAACCAAGGTGCTTCCTCAAACAGAGTTGGCCGGCGGTCCGGATCGTTGGATACACCAAACTGCTTTTGCATATCCGCAATCTGATCTTCTGACAAATTATTTCCTGAGAAATTCCACGTAATTATATCGCCCTCTGTCTCTATCATATTGTCTTTCAGTTTTACGCATTTCAAGTCAGGATTTCCCCAGTACATATAAGCCTGACCGTCCTCATCGATAAATACGGTAGGATCTATATTTCCAGAGCCACCTTTTATCAGCGGTTTGTCAAGGGGATCCTCAAAAGGCCCTGTGGGACTGTCGCCAACAGCCACGCCGATCACTGTCGCACCACTGGTATCATTCAACGGTACATATAAGTAGTACTTACCATCCCTTTCCACACACTGCGCAGCCCATGCAGAATTCTTCTTTGCCCAGCTAAAATCCCAGTAGGACAATACAGTCCCATGATCGGTCCAGTTCACCATATCTTTCGTGGAATAACATTTCCAGTCATCCATGGTATAAAAATTCCCAATCAATTTGTCCTCATCATGTGAGGTATACACATATAAAGTGTCTCCTGAGACCATCGGCGCCGGATCCGCTGTGTAAATGTTCTGAATGATCGGGTTGTCTGCCTTCGATACATCAGATATCAGCAATACGGATAAACAGGCTGCCACTGCTGCTCCCGCTAATTTGATAAGTTTTTTCCCTTTCAGTTTCATCTTATTCCTCCATTCTTGTTTATTTAAACGATAAATGCTATAATACATTATTATACAATATTTATTTAATATTTGCAACGGCAGATGCATTCAAATTTATTGATCAATTGTTAAATTAAAGAGGTGATCATATTATGATTAAAACAATATATGTTGGTTACCAGGCCCCACATCCAGAGGATTTTACCTACCACCGCGATGTGTCTTCAGATGAATGGCTTTTGATACATACGCTAACTCCCGCTGAGATCTTAATCGGTGGCAAATGGATATCCTATCCAGAAAACCAGATCATCATCTACCCTCCGCATACGGGGGCAGATTACCGCGCCTGCAATGGTCCCTATAAAAATAACTGGATGACCTTTTTAACCGATGAAAAGTATATCGTGCAGGCAGCTCTTCCTTTTAACGTTCCGATACAGATCAGCTGTGCCGACTCCTTTCATCATCTGTTTCATATGCTGGCGATAGAAAATCATTTTGATTATGAATATAGAGAGCAGTCCATCGGTCATTTATTCCATCTGCTGTTTGACAAACTATCGGAAGCCTGCCACAGCAGCTCCTCCGTTCAAAGTAAGGAAAATCTGCTGGCTCTCAATCTGGAGATCCAGAGCAACCCCGGCTTTCAATGGAGTGTTCCTTATATGGCAAAACGGCTGAATATCAGCCCTGGATATATGCAGTCACTTTATAGAAAAACTTTTGGTGTATCCTGTATGGAAGATGTATTTAATAAGAGAATAGAACTGGCTAAGGATTATCTCGCACATAGCCAGTACACGATTACACAGATTGCAGAATTATGCGGATATCAGAGTTCAGAGCATTTTTTCCGCCAGTTCCGGCGCCTGACATCCACGACCCCTTCCAACTACCGTCAAAAGGTTCGGGGAGAAGAAACACAAGGGCAGTTTGACACAATTTTAAGTTAGCCTGGTAGCAGCACTAATTTGAACCCAGCTTCAATCCTGGAACTGCGTTCAGATCCCAGCTGTCACGCCTTCCATTGATAAATTCATAATAACCTGCCGCTCCAATCATGGCAGCGTTATCCGTACAAAACACAGGTTCAGGATAGTATAATTGATACTTTCTATACGCACACTGTTCCTTCATCTTTCTGCGCAGCCCTTTATTGCACGCCACACCGCCTGCCATTGCCACCGTATGAATTCCATAATTCTCTGCTGCCAGCATCGTATGGGCCACCAGTACTTCTGTCACTGCTTCCTGGAAAGAGGCAGCGATATCTGCCTGTGAATACTCTAACCCTTTCATTTTACAGCCATTGATGTAATTCAACACCGCCGACTTTACTCCGCTGAAACTAAAATCATATGGTGCCCCCTCCACGGACGCACGGGGAAATTTGATCGCTTTCGGATCCCCCTGCACTGATAAATCATCTATCTTCGGCCCCCCAGGATAGCCGAGACCGATAGAACGCGCCACCTTATCGAATGCCTCTCCCGCAGCATCGTCCCGCGTTCTTCCGATAATCTCGTATGCTCCATAATCCTCAACAATGACAAGATGACTGTGCCCCCCGGATACTACCAGACATAAAAACGGCGGTTCTAATTCTTTGTGGCAGATGTAATTGGCAGAGATATGACCTTCTATGTGGTGTACCCCGATCAATGGTTTGCCCGCTGCATAGCTGATCGCCTTGGCCGTTCCTACACCGACCAGAAGGGCTCCCACCAGCCCCGGACCATAGGTCACACAAATCCCATCCACGTCACGAATGGTTAGTTCCGCTTCCCTCAGCGCCTGATCGATCACCTGGTTGATATTTTCAATATGCTTTCTGGAAGCGATCTCTGGCACAACGCCTCCGTATAATTTATGCAGATCAATCTGGGAGGCGATCACATTTGATAAAACCTCCCTTCCATTTAACACCACTGCTGCCGCGGTCTCATCACAGGAGCTCTCCACGGCCAGCAGCCGTATATCTCTATTATCCTTATTTTCCATCTCATTCTCCATCCCCTTTATTTTGACTCCGGGGCTCAGCTTTCGCTTTTTTCCTGATTCGGGTTCACATTCTTTTTAAAGGCAAGGATTTTCCAGCGTTTCTCCTCTTTTACAAGGATATAGTCCTGAAACACTTTGGAATAATTGCCATTTTCGCTCATAAAAAAGCCGATCTGAATATAAGCACATTTTTGTCCGTCATAATCCAGATATTTTAAGGAACTCTCTTTATCCACTGTATAATTGGCTATCTTTCTTTTCTTTTTCTGGAACTCCTGGACCTCTGCCCTAAAATTTTCTTTCTGCTCCTCAAAGGTATTTTGATCTAACAATGACTTGCTGTATAACATTCTGAGCTGGTTAAGAAGCTTATCAAATGTTTCATCATCAAGTCCCTCGGTATTGTAAATATACTGGTTGATCCGCGCAAAAAATTTTACAACCTCTGTGGGTGTCTCCGGATAACCCATCTCCAGATCTTTCTCCGTCAGTTTCTGCAGCTCTGTAGCAGACGGTATATTTCCACTTTCTGCTTTGTCTGCCTTTTTATGCTGATAAAATACAAAGATCACTCCGATCACAAGAATACATGTCACAAAAGCAAATACCGTCATATTCTTTGCCATCTTCTGTGCTGGGCTGCGCCTATTATTACCAGCGGGTACATTATTTCTTCTCTGCATAGCGAATCCTCCTTTCTCCATCAGGAATCTGCTTCAAATATAAACTCCCGAAACATCCGGTCTTTGCCAGGTATGGTGTTGGCGAATATTTTCCTCACGTCATCCATGTATACATCCGGCCTTATGAGTGACGGACTATAATGGGTAAGCCACAGTTCCGGCACCCCGGCTTTCGCTGCCAGCTCCGCCGCCTCGTAAAAAGTCATATGCTTTTTCTCTCTGGCACTTGCCGTCTTTTCCTTCTCCCCATACATGCCTTCACAGATAAACAGATCCGATCCAGCTGCATGTTCTACGATCCGCGCCGTAGGACGGCTGTCGGTACAATATGTTATCTTGATCCCTTTACGTTCTGGCCCCAGGACCATATCGGAGGTATAAATTTTCCCCCCCAGTTCCACCTGGTCATTTTTTTGCAGAGGGCTCCATGCCTTCATGGGCACATGATTCTGCTTCGCCTTCTCCACATCAAACTTACCGCTTCGTTTGATCTCCAGGCTATATCCATAGCATACCACATTATGGTTCACCTTGAAAGCCCGAATATGATATCCGGCAAAATAAAATTCCTTCTCCTCCCCCTCTATTTCCACAAATCGAAGTTCAAAAGGCAATCCCTGGGCAATCACAAGCAGGGACTGAACAATTCGTTTCAGTCCCTTCGGTCCTATGATTGTCAATGGATTGCTTCGTTCTGCATTTCCCATGGACAGCAGAAGCCCCGGCAAACCGCTGATATGATCTCCATGAAAATGAGTGATGCAGATCACGTCGATCGGATGAAAACTCCATCCCTGCTCCCGGATACTCACCTGTGTTCCCTCACCGCAGTCGATCAGCAGACTGCTTCCATTGTATCTCGCCATAAGCGCAGTCAGTGCCCGGCGCGGAAGAGGCATCATTCCGCCAGTTCCAAGTAAACATATGTCCAGCATAAACCATACCTAGCCTCCAAGGAAAAGACTATATATCGCCTTTTCGTCGGGGGTGCAAACACGACAGCTAAAAAATCTATGTCTGCATTTAATCCTCTCTTCTTTTTTCTTTTAGCCAGGTGGCGCCACCTGACCACCCTTATGATCTATGGTATGCTGCACTGTTTGGATGTGTGGCTCAGTCCATCGCTGCTCTCTTTTCCTGATTTTCCACCGGAATGAAAAAGCTTTCCGTAAATTCATCATAACATGATTCACAGAGGCAGAACTGGTGAATCTGTAGATCCTTTCCCGAAAAATATCCCCATTCCTTGGTCACAAAAAGTCCATCTTCGTGTAATATACCATTTTTGACCATTAATTCTTTTCCACATTTATTGCACATAATTTTTTCTTTTTTCATATTTTCACCATCTTTCAAAATACTTTTCTCCCCCTGTATGTTAAACTCCTGTCCCCTCTATACGGAGTGTATTCATACATAAGATTATAACGGATTTTCTACCAATTTTCTACTTGTAAAAATATGAAAAAATTCTATTTTTAGGATGTAATACCAGGAGCAAAAAAAGTCAGACTGCCCTTCATACCTGCATAAAACATATCCTGCTCATCAGGATATGTTTTCCGCTTCCTCCCGCTCCCGTTCTGCCTGGGATTTGCGAAGGTAAACCGGGGCAAAATCTCCCGCCTCCACAACCTGTTTTTTCTCAAACAACAGGCTTCCCACGGCCGCCACACTGGCGCCTCTTTGATAGCAGTTTACTGATTCCATAAATCGAACCCTCCCTCCCTGGGACAATTCGCGGATCCTGTCTTCAAATACTGGGACACCGTCTCCGATATATATAACCTCTTCGCCGATTTGGCCGGCACATGCCACCGCCTCTTCAATCGATGCCACCCCTGGCTCCAAAAGTACCTCCGGCAGATCTTCTGTTATCCGGTATATTCCAAAATACACCTGATTCCTCCGGGCATCCATAATGGGACATACCACGCCCCACCTGTGGGTAACATTTGCCGCCAGTCCCATCAGAGATGACACAGGTACCACTGGTATCCCCAGCGTCCATGCGAGCCCCTTTGCTGTAGATGCTCCGATCCGCAGTCCGGTAAAGGATCCCGGTCCCGCCGACACAGCGATACAATCCAGATCTTCCGGCTTAATCTCCGCCATAAGAAGCATATCGGATATCATCGGCAGAAGCGTCTGAGAATGGGTTTTCTTATTATGAATCGTATACTCTCCCGCCAGGATTCCATCGGACATAACTGCCACAGATGCTGTTAATCCTGAACTATCTATGCCTAATATTTTCACACTATCTCCTTTTCTGGCTCACTCACCACAATCCTACGGTAATCAAACCCTTTATCCAAATCTTTCTCTATCGTTATCTCATAACAGGACGGGGGCAGAATCTCTTTGATCCGTGATGCCCACTCGATCAAGCAGACACCTCCTCCGTAAAAATAGTCCTCAAAACCAAGGTCATACATTTCCTCCACATCACTGATCCGGTAAACATCAAAGTGATACAGGGGAATCCTCCCTTCCTCATATTCCTGGATCAGAGTAAAGGTAGGGCTGGTAATCGGTTCTGTGATCCCGATCCCCTGGGCAAATCCTTTTGTAAAAACGGTCTTTCCGACACCAAGATCTCCGTGAAGCAGGCAGATGTCCCCGGGCTTCACCTGTGCGCCAAACCTTCTGCCAAGTTCAAAGGTATCCTTTTCTCCTAAACTTTCGTATATCATATAGTATACTCCCTGACCATTTTTACAATCTCCGTAAATCTGCCGTCACATTCTTCCCTGGAAATGATCAGTGCCGATACAGCATTCATATAAATATATATAGCCTCTTTTGTGATCACGGCACGACGTATCTGCTTCCATTCTACATTGGCTGTTCCGGCTATGTTTACAACCTCAATCCCTTCCGGCGTAAAGGTATAGTGAAAAGGTTCACGAAAAGCTCCTTTTTTTAACTGTTCCCAGCCCTTCATCAAAAGTGTAACCGGCTGGATAACTGTAAACATCAGCGACAAAAATATCAGAATCACCCTCTGGGCAGTGCCGAAATAATTCCAGAATACAATCAGTCCCACCATGGCCGATATACTAATCAGAAGACCGATCACTCCACCGGCACGGAGAAAGTTATTTCTAAGCAGAAAACGGTTTAACGTCCTTTTGTCCAGCTGAACATCAATCTCTATACATTCTTCGTTTGATTCCATTCTGACCAAACCTCCTATATGCCTATTTTATAAAACAAAATTTAAAAAGTCAACCTTGGATCGCTACATCAGTCTCCAGCCTGGGTGATACTTATTTTTCAGCACTTCACCGCCAAGCTTGCCCCAGCCGAGAGGATAACCATCCACACAGACCAGAATCCATCCGCCCTCCCAGGCTTCCTGCGTCAAATCGGCTTTCTCCAGTGTCAAGGTTTCTCCTTTCAAATACCGGAGCACCCGTTCGTCCTCTGCGGTGAGCTCTGCCCGTTTGCGATATTCCTCTGCCTTTAACGCCATTGCCAGAGACTGGCTCGGTTCAAACCGTTTCTTTTTGATCTCTCCCAGAAAGAGTCCGCTCCGCAAAAAACGAATGCCACGTAACTGTGGAAGTATTTCCGGCATATAGTAGAGCATTCCATTTTTGTTTTCGATACGGGACAGGTCAAATTTTCTTACAACATTCTCTGAAAATGCCTCAAAAAGTTCTCTGTCTCCCCTCCCCAGTCCGCTCCTTTTTGTTCCAGACAACATAGATTCCCCTTTTTTTCTCTCCGCCTTCATCTCCTCTCCCTTCTGAAACAGGGCGAGAAAATGTCCCTCACCGTCTAATTTGTGGGGAAATATCCGGACGCACTTTGTCAGTTCGGGATCTCCTCCCGCCAGCTCTGGCCTGCCTTTGGCAAATCCGCGATATCCCTCCATCTCTACCAGCCTCAGATCCTCCTCCAGAGAGAGCAGGTACTCCACACTCTCCTCATCCTCCATGACAGAAAAAGTACAGGTGGAATACAAAAGCATTCCCCCATCCTTCAGCATAGGCAGCGCCTGTTCCAGAATCTCTTTTTGAAGTTTGCTGTAAAATGCAGGACCGTTCTGCTCCCATGCGCGGATCATCGAAGGATCCTTTCGGAACATCCCCTCACCAGAACAGGGAGCATCGATCAAAATCTTATCGAAAAATCCTGTGAAATATTCTCTTAATTTCGCCGGATATTCCGTCACAATAAAGCTGTTTTCCACACCAAAAAGTTCTATATTTTTCAACAGCGCCTTTGCTCTCTTACTGCTGATGTCGTTTGCTACCAGGAGTCCTCTTCCCTTTAACTTTGCTGCCAGCTCCGTTGCCTTTCCTCCGGGTGCAGCGCACAGATCCAGCACCGTATCCCCGGGTTCTACTGGAAGCCTGGAAGCTGGTGTCATAGCACTGGGATCCTGCAGATAATAAAGCCCGGCAAAATAGTAGGGATGTTTTGCCGGCTGAACCTTGTCCTCATAATAGAATCCGTTATTTATGTAGGGAATGGGAGTCACATCAAAGGGGCAGATCTCCAAAAACTCTTCCACCGATATCTTTGACGTGTTGACCCGAAGTCCAAATTTTCTTTTTTCCTCCATAGAAGAGAGATAATCTGGGTACTCTTCCCCCAGGAGCTGTTTCATTTCATCGCAAAATTTCTGCGGTAATTCCATTTTTTTAATCCTTCCTTCTCTCAAGATGTGGGCACCAGTGAAAACCCATAGGGAAGAAGCTCTGCTAAACGCCTCACCTCATAATCCTCTTCGGAAACCGCCAGCACCAGTTCAAACTCCTGGGGATCACAAAACTCCATCATAACCTGCAGACACACACCGCAGGGTACGATCCGCTCCAAAGGCTTTCCCATGTGTCCCCCGGCAACAGCGATCCGGCTAAACTCTTTCCTGCCCTCGCTGACCGCCTTAAAAAAGGCAGTCCTCTCTGCGCAGCAGGTAGGGGTAAAGGCACCATTTTCTATATTGCAGCCCGTATAAATCATCCCGTCTTTCGTTAACAACGCCGCTCCCACACCAAAGCCGGAGTAGGGACTATATGTCTTCTCCCTGGCTTCCAGTGCCTGACGAAGTAATTCCTTCGCATCCTTCATATGACATTTTCCCTTCTAACAACAATAATTAATGAACATGCTTCTCTGTACAGAAATCACAGATAACTGACAAACCGATTCCCCGCATTTTTAAACATCTCTTCCGCCTGTGCCCGGCTCATGATCTCCCGTTTTCCGCTCTGGGGATTATAAATCGTCACAGTTTTTGTATCATAGCCAGATATAACTACAGCTGTAGAGCCACCAGTCATCCCGATTACATATTTATCACTGCTCACAAAATATAACGCCTGTTCCAAAGTAACTCCGCTCAGATCCACAGGCTCACTCATATATTGCTGAAGCATCTGGTAAATAGACTGTTTTTTCGCAGACATTTTCTGCGGTGATATCGTAAAATGATTTGCCTTCAATACCATGTAGGTACATGCCGCCAGATTAGAAACCTTATTGGAGGCCTGGCACATTTCTATACCTGCTATGCTGTTCATCAAAAAGCTACCGCTCCGCTCCCACATGATCTTGTGACTTCCAGAAACTACCACGCCCATCTGTTCATCTGCACGCAGAATCGCCTCCGCTGGATTCTCATAGGCTCCCGTGATCTTTCCAAGGGCATATACATAATATTTGGGTACTTTCAGATCATCCAGATGCACCGAACGCCCGCCGGTTATCAGCTCATCCTCTGCCACCTTGTAAGCTGGCACCGTTTCTATGGCAAAGGTGGCAGGAAACCCGATATACCACTCTGTCAGCGTAGCAGAAGTAACCCTGGTCCTCAACGAATAGGCAGAAACCTTTTCTTCTGTCTGATTCAAAATGCTGTCATCTGTTATTTTCCGGAATCGGCTGCCATTTTCCTTCTTCACCCTCGACAGGGTCATCACATTCCCCTCTACCCGCACATCAGTAACATACAGGTTCTTTCTGCTGTAAGATTTTGACACATTTCCCTCATTGTCTGCGATCACCATTTTATAACAAGGTATCAGCGGTTCTCCTACTTTTGTGCCCGCAATATCCTTCTTCCTCACATAGCCATAGATCACATCATCATTGATCACCCCCAGCAGGCGGACATACTCTCCCTCTGCTGCTTTCGGAATGACAACCTTCTTTTCTGTCTCCAGATGAAAGATCGTAAGCACTTCGCCATACCCCTTTTCCAGCGAGTCCGACCACACATAGCAGTTGCTGTGACGCATCACCTTGAATCCCTGATCCGTGACGTTTTCTGCAATCTTCGTGAGCCGTTTAGCCTCCATATTATAGGAATAAACCACATTTGCCACCATGAAATAATATACATTACGCTCACTGACATAACCATAACTGTTAAAGTCCTGCCTCAGCTGCTGAAACGTCGTATCCATTGGAAGATAAACCAGCTCATTTAGTTTTCCCTCACCCAGATCATATTTATAGAGAACGATCGCCACCTTGCCCTCGTACTGGCCCCGGGGGAAATATCCATACACTGCAAAATACAGATCCCCTTCCTCATCAGTCTTCAACAGCCGGATTCCCTGCTCTCCCGTCTCCCGGTATTCGTAAGATGCGTCCTCACTAAAAGAAGAATAGAGCTTTGTAATGATGTTTTTGTTTTTATCCATATCATAACGGTAGAGGTCTCCACCCCTGGCGAAGTATAGGGTTTGTGTTTCCTCATGCTCCAGAATACCCATATCTGTCTCATTGGTTATCCCAATCTTAATCTGATTTTTCTGGACACTGGTAAACCCAGGATCGAATACCGCCTCCATACTACGCTCAAAATTCAGCAGATAACTGTTGCCGGAAGCATAACGTACCCGGTAAAACTCGTTCACCCGAAAGGTCTCTTTCCCGGATGATGTCTTTCCCTCCACGAAGTAATTCAGCTGAAAGCATGCTGTCTCCATATTATACTCTTTTACCACGGGAACTGCCTCCGAAACTTTCTTCGGCGACAACCTCCCCCATGTGACAAGATTACTGTCTGACTTAATATTCACCGTAGCCAAAGAATCATTGGCGGCTGTGCCATCTGGTTCCAGATACCTCCCAAGCTCTTCTGCTTTGGATTTATTAAAGGTATCCTCATGAAATTTCATGGCAAACTGCAACTTCTTGGATAAATTAGAATCTTCGGTATAATATTTTAATCTTGTATAATAATGAACCTTTCTTCCCGTATCTGTGGTAGCAGTCAGGGCTAAAATGTATTCTGTACTTGTTTTAAATCCATAATCGAGAAAAACTTCCAGTTCGCGGATGCCAGCATCGATCGCATTCACATCACCCGAATAGTAAACATCACCATTGGACTTGTCCACCACATCATAATGAAGTTTGGACAGCCTCATCTCACCCTTGCTGATGTTGATCTTTATTTTTTTACTGGTATCCAAAGGCGTTATAGATTCCCTTACAATGTTATCCTCAATCGGTCCATTGTAGCCATACAACCGATTCATCTTTATATTCTGGGAGGTAAGAGTAAGATAGGGGAGACTTTCCTTCCCCATATTTACTACGATCCCCTCTTCATATACATCACTCTCAAGCTGCTGCCCGAAAAAGAACAAGGCGGCAGCAAAAACTACCATTAGAACTATCGTCTTATACAAATATTTAACCATATGAATCTATACTCCTTATCATCAAATTCCCTGTACGTTACATCATATCATAGTTAACACAGCAGGGCAAGAGAGGACACTGGCAAATTTATCACATTCAGGCTCACTGGCATATATTAATATTAATACAGTGAATGAAAGGATCACCTTATGAATCATATGGAACTTCCCCCACAGGATTACTGGTTCGGACAGCCTGCCATTCCTTCTATGCAGCCCGTCTTCGGCGCCGGTAAACTCTGGGAAATGGAAAATGACTACTCTTATCTCAAGTACTTGTATCCTGACATATGCAATCCCATCCAGGAATTGATCGATGATGAATGCGACCAGCTGGAATACGACGGCAGCTTTATATTTGACTCCTACCCGGATAAAATATCTCTTCAACAGCTGGCACATAAAATACTGAAAAAATGTAACGATAAATCTCCGGACACCTTTCCAATGGATAATAAACATATTCGAGAACTAGTTGAAATACTTCTTTATCATGAGATTCTTTACCGACGCAACCGCTATCGAAACCGGAAACGCCTGTATTATTAATCGTTTGTCTTAACATCGCCGTATTGGCATCAAAAAAAGACTTCACATATCATCAGAACTATATTGACGTGATCTGTGAAGTCTTTTCGTCCGTAATCGTCCAGTTCAATGGCACGAATTTTATTTGGTGCCTTCGGCAAATGCGATCTGCTCAAAATCTGCCACTGGCATGGGCTTTGCAAACACATAGCCCTGTATGTAGTCACAGTCCATCTCTTTAAGAAACTCTACCTGGGAACGTATCTCCACTCCCTCAGAAATCGTACGGAGATTTAAACTTTGTGCCAGATGAAGCACACTGTTAATGATACTCTTACCCCGCTGATCATCCTCCGCCTCTTTAAAAAATACACGATCCAGTTTCAAGGCATCCACTTTCACATCTTTCAGCATGTTTAGTGAAGAATAACCACTCCCGAAATCATCAATGGAACAGAGCATTCCCGCAGCATGAATCTTGTTGATAAGTTCCTTCAACATGGACATTTCATTGTAGAACAAAGATTCTGTAAGCTCGATCTCGATGGTATGATCCGGAATATCATATCGGTCAAGGATCTGCTGGTATCGTTGAAAGAATCCTGGCACTGAAAAATGTCCCCGGGACATATTGACGGAAACAGGAATCTTTGGATAACCACTTTCACTCCATTTTTCCACCAGTTTGCACACCTGTTCAAACATGTAGAGATCCAATTCCACAATAAAACCATTTCTTTCAAATAAAGGAATAAACTCATTCGGAAAAATCATTCCCTCTACCGGATCAACCCAGCGGACCAATGCCTCTGCACCGCCTATCGTCTCATTCTCAAGTTCATACTTCGGCTGTAGATACGGCACAAACTCACCATTTCTAAGGGCTCGCTCCATCTTCATCTCAAGTTCTTTTTCTCTGCCCAGAAGCTGCCTCTCAGCGTCATCATAAACTCCCATATGAACGAGATGCTGTGCTGCTCCCGCCACTCTTTTCAATGCAATATTGGCTCTCTCCAGCATAGCAGATACCAGTGTGTTTTTATTCTCTACAAGATATACACCGAAGTACATCTTGATTCCATAGGATTGTCCTTCCTCATCCATAATCTTCGAGAGCTGATCATTGATCCTGGACAAACGGTGATCCAGTTTTTCCAAAGAATGAAAACGCATCAGCATACCAAAACTATCTGCCATGATTCTTCCCGATACCTCGTCCCAACGAAGAAGTTCATCATCAATTATCTTATGTACTTTACATAATACCATATCACCAACATCATCCCCGTAACTGTCATTGATCAGCTTAAACCGGTCAATATTGGCATACACCACTACAAACTCGCCCTCTCCCTTAAGTAGAAGGGACGCAACTCTCTCAAACTCTCTTTTATTCTTACCGCCAGTAACATCATCTCGTCCTCTGTTTCGGTAAAACAAACCATACTTGACGGCTATAGAAGCCAGAATCACGGCAGCTACCAACGCCAGCAGGCCGATCTTAGCAAGATAATTATCCAAATTTAATAAAGCAATATATAGCACACAGACAAAAGAAATTCCAATAATCGTATCCCATATCACCATACCGATCATATGGCGCCATTCGTATAAAACAGACTGCATACGGCTTATAATACGATTCACTTTATCACCTCCATGCCTTCTTTTGTACACTAATTATAACTCAAAATACTATTTTTTTCAATAGTCAAACAAAACCTCCCGATCTGTTTTTTCTGTTTTCACGATCACATAAGGATAACTTGGTTTTTCTTTTACAACCTCATCCTTTCCAGGACCCATCAACTCTGCCTCAAAACAGAGTTTATCTCCAGACTCATACAGACCGCGTACTGCAATACTAAATCCGCCAGTAGCCTGCTCTCCATAACCAAGAGCGATATATAAATACTCTCCATCCATGTAAGTCATCTGAAATGCGTTTACCTTTTTTTCCTCAAGTTCTTTGAGAAAATCCTCCGGGCAATCTCTCACGGCCACCACTGTATAATCCCAGTCCTTTCCTCTCTCCGTACTCTCTGTCTCTTTTTCACAACCGGCGATTAGCAAAACCGCCAATACTGCCACCAGTAACAACCTCATTTTTTTATCCATATGTCACTCCCTGATCTATTTATTACAATCTATGGAATTATTCCTTTTTTATAACTTTCATCTTACATCCGGCAAAAGATTTTCTTGCCATAGTTGCTATTTTCTGTTTATAATTGGGAGGAAAATAAAATAAATCCTATCTCAATGGCGCCAGCAGAAAGGAATACAAACTATCATGAATAACTTTTTATACAGTATCAACGCTACCCTTCCGATTTTTTTGATTATGATTCTGGGAAAAATCCTGTACAAACTCAAGATCATTGGGGATGATTTTATTCAATCTGTGGATAAATATGTCTTTTATGTAGCACTTCCGGCCCTGGTTTTTAAAGATTTGACAGAAAATGATTTTCGGGGAAATTTTGATTCCGGATATGTCATGTTCTGCTTCTTTTCCACCCTGGCTTCCATACTCATCATCTGGGGCCTGACAGAACTTTTTATGAAAAACGAAACGGAAAAAGGGGCGTTTATTCAGGCATCTTATCGTAGCAGCGCCGCCATTCTTGGACTGGCTTTTATCGACAACATGTACGATGGCGCCGGCATGGCACCTCTTATGATTCTCGGTGCTGTCCCCCTTTTCAACATATTTGCAGTAATTATACTCACACTGAAAGGTCAAAACAAGAACCAAAAACCAAATGTAAGAACAACGGTAAAAAATATATTTAAAAACCCTATACTTCTAGGAATACTTTTGGCATTACCCTTTGCATTTTCCGGCATCCATTTCCCAGTCTTTGTAAACAAAAGTCTGAATTATCTTGCGAATACTGCTTCTCCTCTGGCTCTGCTATCCATCGGCGCCGGATTTGAAGGACGAAAAGCTTTCTGCAAACGAAAACTGACGATCCTTGCCACCCTGATCAAACTTTTCCTTATCTGTGCTTTGTTCCTTCCTGCTGCCATCTGTCTCGGTTACCGCAGCCAGGAACTGATGGGAATCTTGATCATGCTGGGATCCCCTGCCACTGTCTCCTGCTATATTATGGCGAAAAACACCGGAAATGACACCGTTCTCACCAGCAGTATCATTGTACTGACCACACTACTCTCATCTGTCAGCCTGACCCTCTGGATCTTTATACTCAAATCTATGAAACTTTTATGATGATTTTACTATCATTTTCTAATTTAAACATTGACTTTTAACTAAAAATATTGTATTATGGGAAAGTAAGTGATTTAGGGGCATAGTTCATCGGTAGAATAAGAGTCTCCAAAACTCCAGAGCTGGGTTCGATTCCTAGTGCCCCTGTAGCGATTACCTTATAAATGACAGATTACTGTTGTTTATAAGGTTTTTTTATAGAAAGGAATACTCATATGATCAAAGATTTGTTTCATAAAAACAGGCCCGTTTATTCGTTAGAGGTGTTTCCACCTAAGAAAGATACCGATGTTTCAGTGATTTACGATGCTTTGGATCAATTTAAAGATCTTCATCCCAACTTTATCAGCGTAACCTATGGCGCCGGTGGAACCACTTCGGAGAATACCTTTGCCATCGCTTCCTACATACAGAATCAATGCGGAATTGAGGCATTAACTCATTTGACCTGCGCTGCCATTCCCGACAAACTGTTTCTTACTAACTTTCTCACCAACCTGTACCGGAACGGCATCCGCAATATTCTGGGACTTCGCGGCGATCAGCCAAAAGGAATGAGCGATGAACAATTTGCCGCCAGATATTATAACCATGCTTCTGATTTGATTCAGGATATCAAGACCACTTTTCCATTCAGTGTAGCCGGCGCCTGCTATCCAGAAATTCACCAGGAAGCGTCTTCACTGGAAGAAGACATCGCCAATC
Source organism: uncultured Lachnoclostridium sp. (assembly GCA_947369165.1). Lineage (GTDB taxonomy): Bacteria > Bacillota > Clostridia > Lachnospirales > Lachnospiraceae > Eubacterium_F. The sequence continues at coordinate 19,817 of CANBKJ010000053.1, forward strand.
TTAAGATTAAGGTAGATACAGGAGTAGATTTTCTTATCACCCAGCTTTTCTATGACAATGAAACGTTTTTCCGCTTTGTGGACCTTGCCAGGAAAGCCGGTATCGAGGTTCCGATTTTACCAGGGCTTATGCCTATAACATCAGCTGGGCAAGTCAAAAACATTATTGAATTATCCGGAACAAAAGTACCAAACAGCCTTATGTCACAAATTGAAACATATAAAGATTCTCCAGTTGACTTAAAGAAAGCAGGTCTGGAATTCACAAAAAAGCAGATGGAACAGCTGCTGGAACACGGAGTAGATGGTATCCATCTTTACAGCATGAATAAAGTAGAGATTGCTAAATTTATTTTAGAATGATTCTATCAAATTCTCGCCATCAAGCTAAGAAGGTGTCCATCAAACTATGGCTACAAAACATAGTTTGATGGACACCCTTAATTTCAAATTATATTTATGTCATCATATATCAACGATATATGATCTCATGACGTCCCGGTCCATTAGAAACCATTTTAACCGGAACCCCCAATTCTTTTTCTATAAACTCAATATATTTACGACAATTCTCAGGTAGTTTGTCATACTCTTTAATACCCCGAATATCTTCTTTCCAGCCTGGAAGAACCTCATAGACAGGTTTCGCTTTTGCCAGATCGATCGTTGTCGGGAAGTCCTTTGTAACCTTTCCATCAATCTCATAACCGACGCAAACAGGAAGTTCATCCAAATAACCAAGTACATCCAAAACCGTCAGCGCTGCTTCGGTAGTTCCCTGTATCCTGCAGCCATAGCGACTCGCCACAGCATCAAACCACCCCATACGTCTTGGACGACCTGTGGTAGCCCCATATTCACCACCATCTCCGCCTCGTCTTCTCAGTTCATCTGCCTCTTCGCCAAAAATCTCACTAACAAATTCTCCGGCCCCAACTGCGCTGGAATATGCTTTTACAACCGTTACGATTCTCTGAATCTCATATGGCGGAATACCTGCGCCGATCGCTCCATAAGCAGCCAGTGTAGAGGATGATGTCACCATAGGATAAATTCCATGATCGGGATCTTTCAAAGAACCAAGCTGGCCTTCCAGCAAAATTCTTTTTCCATCTTTTCTTGCCTGATAAAGAAAAGCAGAGACATCACATACATAAGGTTTAACCATCTCACGATACTCTTTCAGTGTCTCCATCGTCTGATCAATGTCAATGGCTGGTTTATGGTAAAGATGTTCAAGCAGTACATTTTTCTGTACACTTATATTTTCCAGTTTCTCACGAAGTTTGGTTTCATCAAAAAGCTCAGACACCTGCACTCCAATTTTTGCATACTTATCAGAATAAAATGGCGCGATTCCCGATTTGGTAGAGCCAAAAGATTTACCTGCCAGCCTTTCCTCCTCATACTGATCGAACAGAATATGATATGGCATTACGATCTGTGCTCTGTCAGAAACAAGGATCTTAGGCTTAGGTACACCTTTTTCCACGATGTCATTTATCTCACGAAATAGATCTGGAATATTCAGAGCAACTCCGTTTCCAATGATACTCGTTGTATGATCATAAAAGACACCGGAAGGCAGGATATGTAGTGCAAATTTACCATAATCATTTACAATGGTATGTCCTGCATTACTCCCCCCCTGGAAACGCACGATGATATCGGACTCTTCACCCAGCATATCTGTAATTTTTCCTTTACCCTCGTCTCCCCAATTGGCACCTACAACTGCTGTAACCATAGCCATTCCTCCTTATTTTCATGAATTGTAACCCTTTTCCAGTGCAGTGTCCTGCGTTTAATCTCAGCATAATTTCTGCTGGGCAGGCACATACAGATTTATTATAAATGATTTTGGAATGCTTTTCAAGAAAAAAGGCAAAATAGCAGAAAATTTTTGATAGCCGCGCTATTAAGGCTGGCCATTTTATATTTATTAAAATTACCTTCACAAAACACTATTGTACTTTATCACAAAGCTTTTCTTGTATCTCCCCCAACACATCCGTCTCCAGCACAACATGGAGCCATCTCTCCAAAACATCCATATCTTTCTGCTGCTGAATCCTTTTAATCATTTCATCAGGTATTTTACCCTTTTGGGCCAGAACAAGAAAAATCATTTCTTGTAGTGTGTCTACTCTTCCCTGCCCAATTCCTTCTTTGCGGCCCTCTTCACGGCCCTCTTCACGGCCCTCTTGGCGGCCTTCTTCAAAGCCCATTTTGCGTCCTTCCTCTATCCCGATCCTTTTTCCTAGTTCTCTTCCTTCTGCTAATCCCTCTTCTCTGGCTTCCTTTCGCCACATTTTTTCAAGTTCCCAGGATTTCATATATCGAACACCTACTTCCTTTCTACGTTTGATCCTTGTGACATAACGATGTAATTCTTTCAATTCCTCTGACACAGCATTTTCTTCTTTGCTTTCTACAAGATAATTCAAAAGTTGTGTCAGTTGTTTATTCCCGCCCATGGTTCCCTTCGTATAGAGAAACAACGAAACAGCCCCATCTTCATATTGAGTGTCTGGCTCCTCAATAATTTTGTTTTTTATTGTATAACACACTCGGTCTTTCCCAAAAGGATCTTTTGTGAGAATAAATATTGTCCACATATCCGGCAGTTTATCATACTCTTCACCCGCTTCCAGCAATCTTCCATCCAACAATGCCCGATAGTATCGATTCCGCTTTGGCAGCAATTTTTTATCCGTATATTTGTCCGGTTCAAAATCATATAGACAACTTCCACTCTCGTCCACATACAAATCCATGCGGATCCCATGACGCAACGTATCATTGCCCTGAATCATATTTTGTGGATATATTTGAATGTACCTCACATCTCTCTGACAAATTGCCTTAATAAGCAATCGGCAAAACCATTCCCCCTTCTCTCCGGAGACTGCCTCAAAAAACAGAAAGTCATCCATTAAATTTAGTTCCTCAAGTTCTCTTTTTACCATTTTCATTCATCTTCCCCCTTATTATAATTCCTTTTTAGTTTTTTGTAAAGTCTTTTCTACTTATAAGTTGCAATTCGCTTGGATTTTTCTGCCCAGAGATGTCTCACGACAATTGCAGATGAAATAGAAATCACTTGAATTAAAAATTTTGATGTACATATCTTAACACAACTTTTCTGATTAGTCAATATATATTC
>CANBKJ010000054.1 GCA_947369165.1 uncultured Lachnoclostridium sp.
ACTGGTGATCAGGGTGTTGCAGACCCACGCCTTACCACTTGGCTATGTCGCCATACATTAATAATATACCATAAAACCCAGATTTATGCAAGTCCTCCTGCAAATTCCATGGATTTTAATGACTCCTACGGGAATCGAACCCGTGTTACCGCCGTGAAAGGGCGATGTCTTAACCGCTTGACCAAGGAGCCGGACTCTTTGCTGACGCGAAACGTTTTAGGCTCAATTCGCAATTACGCGCCATATGAAGCCTAACAACAAATATACTATCATACTTCTTTTTATATTGCAAGCAGTTTTTTTATTTTTTAGGACTGAAAGTATGATCCCAAAATAAAACCGGCGATAAATCCTCCACCGCCGCGGGTATATTGACAAAATCGAGAAAACATGTGAAAATAGGATGGTAGCCCGACGGCGGGCTATTCCAAATAATAAGGAGGTATGACATGAAAGAGAAACTACATATTATCAGACACCTTTTTACGTTATCAGCAGCACTGCTTCTTATGCTGGGTCTCATTTCACACCCGGCACAGGCAGCCGGACAGACAGCAAGCGTATCTGCAAACCGTTCTGCCGGAATCTGCACCTACACGGTACAGGGACTGGATCCTGGAACAAACAATTCCATGACACTCCAGGTATCCCGCAAGAATAATCCAGCGGTCGCTTACCAGGAAACCATAACACTTACCGCTGAAAATTGCACAAACGGCACCTATACAGGTAACTTTTCATTAAAATCCCTGAACGGTGTATTCGATGAATATAACGTCAATATACTGGTGGGAGATTCCACAGTTTCTGCCGGAACCTGTGATTTTTCCGTTCACACCGGAAATCTTTCCATGAAAACAGAGGGCAGCAATGCAGACACAACCCGCACGATCAAGGTTACTTCCTCTGTTCCAGCCGGCGATGTGGTTATTCCTGGAGAGGACAAGCAGGTATATGTTGCTGCCTGGCCGGATGGTTCCAATGAGAACAACGCAAAAACTATTGCACTTAAGACACCTTTTGTTGAGGGAAATATGACATTTAGTGCCAACATTGCCCAGGCAGGCACCGCTTATGGAAAATGGAATGTAAAACTGGTTCTGGATAACGGAAACTCCGGAACTCCCCTCACCCTGGCGACAAGCTCCTACCATATCGCCCCCACCCAGAAAACTTTTCTGGTTCAAAAGTCTAAATCTCTGGAGAAGAAAAAATCCTTTGGTATCAATCTGGATGGTTTAAAGAATGTGTATGGAGTAAAGAAAGTTCGTTTTCAGATCTATAGCAGCAAGGGCAAAAAAATGACCACTGTCACAGGAACCAGCAAAAAATCTGACGGAAGCAAATATTATGCTGAAATTTCGCTGAAAAAGCTGGATTATCTTTTGGACCTTTATACCATTAAGGCAGTCCTTACTGATAATAACAACAAAACACAGACACTGGACATGACTGCGCTGGCAGATGAACGGGTCCAGAGCGGAACCCTGTCTGTTACCAGAAAGAAAAATGCCACCTGTCTTTATAAGCTTACCAACCCATACATACCTGGCAACATAAAGAAAGTTCGTTTTGTTTTATATCAGGTAAATGGAAAGAAACTGAAAAAACAAGGTTCTTATGTCGTAACCGGAACTTCTGGTAAGAAAAAAATATCCCTAAAGGTACCTAATGAAGAAAAGGGCAAGTACAAGCTTCAGGTCTATGGTTACACCAGCTGGGGTAAGAAAGTTTTACTGGACGAGGAAACTTATCGTCTCAGGAAAAAAGATCTGGGTAAGAACGGCTGGTTCTATGAAAAATATGCAGGAAAGACCTATAAATTCTACTACATAAACAATAAAAAACAGACCGATCTCACAGATATTGTAAATCTGAAGAAAAGCAGTTCATCCAATACAAATCGTCTGTATATTGAATTAAACCGGGCTGCCTGCGCAGTAACGATCTACTTATATAATGAAGAGACGAAGAAGTACGATATTCCGATCAAGACCTGTTCCGTATCTGTGGGACGTGACACTTGGACAAATGCCGGAACCAGCGGATTGAACGAAGATTCTTCCTACACCCCGCTGGGTACTTACTCCATCTGCACCAACGGCCAGTCGGTAAAATATACCTTAAAAACAATGGTCGAACCAGATGACAGCATTGTCTATGCAAGATGGGCTTCCCACGTCGTAGGAAACGTGTATTTCCACGCCATTGCTGTAAGCGCCCAGTCACACTATGCTTTGCCATCCTCTACCTATAACCGGCTGGGATCTCCCGCTTCTGCAGGCTGTATCCGTATGACTGTGGCAGATGCCAAATGGATTTACGACTATGCTTCTACCGGAACAACTGTAAAGATCGTAAAAGGTAACGCTTCAAAGCCAGGGCCTCTCGGCAAGTCGCCTGTCATAAAAACCACCGCCGGAATCAATTATGATCCTACCGATCCAGAAGTACCAGACTCCCGCAAAAAAGCGGACTATAAAGCAAAAAGAATCACCGGATATATGACGAAAAAAGGAAAGAAGGTCGGCTACTGATCTCTCTCCTGTCATTAAAAATTTCCAACAAAAACCCCTATGTCATCTATGAAGTGACATAGGGGTTTTTTTGTAACAGCCGCCACTGTAGTTCTTTATTGTCTCATTTCTTCCTCATTTTTCTTAAGCTTATCCTTAACCTTTTCAAAGACCTCAAGTATCTTTGGATTAAAGGTACCGCACTCTCCATTATAGATCATCTGCACAGCCTTTTCATGACTAAATGCGTCCTTATATACCCTCTTTGCAGTAAGGGCGTCATAGACGTCAGCCACTGATACTACCTGCGCCCATACAGAAATATCATCTCCACTCAAACCATCGGGATATCCCTTCCCATCCCATCGCTCATGATGATGTCGACAAATATCATAACTGTAATTATACAGTCCCTCGTCCATAATATTCGGAATATTCTGAAGAATCTCACATCCCTTCACGGTGTGCCCCTTCATGATCTCAAATTCTTCCTTCGTAAGCCTTCCCGGCTTATTTAGGATCATGTCCGGAATGGATATCTTTCCAACATCGTGTAGAACGGATGACGCCGCAATCTTATCAATCTCCCTCTGGGAAAGATGATACTCTGGATAGGCATCACTTACTTCCTTCATCAATATTCTCGTCAGTTCACTGATCCTTTTAACGTGCTCACCGGACTCACAATCACGGAACTCGATGACCGTAGCCAGCGTCTCGATCATGTTCTGATTGATATAATTCAGTCTACGCACCTGTTCTTCCACAACACTTTCCAGTTCGTTCCGATGCGCATACAGCTCAATTACATTGCCAATCCTGCACTTAAGGAAATGTGTCATAAATGGCTTTCTGATAACATCAATAGCTCCAAGATGATATCCCTCCAGCAGCATTTCCTGGCTGTCCGCTGCCGTTATAAGAAATACAGGAACACTCTGTATCTTTCCACTCTCGTTCATCCTCTTTAGCACTTCAAGTCCATTTATGCCAGGCATAAGCAGATCTAAAAGAACCGCAGAAATCTGAAAATGCTCACTGTCGTTTAGGATCTCAATAGCTCTTTCACCGCCGTCGGCCTCAACGATCGTGTAGTCATCCTGAAAGATCTCCGCCAGGATCATACGGTTAATCTCAACATCATCAACAATTAATATACTTTTCTTTTCTCTCATCACTGACCTCCCCAAAGGCATTTGTTTGGATTCGATCAGGCATATTTCTCAATACATGCCACGATCTTCTCCTGAACAGGAAGGATCTGCTGCAAAACTTCTTTTGCCTGCTGCGGCTGATCTGCCCTTAAGAGTGCCACAATTTCGTCATATGCTTTAAAAAGCGGTGTCAAAGACAAATTTCCTGTAGTGCCCTTGATAGCATGTGCCAGTTCGATCACTTCCCCATAATCATTACAATCAAAATCCGGATCCACAGATGACTTAGCAAGCATTTCAGGAAATCGAAAAAGCATCTTTTCATAAAATGCAGGATTCCCTGTAAGACGCGCTATCCCTTCGTCTACATCAACGCCCAATCCCTTTAATTCATCCAGCATGTTCATCTATTTTTATCCTCCTTAATATAAAACACACCTGCATTATAACATACAATCCTATATGGCACAACAAAACTTTTTTGAAGAAATATAAAAGAAATATTAATTTTTTATTTACCTGCAAGAGCTTAGCAAAAACAAACTAAATATCGTTCCTTCCCCTTTATAATTTCCGACCTTTACATAACCTCCCTGACCGGTAGCGATCTCCCTGGTCAGATAAAGACCAAGCCCCACGCCCTCTTTGATAAAAGCGGCATTATTTCCTCTATGATATCGGTTAAATATAACCGTATAGTCTTCTTTCGGAACAGGTTTCCCATAATTGATCACATCAATCCTCACATAGATTTCATAAGATGTCATCCTCACGTAAATCTTACTATTCTCTTCACCATATTTAACCGCGTTATCCAGCAGATTAAAAACTGCCTCTTCAGTCCACCTCCGGTCATAAACAGCCTCAATATTCTGTTCCCCCTCCAGACAGATCTCATCCCCATGGGCTTCTGCCTTAACCAATATTTCATCAATGGCGGAAAGGATCATCGGCAGGATCGGCTGATACTCCGGTCTCAGTTTTCTCATATCTTCTTCCAGTCTCGCCGTTTTTGTAAAACCATCCGCAAACCATCCCAGTTTTTCGATCTGGCTACTGACGATCTCACACATACGCGCCTTCTCTTGTTCCGAAATACCATCCTGAATTAAAAAACTGGTATACATCTGAATGTTGGTAAGAGGGGTATTGATTTGATGGACCATATCACTCACAAGACTGCCCATTTCTTTCCTTAGCTTTTCCTCATTCTCACGTGACCGGTTTAAAATCTGGTACAATTTTGTAAGCTGAACCTGGAACTTGCCAAGCAAAGATTCCTCTCCCTCCGGAAAACTGCGGACAGGATTCCCGTCTATCATACTCTGGATACTGTCATCCACCCGCCGCATAATATTGGTTATCTTTCTGGACACCACCAGATAAGCCATGGAGAAAAGAATCAGATTCCATATCCCATACATGCACATATATACAGCAGAGGTAATCCCCGTGTGCACAGCTCCGGCGGCAAAAACCACCAGGGATGCCAGCCAGATCAATATGGTAACTATGACGATCCATTTAATTTGTATTCTATTATTTTTCATCTCTGTCACTCCATTTATACCCAATTCCAAATACGTTCCTAATCCATTTCGGATGTTTTCTGTCTTCCTCAATTTTGGCACGCAGCCTTGCAACGGTAACGCTCAAAGTGTTTTTATCCACAAAATTCCCGTCGATATCCCAGATCTGCTCCAGAAGGATCTCCGTCGTAAGTACCTGGTTTTTATTTTGGATAAAGACCTCCAAAAGCTTTATCTCGGTTTTACTCAGAGGAACAGGATCTCCATTTTTTTTTAGGCTTTTTTCCCTAAAATCATAGGAAAGCTCCCTGGCACAATAGATTTCTTCTGCTCCCCCGCAGCTACGCCGCAGCACTGCCTTTATCCTCCTTAACAGAAGCGGAATGGAAAAGGGTTTTGTTATATAATCATCCGCACCGGCATCAAATCCCTGTATCATATCCGTTTCTGTATTATGTGCAGTCATAAAGATAATGGGAATAGCAGAAGACTTCCTTAATATCGTCAGATAATTCCTGCTGTCTCCATCAGGCAGCGTAATATCCAAAAGAATGGCATCCAAAGATGAGAAAGAAACAACATCCAGTTCTCTCAGGCTTTCAGCTGTCTGAACCATATATCCTTCTCTTTCTAAAGCATAAACTACTCCATTGCGTAAGTCGTTATCATCCTCTACCACCAGGATCCGGTACATCATTCCGCCTCCACAACTTAGCCCCGCGGCGCCAGGACATCCCCAGGCGCCGTGAAGCTGACTCTCTTTTATTCCATTTCTCGTAACCGCTCTACAACCGTCTTTTTATTCAGGCTCCTGGTTAATGTACAGCCAGTGATGCAGGCAGTAAATAATCCTAATAATAATATCAAAACACAGGATACTACATACATATATGAAACATATTTTATATACATAAGTGATGCCAGGGCTCTTGTAGAGAAAATGCCCAGTAAACAAACAGGAAGAAAACTGATCAGAATCATTTTTATGCCTTCCTGGCATATTTTCGACATCATCTGTCTCTTTGTCATACCGAGAGACTGCATCACTGCAAACTCAAGCTTCCGTGATAAAACATCTGTAATAACTGTATTGATTATATTTGTCAGCCCAATAAAAGCGACAATCATACCAAACAATATTCCAATAAACATCTCCTGTTTTTGTTTACTCTTCTCATCCTGACGTGTTTTGTACCTGGAATTTACCTGTACCTGGGAATTAAAATGATCAGCAAGCATCTGCTCGATGGTCTCCTGTTCCATTCTGGCATTTCTGCCCAATGTATTCATGCGTAGCGAACTAATCATCTTCTTTGCAGAATCTCCGTAAACTTCCTCAAATATGCGGTTTTCCATAACCAGCTGGATACCTCCGAAACTCATTTCACCCGCGTAATTTTCCTGTTTTCGCTCCACAACCGCCATGACGGTAAATGTTTTTGTCTTATACTTCCTAAGTTCAGAATTCCAAAAAGAAATTGTGACCTCATCTCCAGCTTTCATTCCATATTCCAGATATTCCTTTGTGGACACACTCTCAGGAATTGCAAAAGGCATGTAAATCAGGTACTTACCAGTAGCAAATAAATCAGCATCCAATTCCCCATCCAGAATATCCACATTTTTCCCCTCCATATCGAGAGCTGCCGCCTCCATTCCCAGAATGCCTGTATTTGCCCTTCCGTCCTGCACAAAGATCTCCCAATCCTCTTTTATAAAGGACATTTTCTCAAACTCTTTGGTCATAACATCTCTATAATGTCCATCGAATTTAACCTCACCCAAAGAATCTGAATATAGACCACTCTTATCTGCCTTGTTCGTTTTCTCACTGCGGGCACGGTAAAACAAATAACTGTCTTTCACAAAATCAAGTTCACGGATACTCTGGACAAATTTCCCATCCATAGGATCATAGGGCTCATACATTGGCTGCAGGGAATGCCATTGCTGGACTACAAAATCCGCCTCATTTCTTGAATCTACCATCCATTCTGGATCATATCCAGCGAACACCGTAAAAATCGTACAGAAGAGAATTCCACCAAGAGTAAAAGAAATAATGGCAAATAACTTTTTCTTTCTGCCTGATGAGCGGAACTTTGAGGCAGCTACTGGAGACACCTTTCTTGCCAGGGATACTGCTGTCCTGCTGCTAACCCACAAAGTGATGATGGAAAATACTATACCAGCTATGACAGAAACGACTATGGATTTTCCTAACTCATAATACCTGGCGTAAGAAAAATCCATGGATTGAAAGAGCCGTATGACAAAGAAATTCAATCCTGTTCCAAGAACACTGCCAGCTATGATGCCTGCCGCACCCAGACGTCTGACCTGCCATCTAAGCATAACACCGATCTGCCTTTTTGTCATTCCAATAATTTTCATATTACCAATAAACCGGATATCATTTACTATCGAGATACGGAAAATATTATGAATCAGTAAGAATCCACAAACCATGATCAATAACAATAAAGCCATTGTATTTACGAACTCTTCCTCAACGTCTCCAGACAGATCCATAATAATTCCGTTTCCCTTCACTGCCCTGTTTAGATCACTCAATTTTTCCTCTATCTTCTCCAGGGAGGAAAAATCCGTCAGATCAGTAAATTTAACATATATAATGCTGGCAGCATCCTTCAATTCAGGATTGTATATATCTGGAAAGTTTTTTGATGTATAAATTTCTTCATGATCTGCAAGTCTATCCGATGGATTGGCATAAAAACCACAGATCGTCAGTTCAACAGCCTCTTCTTCCTGTATATTATCTTTTAAAACAACCAGGTTTAATGTAATCCTTTGCCCCGGAGTCATTTCTCTGCCTATTTTTTGGGCGAGAGAATCAGATATTAAAAGTTCGTGTTCATTTTGCGGATAATTTCCAGAAACCAGATCTATATCATGATGTTCATAATACTCCCTATCCACTCCCGAAAACTTTACTATGTTTCCCGCAAACTCATGATTTCTCGGCGTTCCCTGCATACAGGGCCTGGCAATATCCGCCCACTCCACCCCAGACTGCTCTCTCACTTTATCCAGCATCTCTATATCACCATAGATTCCTATCCCGCTTATCCCATAACCAGATTCTGTCATAATCGCATCTATGGTACTGATCCCTGCACCGCAGACTACCGTAATAAGTGTAGTGGTTAGAATGATAGCCAGACACGCCATGATATTCCGGAGATGATGTGCCTTCATCGTTTCCCTTGCAATCTCAATGGGCAGGGTTTTATTCGTGTTCTCAAACATTATGCCTCACCTCCGATTATTTTTCCATCCTCGATATGGATAATGCGGTCCGCCAGCTGTGCGATCTCCTCATTGTGGGTTATCATGATGACAGTCTGGTCAAATTCCCTGCTCGCAGATTTCAACAGTCCCATTACTTCCTGACTGGTCCTCGAATCCAGATTCCCTGTCGGCTCATCCGCCAGAATAAGCGATGGCTTTGCTGAAAGTGCCCTCGCAATCGCCACGCGCTGCTGCTGTCCCCCGGACAGCTGGTTTGGATAGGCTTTTAACTTATTTTCGATTCCAAGAGCCGAGACTATGTGTCGAATATGATCGCCATCCACTTTGTTCCCATCGAGTCTGATAGGCATAACAATATTTTTATAAACATTTATTGCCGTTACCAGATTATAATTCTGAAATACAAAACCGATCTTCCTTCTTCGGAATACGGTCAGCTCATCCGAACCAAGATCCGAGATAATCTGTCCCTCGATCCATATTTTCCCTGAATCAGGAGTATCCAATCCCCCGATCAGATTAAGCAGAGTTGTCTTACCGGAACCACTCGTTCCAACAACTGCTATAAACTCGCCCCTTTCCACAGACAGATCGATGCCGTCCACAGCCTTCACAAGATTTTCACCACTGCCATAATGCTTCATTAAATTCTTTACTCCAAGTATTTTCATTTATTCCTCACTCCTTGCTTTAATATCTTTGATACTATTATTAAAACAAATGAATCTTACAAACTTCTTACAAGGGAAGGATTTAAAAAAGGTGCGGCTGAGAAACGTGCACCTCTGAAGAATCACAAGTGATTCTTCGCTCCGCACTTCGAGAACTTTCCTATAGGAAAAGACCGGCTGATCTATTCATGACAGCCGGTCTCTGCTTATGCCTCATATTCTTCTATCATAGGAGCGATCTGGGACAGCATATTATCCACATCCTCAAACATCGCACTCTTCGTCGTCCCCAGTTTGCTGGCATGGTTAATATGTTTCATAACTTCCTGGTACTGATCTTTCGTCTTATCAAAGAAAGTATTGACGTTCTGCAGTGCTCTCTTTGAATCATCAATGACATTAGAGATCTCAGATTGAACGGCTGTGGCGCCCTCCGCAGCTTCCGTGATCTGATCAAACATCTCATAGGTCTGATCCACCTTTTCAAGACTTTGTTCCAAAGCCTCCTGTGAGGTATCGATATCGGAATGAAGCTTATCTGTATCTTCCTCTACATCAGCGATACTTGCCTCTACCGCCGCCACCATATTTTTGACTTCATCCGCCAGGCTCTTGACCTCCTCGGCGACCACTTCAAATCCCTTTCCATGTTCTCCCGCTTTCGCAGCTTCTATCGAGGCATTCAAGGCAAGAATATTTGTCTGTTCCGCAATCGAAGTAATTTTGTTCGTGCATTTTTTTATTTGCTGTACTGCCGCCTTGAAATCATCAAAAGTGCTTTTCATCTCTTCAAAATGAGCTTCTACCTGCCGGGAACTAGTTTTTAGCTCTTCTACCTCATCCTGTGCCTGGTTCACCGACTGGGCAATCTCACTTTTTATCGTCTCAAACTGACCGGATATCTGATTTATATTAGAAAAAGTCCCCTCAAAATCCTGTAAAGTCTGCTGAAAATTTTCTGCCCGATCAAGAACTCCAAGGAAGGAATGGTTTACCATGCCCAGCTGATTCAGAGAATCTACTTCCTTTTGCACAAGATCCTTTTGATAATCTTTCAGGCTTCCCATCACGTGCAAAATGGGATGAGCATCCAACTTATGGTCTTTCTTCTTAAATCGCATTTCCTTCTTCCTCCTTTATTCAAATACCACACAGGTCATAGACTGGTTCACGAACTGGTTATTATAATGCTCTCCATATCCCACAAGACCTGCATGATTGCCTAAAGTCCCCATTTCCTTCAGATATTCCTGCATATAATTATTTTCAGTAAACAGCAAATACCGAAACAGGCAGTTTACAGAAAATACGGCAGAAATCTTCGGAAAATCCTGATAAATCTTACGGATGGTATTTTTTACAATCTCCCTGTAGTCTCCCAGCTCAAGCAGGATAAGCACATCCGAATCATTTACCTGCCGAAAGCATGTCAGACCGTTCTTGTATATGTCTTTAATGGAAATAATACAGGTTTCATCCCCATTGATTTTTCCAAAAGGATTCTTAAAGGTCTGGGTTAATATTTCCTCTTCTGTCACATGGAGAATATGCTGATATACATGTTTGGCAGGTTTGCCATTCAATTCTCCCAGTATGTAATCTGATTTTTTTGTCTTTGAGGCGATGAAACGGTAATTCCCCATCTGACGATAAATATTTTCCTTATAAGCTTTTACCCTGCCGTTATTATTTTTGACCAGGGCATAGGCTACTGCATCTTCATAAACCTTACCATTGACAGAGACTTTGCCGGCATCCCCGGTTCCTCCTACCAGCGAAATATTTTTACTTTTCAATACACTGTGGATCGTTGTCAGCACACAGGCATCATTTCCGGAACAAAAATCAATACATATGGTATCTTTTTGTGAAGCATTTACTTCTGACACATCCTTCTCCAACCGTTCAATATATTTTACCGGCATCGTGGAAGCCTGCTCCAGTACATTAACTGCTACACTGACACCATCCGAAAATGCAAGAATTCCCACGCCTTTTTCAACTACTCTGGTGTCGTAGCTCATACCGATACAACCGATACTAGGAATATTCGGAAAAAGTGATTCTAACTTTTTAACATGTTCCTCAAACTGATCACCGTTGGAAAACAGCATAATTAGCTGGGGATTGCTCACTCCGCGGACTGCTTCCTGCAGATCTCCGCTCTGGCTCATACCAAAATATTGTTTCACGGTAACGTCCTCCTCGATTTAAAAACTATTATTATCATTTTACCATAGATTTCTTAACTCAACAACAAAAAACTGATCTTATCGACGGATTTCTAAACTCTATACAAAATAAGAGCCGGATATTGTGATTGATCAGCCCCTTGTCAAGTAGACAAATGAAATATCTAAAATAAGACTATAGGCATCCGCCATATCAGAACGCAGATATGGCGGACTTTTATGTTATGCACACCATTTGGCCTTATAGGCTTCTAGCCGCTTGTTTTCAGCTATCGGGTACGGAATAGCGGTTTCTGAAGCCAGTGCCTCCCGCCTTACTTCAGATGGTGTTTTGCAATGAAATCTTTCCTGTGGTCTTTCCTCCGCATAAAATTTCATATATCCATGGATGGCAGAACGCAGGGTTTCTTCATCCGTTATCTTATACATACAGTACATTTCAGACTTGATAATTCCCCACAGGCCTTCTGTGGGTCCATTATCGATACAGTGTCCGACACGTGACATGGACTGATCCATTCCCTGTTTTTGGAGCTTGGTCTGGAATACCCTGCTCGTATACTGATAGCCCCTGTCACTGTGAAAGAGTGGCCTGGCTTCCGGATTCTGCTCGACTGCTTTGTCATAAGTATCAAATACAAGCTTATTATCATTTCTCCGGCTTATAACATAAGCTACTGGATAACGGTCGTAAAGGTCAAATATAGCACTGAGATATAACTTCTTTCCGGTTTCGGGAATTTTAAATTCTGTTACATCCGTAGCCCATTTTTCATTAGGTTTTCCTGCATTGAAATCTCTTTTGAGCTTATTTTCAGCAACAGCTTCCGCTTGGGAAGGACGGTACGTTTTCTTCTTTTTCCGGATAACAGAATGTATTCCCAGTTTCTTCATAATCCTATGAATCCGGTTCTTGCTGTAGTTCGTATGGTTGAAATGATTTATCCAACTTGTCATCCGCCGGTAGCCTAAGATGTGACAAAACCGTTCATCGTACTCTTTTATCAGTTCTGCCAGCTTTGAATTTTCCTCTTCCTGTTTAGGAACTGTGCGGTTCAGCCATTTGTAATAAGCTGCACGTGAAATTTCCATCTGCCTGCACATCCAGTTGATGTTCCATTGTTTTTTTTCAGTAAAATATTGAATCGCCATGTATTTCGATTCGAAGCGTTGTTTTCCAAACCTCACATCCTTTCGAATTCTTTCGCTTTTTTTAACAGTTCTACTGCCATCTCCTTTTCTTCAAGCTGGCGTTTGAGCCGTACATTTTCCCGGCGCAGTCGTTCCAATTCATCCACTTCGTCATCTGTTTTATGATGTCCGCGCCTATCAAGCAAGCCAGTCTCACCATCAGCTTCATATTTTTTTACCCAGGAATAAACCTGGCTGTATGAAACATCATACAAAGAAGCTGTTTCTTTGTAATCTCTATCATGAGAAATACAGTGTTCAACAATTTCTTTTCGTTCTTCCAAGGTTGTTTTTCTACGTGCTTCCGCCATATAGACCTCCCTTTTAGGATTATAATCCTCAAGCTTTCTATTGGCATTATACAACAAAACCCAATGCAACAAAACATCTGCTGTACTAATTTTGTGTTTTGCGGCAAGGTCAACCGCGGAACCTTTTCCAGAAAGATACTCTTCAACCACCATTACTTTGAATTCTGCCGTGTAAGATTTATTTCCTGCCGAACGAAGGAGCCCCTCAGCTCCCTGCTCCTGATATTGCCGTACCCATCGTTTAAAGCATCCAGGTGCTGCTTTATATCCTAACTCATGTGCTTTTTCTTCCAGAGAAAAAATCCCATTCAGATATCCTTCCACAATATTCAATTTTTCTTCCGATGTATATTTCCTATACATAAAATACCCCCTAAGTAGATTTTGGTTATTTGCCTTGTCTACTTAAGGGGTATCATATCACAGTCCGGCTCTGAAGAACTTATACTATTTTTCATATTGGAATCTTCCCACCAATTCCTTAAGCATATTCGCCTGGGTCGATAATTCCTGAGATGCCGCAGCGCTCTCCTCTGAGGTAGCCGTATTCGACTCTATAACACCTGCGATCTGGTTAATTCCCTCAGTAATCTGAGCTACTGCCAGTGCCTGATTATCTGAAGCCTCTGCAATCTCTGCCATGGAATTATTTACCAGTTTGACATTGTCCACTACAGAGAGTAACGATTCCGCTGTAGAATTTGCCAGTTCCATTCCATCTTCTACTGCTTCAATGGCATTCTGGATGAGATCCTTTGTATTTCTTGCAGCCTCCGAGCTCTGATCTGCCAAAACACCTACCTGAGTAGCTACCACGGCAAATCCTCTTCCATTCTCCCCTGCTCTTGCTGCCTCTATGGATGCATTGAGCGCCAAAAGTGCCGTCTGACTGGCGATCTCTTCTATACTACTGATAATTTCAGCAATTTTATTAGACTCTTCTTTAATATTGTTCATCGCTTCCGTATTTTTCTTCATGTGCTCATTGCTTTCCAGGATCTGCTCACCCATACCAGCAACAATCGTTTTCGCTTTGTCTGCATTTCTTGCATTCACCGTTATTTTTTCTGATACCTCTGTAATCGTTGCCGTCAACTCTTCAATAGCACTCGCCTGATCGGTAGCCCCCTCTGCCAGAAGCTGTGCCGCCCCTGCCAGGTCAGTAGCTCCATTCTGCACATACTCTGCATTGCTGTCAATCTCTCTCATGGCGTCGCTCAAAGAAGCAACAATTCCCCGGAAAGATTCACTGATCTGTACAAAATCTCCCTTATAACTGCTGTCCACATTTATTAGGAAGTTTCCATCCGACAGATTTGCCAGATGATCATCTATATCTGTAATAACCCCTTTCAGATCTTCCACCGTCGCAGATAAACAATTCATCAGCGTAGCCGTCTCATCGTTTGTCTCTGGAATCGGAGTATCTGCATGAAGATCTCCTTCTGCCAGAAGCTTGAGCCGGTCCACTACTTCTGCAATCGGTCTGACAACCTTTTTCCCCAGCTGAACACCACTTCTGATACCCAAAAATGTAAAGGCTATGACAAAGATGATCGTAACAATCAGCGACAGGTAAAACATTCCTAAGAATTCACTCCGCACAGCAGCAACACCGATGCTCCATCCGTTCATATCCTTGATCGGGGAATAGGCTACTACTTTCGTCTTTCCTCCATAAGAGTAGGTACCAGTTCCATTTTCTCCGGCTACCATCTTCTTACAGATCTCGCTGTACTTTTTCAGTTTAGAATTCTCCTGTCCCAGATTAATACTATCCTCGATGCCGACATTTTCTGAACTAATATCGGCAATCGTAATTCCTTTGGCATCAAGCATAAATGCAGTGCCGCCCTCCCCTACTTTGATAGAGCGCATAACATCATTCAGAAATTCACCGTCCGGGACATAAACAACAGCGCCGACTGGTGTTGTACCAGGAATACCGTCCTTCCATAACGGTGCAGAAACCGCATAAAATATAGACTTCGTGTCCTCATCGTATGTAGGTGTGGAGACAAAGGTTTTTCCTTTCATGGCTTCCTTAAAATAATCCTCAGCCGAAAAATCTTTCCCGGAGATCACATCGGTCCCCTTATCATCTAAAAGAAAACCTCCCTGAAAATTGTGGTCCTTAATTCTCTGGTTCAGGATCTCTTCTTTCTCCTGTACTGATTTTTCAGCATCGGCAAGACGTGCAATACTTCCTGTCTCATAAGCGATCGCCGTGTACTGTTTCAGTGATGCCGCCACATAATCCGCTGCTATATCCGAAGTACTGTCAATCGTATTGCTCACTGCACTGATCGAAGAAATATAGCTTAAAATCGAGGCTGCGACTCCGAGAAGAACACAACAAAAGAGAATCGTCTGTGCAAAACGTTTAGAAATCTTTTTTTCTATACTGACAAACTGACCATCCTTTTCATTCCTTCCCTGTTTTCCAAGTTTTCCTTTTTCCCTTTGCATACTTACCCTCTTTTCTGTACCGCCCTTTACGCGCTGAAATACATATCATCTCCTACTAAACCCGGAAGAATTGTGCAGAAACCACCAGATCGTGATGATCATCAACCAGAATATGTGCCGAGCAGCACATTAACACATATCTTGAACTTATTATATCAAATTTATTAAAAATTTTCTAGCTTTTTATAAAGAATATATAAATTTTTTCCAAAAAAAGAGGGTGTTATAAAACAACACCCTCTGAAAATCAGCAAGCTTCAAAAATCCATTTCTGGCAGGAGTTTGCATAATATGTCCACTGGCATACATTGGAACCATCCGCTGTACCAAAATTATATACATCTAATGACTTTTTATCACCTGTTACTTTTGTGACAATGCCATATACATTTGTTTCAGACGTTTTCACAACTTTAAATTTCTGGGCATCAGCACCATTTGCAGAATATGTCTGCACATTCGTTCCGTCTTCTTTTGCTCCATACTGGATATCCAACATATAGCCATTGCCATTCTTCAACGTGAAATAACCGTCTCCCTGATTGGATAAATACCATTTCTGACCTTTCACGCCTGTTCCCGTTCCGATCTCTACATTTACGCTGTTACCTCCAACATTATCCTTTACCTGAAGATATTTCTGTGCGTTAATGTTCTTTATATAATACCATCCATTCGGCAGAGTCTGGCTGCTTCCCGATTGATTACCGCCTTGATTTCCACCTGTAAAACCGGCATCTTTGTATGCCTGTATTACATTATAGTAAGAACTCTTTGGAACATTGAGATAGGAAAACAGCAATGGTCTTTCACCTTTTATCCATGTCACCTGATCCGAGATTCCCCACCATGTGAGTCCGGTGATGTTGCCGCCCGCCTTTTTTATCCTTAACACATTTTTCATTAGATCATACAAATACCCTGCCTGATCCGCATCTGACTTATTTGTAACATCAAGTTCCGTAATCTGAACCTCAAAACCAGCATTTACAAATGCCTGAAGCGCCGCAGTATAATACGATACACTAGGGAAAGTGGTGCCAAGATGCGACTGCATACCAACACCATTACAGATCTTTTTCTCCGAATTGATATAACGGATCATCGTAATGATATCGTCCACTTCCATATAAGTATTAAAATCGTTATACATCAAGCTAACCGAATCTGTAAGTTTAAAATAACTAATACAGTCGTATGCATACTGGAATGCGCGCTTTACAAAAGCTGGTTTATTTCCGCAATTTCCATATATCTTACTCCAGCCGGATGGTATCGCATGTAAATATTCATTGACAACGTCCCATGTGTAAACAACACTTCCGTATTTACTTGTATAAACATGATTCATCACTGTCTTAATATAATATTCCATACGGTTATTCATCTGTGATTCTGAAACATAACCATAGTTTGTAGAGTATCCAACCCGGAAAAACCAGTCCGGTGTCTGACTGTGCCAGATCAGCGTATGGGCGCGAACCCCGATTCCGTTCTCATAACAGATTTTCAGCACTTGGTCAATCGTATCAAAATTAATTTTGGGAACATATGTATCCTGCATCGACGATGGTATATAATATCCTAAATTCCTCGCCTCGTTCTGACTGATCAATCTTGGCTGCCAGCCCAGCATCGCATCCGGCTTCATCTCATTTTCCAAAGTAATACTGTTATAATGAGTTTTGATGTGAGACAATGTAGCTGGATCCTTCAACTGATTTAACGTTACACAGTTTCCCGAACGTCCCATGATACTTCCGTATGTGTTCAATAGTGTTTCATTCGCTGCCTTAGTCTCGGTTTTCGGCACCATGATACTCCCCAATACCAGTACGCCGATTAAAATTGCGGAAAACAAACGTTTCCCCTTTTGCATCGCTTTCATAATGAATTAAAACCTCCAATATTTTATTTAATAGTCCTGCCTGACCCCATATGTAACAAATATACCTCCTTTCCAAAAGATTTATCCTGGCAAAACCTATTATCATCAGTATAGCATTACCTTATTTTTTCTGTCAATAAATTGCCTCAACTCTTATACATTTATCTCGGCTTTTACTCCCAATAATTCTTTGTTTTCGACCAAAATCGGTTTTACTACCTCTTCTATAAATTCCGCCACCTGACTCGGCGCTCTTCCTACATATCGACTAGGGTCCATCGTCTTCTGTAACTCTTCCAACGTCATCGGGAACTCTTCATCAGAGGCGATCAATTCCAGCAGATTGTTGTCCAATCCCTTTTCTTTCACATTCTTTCCTGCCTCCATCGAAAGGGTACGGATCTTCTCATGAAGCTCCTGGCGGTTTCCACCAGCCTTTACCGCATCCATCATAATGTTTTCTGTCGCCATAAAGGGCAGCTCTGACATCAGGCGCTTTGTGATCACCTTATCATATACTACGAGGCCATCTACAACATTGAGAAACAGATCAAGAATTCCGTCAATCGTCAGAAATGCCTCCGCCACACTAAGACGTTTATTTGCCGAGTCATCCAGAGTTCTCTCAAACCACTGTGTCGCTGATGTGATCGCCGGATTCAATGCATCGATCATCACATAACGTGAGAGAGATGCGATACGCTCACTGCGCATAGGATTTCTCTTATACGCCATCGCAGAGGAACCAATCTGACTCTTCTCGAAGGGCTCTTCGATCTCTTTGAGATGTTGAAGAAGACGGATGTCATTGGAAAACTTGTGGGCGCTGGCAGCGATCCCTGCAAGGACATTGCACACCCTTGTGTCCAGTTTCCGGGAATATGTCTGTCCCGACACCGGAAAACATGCCTCAAATCCCATCTTAGCCGCGATCATTTTGTCTGCTTTCTTACAGGCTTCCTCATCTCCCTCAAAAAGCTCCAGAAAACTAGCCTGGGTTCCCGTTGTCCCCTTTGAGCCTAAAAGCTTCATATGAGATAGTACATGCTCCAGATCCTCCAGATCCATCACCAGTTCTTCCATCCAGAGCGTAGCACGTTTACCTACCGTCGTGGGCTGGGCTGGCTGAAAATGGGTAAAGGCCAGAGTCGGAAGATCCTTATACTTCATGGCAAACTCTGAGAGTTCATGAATTACATTCACCAGCTTTTTCTTAACTAATTTTAATCCCTCAGTCATTATGATGACATCGGTATTGTCCCCCACATAACAGGAGGTAGCCCCCAGATGAATGATCTCCGCTGCCTTCGGACACTGCTTTCCATAGGCATAGACATGGCTCATCACATCATGGCGCACTTCTTTTTCACGCGCCTTCGCCACATCATAGTTGATGTCCTCTGCATGGGATTTCAGTTCTTCTATCTGCTCATCTGTAATCCGGGGATTTCCCTGGGCATCCTTTAATCCTAATTCCTTTTCTGTCTCCGCCAGTGCGATCCACAGCTTTCTCCATGTGCGGAATTTCATGTCAGGAGAAAAAATATACTGCATCTCCTTACTGGCGTATCTTTCTGATAATGGGCTTACATAACAATCTGTGCTCATTGTATCTGTTCCTTTCTATACTTTCATGCCGCTTTCAGCGGCACCACCATATTTAAACTTCTTCCCCTATATACCGCGGATATCCTCCTCCGGGGGCGCCACCGGATATTTCCCGGAAAAGCATGCATCACAATACCCCGTGTCGCCTCCGATCAGCTCGTGGAGCCTCTCACCGTCCAGATACCCCAGGGAGTCGGCACCGATCATTTTACAGATCTCGTCCACTGTATTATTGTGGGCGATCAGCTGGTCACAGCTTGGCACATCCGTTCCAAAATAACAGGGATGCAAAAACGGAGGCGAGCTGATGCGCACATGTACCTCCGTGGCTCCTGCCGCCTTCAGCATACGCACGATCCGTTCACTGGTGGTTCCTCTTACAATCGAGTCATCTACCATAACAACACGTTTGCCTCGAACCACCTCTTTCATAACATTCAGCTTGATCTTTACACTGCTTTCCCTCGCCGATTGTCTGGGTTTGATAAAGGTTCGTCCCACATAACTGTTTTTCATAAAAGCGGTGCCATAGGGAATTCCCGACTGGGCAGAAAATCCCATTGCCGCCACATTACCGGACTCCGGCACACCCACAACGATATCGGCATCCGCCGGATGCATCTGGGCAAGAATTTTTCCCGCCATGATTCTGCTGTTGTAAACACTCACTCCGTCCAGATAGCTGTCCGGTCTGGCAAAATAAATGTACTCGAAAATACATTTTGCAGGCCTGGTATGACACAAGGTCTCGTCCGACTGAATGCCGTCTGCATCCAGCATCACGATCTCCCCAGGCTTTACATCCCGGATAAATTCTGCATCCACGGCATCCAGGGCACAGGTCTCGGAGGCCAGGATGTAACTGTTGTCCCTTTTTCCGATCACCAGCGGCCGGAATCCATAGGGATCCCTGGCGCCGATAAGCTTACGGGGACTGGAAATAATGATAGAATACGCCCCCTGAAGCTTCCTCATGGCACACTTCACCGCCTCCTCCGCCGTCGGCGCTTTCAGGCGTTCTCTGGCGATTAGATAGGCGATCACCTCAGTGTCAATGGTGGTATGGAAAATCGCTCCCGTGTACTCCATTTCCTCCCGAAGTTTATTGGCATTCACCAGGTTGCCGTTATGGGCCAGCATCAGCGTACCTTTTACATAGTTTAAAACCAGCGGCTGCACATTCTGGCTGTTGCTGGCTCCTGTCGTCGAATAACGAACATGTCCTACCCCGATATTTCCTTTGAGTTTTTCTAACCCCTCTGCACGAAACACCTCATTGACAAGTCCCATTCCTTTCTGGGAAAGGACCTTCCCCCTGGGACCTTCTGTATCACTTACTGCAATCCCGCAGCTCTCCTGGCCGCGGTGCTGCAGAGCGAATAAACCATAATAGATGGAGGACGCCACATCGCCTCCATCCAGATCATACATTCCAAATACTCCACATTCCTCATGGAGCTCTTCGTCAAAGTGTTCACTCAATTCGGATTCCATTTGCGTCTGTCCTTTCTCGGTTAGTCTGTCAATCCGATTCTCTTTGCCACCTCATTATAGGCATCTTCTACACCACCGAGATCACGGCGGAAACGATCCTTGTCCAGTTTTTCTCTCGTTTTAATATCCCAGAAACGACATGTATCTGGTGATATCTCGTCGGCAAGAATGATCGTTCCATCCGGCGTCTTTCCAAACTCGATCTTGAAATCAATAAGTTCGATGCCACACTCTTCAAAAAATTCTACCAGGAAATCATTTACCATAAAAGCATATTTTGTGATCGTATCAATATCTTCCTGGGTCGCGATCCCGATCGCTTTTGCAAAATAATCATTGATCAGTGGATCTCCCAGATCATCGTCTTTATAACTAAATTCAAGCGTCGGGCAAAGAAGCTTTCTTCCCTCTTCAATCCCAAGACGCTTGGAAAAACTTCCTGCTGCAGTATTACGGATAATAACTTCAAGTGGTACAATAGATACTTTTTTTACTGCGGTTTCACGGTCACTGAGTTCTTCCACAAAATGAGTTGGAACACCGGCCTTCTCAAGCTTCTGGAACAAAAAGTTTGTCATACGGTTATTGATGACACCTTTTCCAACAATCGTCCCCTTCTTTTCACCATTAAATGCGGTGGCATCGTCCTTGTAATCAACGATACATACACCTTCTACATCTGTAGCATACACCTTCTTGGCTTTTCCCTCATAGAGCATCTCTTTTTTTTCCACTTTTAAGTCCTCCTTATTTAATTATGCGTAATATATATGATGTTGGGGATAAAAAGTATTTTATTCCCAACTGATACAACAAATTGCTTAAGGGCTTTCCAAAATCTCCAGAACTCAAGCTCTTGTACTCTTTATCATGTTATTCTCCGGGCAACGGATACACTTCCCGAAGAATCTTATTTTGTAAAATCCGCAGCACCGCCTGATCAATGACTTTTTCATCGATCTCTTCCGTCAGAACAGCTTGTTGCAGTGCAGAGACAGCTTCCTGTATATTTTGGGGATTATAAATCATATCTGCACCAGAAGCAATCGCTTTGACTGCCACCTCGCTGGTGGTATATCTGGTGGTGATCACCGGCAGATCCAACTGTTCTGTCATAATGATCCCCCGAAAGCCAAGTTCTTTCCTAAGCAGATCGGACATAATGATACTGGACATGGAACAAGGAACCTGGGGATCAATTTTGTTCAATGACACATGACTAACCATAACCACATCCGTCCCCGCATCGATTCCCGTGGAAAAGGGTTCAAAATTGACTCTTCGCAGCCGCGACAGCCCCGTATCAATGCCTACAGGAGCCAGCTTATGATATTTCGCCACAGAACATATCCCTGGAAACATCTTCAATACGGTGCACAAGTTTCCGCCTTCCTCTGTGTGGCTGGCATGCATGCCCTGAATCATTGCCGCTGCTGCCTCACTGACTTTTTCCTCGTCTGTACCAAAACAACTGGCACAATAGTCGTTCTCCCGGTAAGATTCAACAAAACGCTCGTATCTGCTTTGATAAGCCTGCAGCTTTTTCTTGTAGGCTCTGCGTCTTTTCTTCCGTTTCGCTTTTGAGACTTTTTTGGCCGGTGGGATGTATTCTGGCTCTTTTCCCAGAATAGCCACAACACTTTCATCTATTGCTGAAGTATCAATCGATTTTTCTTCTTCGACCACATCCGCCACTGGCGCAAAATTCATATTAAATCCCAGATTAAGGAGTTCCTCTCCAATGATCTCTCCGGTATCCTCCAGCTGCTCTACGGTCATATTTTTTCCCATTTCTGAAGGGCTGATATAACCCGTGGATCTGATCTCGTCATTTTGAGCTGCTATCGAGTTAAATCCGCCGCCTTCCTCCTGGGTGGCAAGATATAATGGTATCCGTATCTGCGAACTTACCTCTACATACTTCTTAATCTGTCCAAGCATTGTCTGGATCTGTTCTACCCCTTTGATATTCTGATCATAAAAAACCAGACCACCCACCTTATACTTGTCCAATGCCTCTAAAAGTTCCGGGACCGCCTCCTGTACTGGCTCCTTACCGTTTACCAGCTTGTCAACATCAATGATCAACAGCTGACCAATCTTTTCTTCCAGCGTCATCGTCTTGAGTAATTCGGCAGCGGCTTCCAGGGCGCTGTCCTCTGTCTGGGCACTTTTCACAGGATCTGTATTCTCTGTAGACTCAGGTTCACTTCCACAGCCTGTCATCGAAAAACAAAGACAAAACACTAAAAATAAACATAATATCTTTTTCATCTACCTTCTCCTTGGTTCAGTCACACATGATTCGGGCTCCATGTCATGAATCAAAATCCCTTTTGACCAAAATCTTCGAGCTTCCCCAAAAGAACCATATTTCGCATAACTATCCGAATGTATTATAT
>CANBKJ010000055.1 GCA_947369165.1 uncultured Lachnoclostridium sp.
ATAAATTTTATAACTCATATTTTGCTAAAGTAGCTAACATGGTGCATCATCAACTAAAAATCGAAATTTAATTAAATTTGTTTCCTCAAAATCTGGACAAATAAAATCAATACTCCATTCATCATAACCAATTGCTCTTCCAATACGTATCAATGGACAATATCGTACTCCCTCTGAAGGTATCTTCTTTCTTCCTCCCTCTTCATAAGATATCCAATCGATCTGGGAGATAAAATCCTTATTCATTACTTCACCCCCCTTATTGATTTAATTGCTTTTTCTAATATCTCAAGAGAAGAACAATATGCGGGACCAATGTTGTCCAAATGCTGATTATAATACATTTCATTCAAATAATTCGTATTAATAGTGACCTCTATCATTCTATAATCTCCATCTGGATAAAAGATATTTGCCCATTTTATTGCATCTCCTTGTGTTGTTGCAAACCATTTTTCTTCCATTGCCCTATCATATGGAACAAATTTTTTATTTGACATTAAAGAGTCATATTCCTCCTTTGACATTACTCTATAAAGATTTATAGTTTCTTCATCACTCCCTCCGGCAAACCTGGCAATCCCCTTCTCGCCCACATAATCAATCTGATAGGTTACCTTATACCACCTGCACACCCCGATGATCCCGGCTACTGCCACTGCACCATACACCAGTGCATTCAGGTAGTCTCCCTCGGAAACACTGTAAATGGCCAGTACGATGGACACAACGCTGGATGCCGCCGTATGGGCCATCATCACCGTCAGCATGCTCGTAGCCAGCACGGCTGCGACCGCACAGAACAGCATTCCCATGGCCGCTCCCTCGAGCATTCCTTCCAGAAAGGCCTCCGTCATGTCGCCGGCATCCCCGCCGCACAGCCCCGTCATCACCGATTTGCCGATGCCGTTCAGTACCGACATCCCCAGGACCACGTTCTTGTTCTGATACAGTTCGGCTCCGATGGCGCTGGCGATATTGCACTCCGGCAGGCTGAACATCCCGCTGGGATCCTTATACTTCACCGGGTTTGCATTCGCATACAGGTACTTATGCAGCGTCACCGGCTCATACAGGTTCCCCTGCCAGGTATCCATGCTGGTAAAGGTTCCCGTCTCCGGGTCCATGTACCTTGCCCTCAGGTAATACAGTCCTGATATCCCGTCATAATACTCCCCGGTGTACAGGAAGTGGTTCTCCGTCTCCCCGGTTTTCGCGGTCAGTTCCCCGTAGGCGTTGTAGGCGTAGGTGTCCGTCAGGCTTCCTTCTTCATCCAGAAGGCCCCTTACATTTCCCCGGCCGTCATACAGGTACGTGGAGGTTTTTCCCTCTCTTGTCTGGGAAACCGGGGTGTCCCCCCAGCCGTAGGAAGCCAGGAGTTCCCCCTTTCCGTCAGTCTCTGCCAGCGTGCGGCTCAGTTCCCCGGAGGTGTCAGAGATGAAAAGGATCTCTTTCTCTTCTTTTCCGTCGGAGGCAGTTTTACTCCTTCTCACCCCCTCGGCATCGTAACTGTAAGTTTCCTTCTTTCCTCCCCTGTCTGACTGGCAGGAGACAAGGCGGTTATACACATCATACTTATAGCTCTCCTCCGCTGCCGCCCCGGACTTTTTCAGCAGGTTTCCATTGGCATCGTAGGTGTACAGGGTCTTATGCCCTCCGTTCTCTTCCTCCGCCAGCTGGTTCCGGCTGTTGTAGGTGTAGTCTGTGGCCACCGTCGTCCCGGCGGCGGTGGTTTTTTTCCGGGTCCGGTTCCCGGCGTTGTCGTATTCATAGGTATAACAGGTCTCTGTCTCTTTCCCGGTGCCATCCACAGAAACCGTGCGTTCTCCCGTCAGCCTTCCTGCTCCATCATACTCGTATTCTGTCTCGGTCTTTCCTGGAAGGCCTTCTTCCTGGATCTTTGTCCGCTCCCCATTTTTTCCGGTGGTATATTGGTATTGTGCTATCAGCGCCCCGGTGCTGTCAATGGTTTTCTGCACCAGGAGGCGGTTCAATTCATCGTACTCATAGGTTATCCTGACCCCGCTGGCAAAAGTGGCGGCTTTCCGGTTCCCGTTTTCGTCATAGGCATAAACCGTCGCGGTTCCGTCCTCTGCCACCACCCGGGTGATGCGGTCCATGGCGTCATAGGCATAGGTCGTCCGGTCCAGTACCCTGTCCCCGGCTTTTACCGTGACGGATTCTTTCCGTCCGTACCGGTCATAACCGTAGCGGATCTTCTGTCCGTTTTCATAGGTTTTTTCCGACAGCTCCCCGTATTTATTATAGGCGTAGCGGACCGTGCTCCCTCCGCTGCTGCTCTCCGCCAGCCTGCCGCAGGCATCATAGGCATGGGTTCTGGTACATGCCCCGGTCTTTTCCTTCACCACCCGGTCCTGGCTGTCGTATTCTACGGTTGTAGTCACACCGTTGTAGTCGGTGCTCCGTTCCAGCCTTCCATACTGATCGTAGTCCCTTGTGGCGGTGCTGCCGTCTGCCTGGGTGGTCTTTGTCAGCCTTCCCGCCCCGTCATACTCATAGGAAGTCACGTTTCCATTGGCGTCCTCGACGGCACAGAGGTTTCCTGCCTTGTCGTAGGTGTAGGAAGCTTTCCCGGAAGCCGGGTTTTCCACCCGGACCAGGCGGTCTGCCCCGTCATAGGTGTATTCTGTTTTTGTTCCGGCGGCGTCTTTCTGCCAGAGGGTGCGCCCCCTGCCGTCGTACCCGCTCTCCACGCTGCTTCCATCGGGATAGATGGTTTTTACCCGGTTCCCGGCTTTGTTGTACTCATAGGTGGTGGTGTTTCCTTTTGCATCCGTCACCCCGGTCAGGAAGGAATACCTGTTGTAGGTGAACTTCGTCGTGTTTCCTTCGGCATCCGTGATGGAGGTGTTGCGGTTCAGGGCATCGTAAGTATAGACTGTCTGCGCTCCGGCGGCGTTTGTCACGGAGGTTACGTTGTAATTGCGGTCATAGGCGTAGGTGGTGCTGTTTCCCCGGCTGTCCGTACTTTTTATCAGGTTCCCCACTCTGTCGTAGGTGTAGGCCTGCTTCTGTCCCAGACGGTTCACGGATTCTGTCACACGTCCCTCCGGGTCATAGGCAAAGGTTTCTGTGGTGCCGTCGGCATAGGTTACCCGGCTGACTTCCCCCTGTCTGTTGTACTCATAGGTGGTCCTGCGCCCCCGGGCGTCCGTGGAGGCAGTCATCTGCCCCAGCAGATTCCGTTCAATAGCAGTGGCATTTCCTTCCGGGTCTACCGTCTGGACCAGGTCCCCGGCTTCATCATAGACATACCGGGTGGTGCGTTCTTCCGTTCCTCTTTCTGTCTCCACATGGCGGGTCTGGGTGAGGCGGTTTCCTTCTTCGTCATAAGTATACGTTGTTTTAATGCCGGCGCTGTCTGTGTTCTGTATCACGTTTCCGTCCCCGTCGTACTGTGCTGACGCCAGGGTGCCGATGGCATCCGCGATGCTGGTGACGCAGCCGTTTTCATCGTGTTCATAGCTGGTTTTGTTTCCGGCAGGGTCCGTGGCCTCTTCGATGTTTCCTGCCTCGTCGTAGTCGATGAGGATCCCGTCATCCCCGCACTTCATGGCAGTGATGAGGTTTCTTCCGCTGTATGTGTTTTTCAGAATGTTTCCTTCTGCATCCGTGACGGAGGTGATATTGCCGCTGCCGTCATAGGCGTATTTTGTGGTATTTCCACCGGCATCGGTTTTTGCCAGCAGGTTTCCGCTGCCGTCATAGGTGTTTTTTGTGGTGTTTCCGTTGGCATCGGTCTGCTGCAGGATGTTTCCCCGCCCATCGTATACGTATACCGTGCTGTTCCCCAGACGGTCTTTTACCACCTGGGTTTTCCCCTGGATATCATAACCGTACTCCGTCCGGTTTCCCTCCGCGTCGATGACTGCCGTCAGGCGTCCGTCTTTGTCATACTCGTTTCTTGCCACGGCGGCTCCCGACGGATCGGTGATCCCGGTGAGGTTGTGCTCCCGGTCATAGTGGAAGGTGACGGTGCGCCCTGCCTGATCCGTCACTTCTGCCAGGTTCCCTGCTTCATCGTAGGCATACCGGGTCTGTTTTCCGGCCGGGTCTTCGGCACAGATGATCCGGTCTTCGGAGTCCCTGGTAAAGGTGATGCTCCGCCCGTCTTCCGAATGGCAGCCGTCCCTGTCCACCCGGATGGTGTTTCCATGCCTGTCCTCCATCTTTGTGACACCGGTGGCGGCGCTGAGATAAATGGCCGTCCCTTCCCTGGTGGTCAGTTTGTATTTTACCTGCTGGTACATGGAGGTGTCCGGCAGGAGCATTTCCGTGTCCTGGATCACGGCCAGGTTCTTCCCGTCGATCTCCAGCTTTACCCCCGGATCCGTCACGCAGCGGTAGCCCAGCTCCACCTCATGGATCGGCACAAGCTGCTGTCTGTCCGGTGTCATAGTTAGTTCAAACCGATCGCTGGTCCCGTCGCCGTAGGCGATGATGATGTCGTGGCTTTTTGTCTCGTTCAGGCTGTAACCTGGAGCGGACCATGTGCCGGTCACACTGAGTTTATAACCGGTGTGCAGCGGTGTTGTCTCGGACAGTGTCATTCCCTGCATGCCGAGGCTCCAGCCGATTCCAAAGTCGCCTTTGTTCTTATTGGCACTGCTGTAGGTGCGGTTTACGTTGACCTTCGCCCCGCCCATGGCTGCTGTGATGTCCGTGAAACCGAGGTTCATGGCCCCTGTTTTTAAACTTCCCTCGACGACGTATTTCCGGGTGGCGCGGTTGCGGTTCCCCTCTTTGTCCACCACGCTCAGCCGTATTTCATAATGCCCGTTGGGCAGCATGGTGGTGTCCAGATGGCCCAGGGGCTGATGGTTTTTCGGTTCTGTGGACTGTTCCAGAAGAATGAAGTCTTCTGCCCCGCAGATCCGGTATTCCAGGGTGTAGTAATCCATTTCTTCTGCATCGTAGGCGGACCCTGTGATGTCCACAGGCTCTGTTAGTATGGCTTCTCCCTTCGGGGAGTCAAAAGCTGCCACCGGTGGATTTCCGGCGGGCTTTTCTGGCTCCTTCGTTTTCTCCGGCTCCGGTGTCACTTCCGGCTCCTTTGTTTCCTCCGGCTCCGGTGTCTGTAATGGTGACACCGTGAACCGGTATTCTTCGGTGGCGGTATTTCCTGCCCCGTCCGTCGCTGTTACTTCCAGGATATGCTCCCCTTCCCCCAGGGACGGGATCTCTACCTGATTGTTATGCTGGTAGAAGATCTCTGTGTGGTCAAAGTGCGTACGTACCTCCTGTACTGCGCCGTCGTCCTGGATCTCCAGCAGGAATACTCCCCTTTCTCCTGGTTCATAACTCTCTTTCCCGGGAGTGATCTGTATTTCTGGTGCCTTCCCGTCCAGCCGGATACTTGTCTGCTGGTTGACCACTCTTCCATCTTTGAGGCAGGCTTCTATTTCCAGCAGGATTTCTCCCGTTTTTTCTGGCAGAGTGACGCTGATTTCCTTTGTTTCTGACCGTGCTGCTTCTTTTTCCCCTTCATAGATCTTTATGCTCTCTAATGATTCTCCATGGGGAAAGAGAACTCTTCCTTCGACGGTACTGCCTGGCTTTGCATACGCCGGCAGGTCGATGACCATGTTGATTTCTTCTGGTTCTGCTAATGGTTCGATGGGACGGATCCGGGGCAGTCTACGGACCTGGATCTTCTTCCTGGCGGTTATGCTCCTTCCCTTGTATTCCGTCACTGCCTGGAGCTGGTAATCCCCGGGGGCTGGGATGCGGAATGTTGCGAAAAATGGCCTGGTTTCCTGGATCTCCCATGCTTCTTCCCCTAGTTTTATGCCGTCTTTCCAGAGGGACCATCTGGTCTGTCGGCTGCCGGCATGAAGCCCCCCTGTCACCTGGCAGTAAGCAGACATGCTGCTGTTTTCAAATACTGTGTCATTGCACAGGATCTTACTCTCTGCTGTGGTGTCTGGTACCTCATATGGATCTGCCTCTTCACCTGCCACCATCACCCAGTCCACCCACGGGCTCCGGAAATCCCGGCTCCGTTTCAGGATAACCGAAATTTCTATGTACCTTCCCCGGACTCCTTTCAGGGTACCTCCGTTTTCTATTTCCTCCCAGATGCTTTCTTCTTCCTCTGTATCATATGCCTTTACACGGGCTGTTACCGCCGAATCCCCTGCCTGGCCGGCTTCCCAGCACACCCTTCCCCAACGGGTTCCAGTTTCCCCGCTGTCGTATACGGCACTCCATGTCCCTTCCTCTGCCACCCCGTCGGTGGGCAGCCACAGGTCCCCCATCGGTACCCGGTGGCCGTTCCCATAGACATCGTAATACGTATAGTAGCTGTCTTTGATAACTTTCTGGTACCCTTCTGCTTTTTCCGGTGTCAGGGAAAGGGAAAGGGGGCAGGAGCGGATCTCTCCCAGGGTGCCTGCTTCATAGACGGCAGTTGTGCTCCCGTCCTCATGGATGGTACAGGTCCAGCCCTCCCCGGCTTCCACTTTTCCCTGTACTTCCACCACCAGCTTGATATGGCGGCCTTCTTCCGGCACCAGTTTTTCTTTTCCCTCCCACTCGCATAAAAACGGTGCCCGTTTGGTGCTGTATCCGTCGTCCCATTTTCCCCAGGAATACATGTAGCCGTAGTCCTGTCCGTTTCCAAAGGAGTTGTTCGGTTCTCCCGGGTTCCAGTTCAGGTAGGAGGCTTTTTCCCCGGTCACCCATCTCCAGTTCCCTTCCTCTTCTTCGTCGGTAAATCCAATGGCATTATAATAGGAGTCCTGCTCTTTAACGAGCTGCGCTGCCACCTCGTTTTCTTCCCTGCCTGTGATCGTTACCAGGTGTCCGCCATAGATCTGGCACAACAGTTCTGCTTCTTTCCACAGTACGTTTTTGTTGACCAGCGCATACAGGTTTCCATTGTACCTGGCAAAGGACGCATCCGGCTCCCCCGGTATCTGATTTTCTTCTGAGCTGTTCCCGTCGAAGGTGATCTGGTAGTCCAGCTTCCCCCTGCCGCCCGGTGTCCTGTCTTCTGCCAGGGTTACTTCTGCGGTGACACCGTCGGCAGCCTTTTCATTGTATTTTTTTGTCACCTTCTGCACCGGGGTTTCTTTTTCTGACAGTTTGAGCTTTCCCCCTCCAATCTCTACTTCCTTTGTGGTTCCTTCCCTGTACTCTTCTTCACTGTCATAGATCTTGATGATGTTTTTCTTTTCCTCCGTGTCTTCCTCCCCCAGCAGTTCCATGTCTTTTTCCGAAGCTTTCAGGTTAAAACAGGTCCCGGACATCTCCACTCCTCTGGCATAGATACGGCCGTTGATCGTCACCCGGTTTGCATTGATACGGACGTTGCCGTTGGGGGCGGCAAGGATACCGTTGACCACGATATCGCTTCCGCTGATACATATGTCTCCGTTTTCTGAGTATAAGACTACCCTTCCCCCATCCCGGTTCAGGCTGTCCACGCTGTACTGGATGGTTTCTTCTGCCATCAGGTAACAGTTCCCCCGGAAGTTTGTCCCGCTGATCTGTATGCCGGATGCGGATTTTTTATAACCATTGCAGATTTCTTCCCCGTTGACATTCATGTAGTTCTGCTGCTCTTCCCAGTGGCCGGTCTTTTTTTCAATCCTGGTCCGGATATCCGGCAGGGACTCCTTTTTGTGTCCCTGGCTGACGCCGGAGGCAGCAAACTGGCCGCACCATGGATATACGTTTCCAACTGCGTCTGCTTCTCCTTCGATGTTTATCCTGGACCCGGAACAGATAAAGTCTTTTCCTGTATAGAGGTCTGCTGCCAGGCTGGCCTCATTACAGTAGAGCTGGAGGTTTCTGTCCGACGCGAAAATCCCGTATTTTTCCAGTACAGCTTCTTCTGGCTGGACCGTCTGTTTTATGCTCTCTTTTTCTGCCGCCACATCGGTCCCGGACAGGCTCTGCAGGGCTACGGCCAATACCAGCAGAAGGGCCAGGATCCGTCTCCCTGTATGGTGTTTTTGGTGTTTTGTTCTTTGGGCTGTTGATTTTATCATTTTTTTCATCTTTGGTCTCCTTTTCGTGTGTTTCGGGTGGTGTGGGGGTTCCTTACCCGCTCTTCCCAAATGTCTTTCCTTATCCAGCATTATAATGCAGGTCTGGATGTTATTCTAGTTTTTTCTCCTATTTTCTGGAACTTTCGTTCGACATAATTCGACAAAGCAGCCATCCCACATCCCCTAATCCCACGATTTTCCGCATAATTTTCTATTTCCTACATACACTAAAACCAAATAACAGGAGAGATGTCATGAAATATTCATTAAAAACAATAGAAATCATCAGTTTTATCATTGCCAGTCTGCTGGGTGTGATTTTCCATTTTATCTATGGCTGGAGTGGGGAAAATGCAGTGGCAGGACTTTTCTTTCCTGTCAATGAATCCACCTGGGAACACTTAAAACTGATTTTTTTCCCGATTTTACTCGTATCCATCGGAGAATATTTAATTTTTCATACCAAATACGACAATTTTATCTGCGTGAAACTTCTGTCAGCTCTGCTGGCCATGGTGTTGACGGTGGTATGTTTTTATACCTATCTGGGTGTTTATGGAAAAAACAGTGATGTCATGAATATTCTGATTTACTTCCTATCCATGGCTGCTGCTTACTGGTTTAGTTACCGTTCCCTGTCCCGCAATAAGGGATGTCGTTTTCCTTCCACTGCCTGCTACTGGGGATTTGTCGTCCTATGTTTTATATTTTTTATTTTTTCACTGTTTCCACCCCATATTGGGTTATTCGCTTCCCCGGTATAAGGAGCTGAGATCACTCCATAAAAAAGGCTGCCCCCCTCTATAACGGATCCGTCATAGAGAGGGGCAGCCTTTTAATATATCATATCAAAATTTCTGTACAAGCCAAGTTGCGTAAGCAACTTGCTAATAAGTTCTTTAGAACTTATTTTATCACATCAATCGTCATCCTGCAAAGCATCAAAACCACTTTCTCCAGTTCTTACTTTGATAACTTCCTCTACATCATAGACAAAGATTTTTCCATCTCCGATATGACCGGTGTAAAGTGCCTGTTTTGCCGCCTCCACAACCCGGCTCACCGGTACCGCGCTGACAATAACCTCTACCTTGATCTTAGGAAGAAGGGTAAAATCTACCGGCACTCCACGGTAATATTCCGCATTTCCTTTCTGGGTGCCACATCCAAGTACCTGGGTAACAGTAATACCACTGACGCCGATATCATTGAGTGCTGACTTCAATTCCTCGAACTTGCTCTGCTTGCAGACAATGGAAACCTTGCTAAGCTTGGTTCCATCCGAAGACTTTGGCGCCGACTCTGGTGCCTTGGCAGCCGGGGTAACCTCTGTGACAGAAACCGCCTTTTCCACCGGCACCCCACCAGGTACCTTTTTCTCCAGACTTGAAGAGGCCGGATAGAATCTGTCGCCTGCCGGCATAAAGTCTGCATAGGCAGAAGGCAGGCCATGCTCGGTGGCATCCAGACCAAGGATCTCCTCTTCCGCTGTTACACGAAGCCCGAATGCTTTGTTGATCACAATAAATATAACTGCCATAACTGCGGCTGCATAGACTCCGATCACGACGACACCAAGGCACTGTATACCAAGCTGACGGGCGCCGCCTCCATAAAACAATCCTTTCTCATAATCAAAGAGACCTACTGCAATGGCACCCCAGGCACCATTGAATCCATGAACTGCCACAGCACCCACCGGATCATCCACCTTACATACATTATCCACAAACCACACACCAAATACGACCAGAAGACCGTCCACGATACCAATCAGGGCTGCCCCCACCGCGTCCACATTGGCACATCCAGCGGTTATACCCACCAGACCGGCAAGAGAAGCATTCAGACACATGGAAACATCCGGTTTACCATATTTCACCCAGGTAAAGATCATACATACCACCGTGGCAATGGCTGGCGCAATCGTCGTGGTGGACAAGATCTTTGCCATCTCATCTACACTGCCTGCTGCCGCACCGTTAAAACCATACCATGCAAACCAGAGGATAAAACACCCCAGCGCTCCAATGGTGATGTTATGCCCCGGAATCGCTTTTGGCTTACCATTTTTATCAAACTTTCCAATACGCGCTCCCAGAATCGAGGCACCTACAAGCGCCGTGATTCCACCTACCATATGTATAACTGCAGATCCCGCGAAATCTATAAATCCAAACTGTGCCAGCCATCCCTGGCTGTTCCATGTCCATCCCGCCTCAATGGGATATACCACCGCGCTTATAATGATGGAGTACAAACAATACATACTGAATTTGGTCCGCTCTGCCATAGCACCAGAAACGATGGTTGCACAGGTCGCACAGAATACCAACTGGAAGAAGAAATTCGACCAGTTAAAACCTGAAAAATCCGTAAACATCTGATATTCCGGCATTCCGATCACTCCGAAAAAGTAATTCTCTGAGTTCATGATGCCGTAGCCAAGAAATATAAACACGATCGTTCCCAGGCAAAAGTCCATCAGGTTCTTCATAATAATGTTTCCTGCATTTTTTGCTCTGGTAAATCCGGTCTCCACCATGGCGAATCCCGCCTGCATGAAGAATACCAGTGCGGCACCGATCAAAAACCAGATACCAAATGCCACTTCTGAGCTTGCTGTTGAAATTGCTTCGGTTAATTCTGTTGCCAATTCCATAAAAGCCACCTCCAAAATTTGATTTTCTACAAGTCTCATCGCCGGGGCTCTCCCCTCTTTGCACTCTTCGCCCTTCGGGCTCATCGTGTGTGGCTGTCGCCACATATTGCGGGAATGGTGCAGCCATCTCTGTGCAAGCACAGATGGCTGCACCATTCCCGCAATGCGAGGCTCGTAGCTAAAACAAAAAGACGCCAGGTGAATTTTTCACCTGACGTCTTCGTCATTTACATGCTTTATTATATGCTCACTATTCTCAGATGTCAATCTTTTTTTAAAAAAATCTTATATCACGAAACTCTGACACCGGCTAACCCTTTTATAATTACTGCCCGGATGCCTGCTGCAGCTCCGGAAATACATAGTAAAGAAACTTTTTTGACTCTTCTTTTTTATTGGAATTAAACAGTATAGAAAATATAGGTCTCTCTACGATGCCGCCGCCATCTTCAAATACTTTCCGGTATACATCGCTCTGGTCAAGGTAAACGCCATATGGATGCCTGTCCTTATTTTCCGGAGTATCTGGAATAAACAGATGACCCTTTAGCACTTCAAGCTCCGTCTCACTGAGAAGTTCTGTAAGATCCATAACAAAATCGTTTTCCATGTAAGAGGTAAAATCCTCCTGGGCTGCAATCATAGAATCCAGCGTCGCCGCGTAGATCATGGATGAAATCTGCGTAAGATCCGTGGCCGCGCTTGCTCCCACCTTACTGGCAAACTCAGAATTGGTAAAAAACAGATGAAAAGAAGGTGTATTCCTTTTCGTATCCAGTCCTAGAAACTCGATATATCGATCTCCAAATTCCTCCAGAGGTATATCAAAGGCACTTTCATTTAGAATCGCACAGCGATACACCACTTCTTCCCTGGTTAACACATCGTTATAAAAAAAGTATCCTGCCAGTCCCAGTATTGCCACTCCGATCAGAAGCGGCAATAAATAATAGGTCTTAAAATGCGTTATTTTCTGGGAACGATTCATCCGTTTCCACTTGCTTTTTTCCGATTCGTCTTCATTCCGTTTCTCATATATAGAAGCCTTCTCGTCCAGCTTTGTCTTCTTGTCTTTTAAATTGATTGCCATATTTCCTCCCAACTTATGATCATTTTATTATATTGTAACACTCGGTTGAAAAAAAGAAAAGAGAATCATAAATTGTTCACAAATTGGTAAAAATGATCCAGAGGACCATTTCCTTTTCCCAGATCCAATCCAGCGCTAATGGCGCCCGTTATATAAACTTTGGCGTCAGCAACTGCCTCCTCTATAGTTTTTCCCCGGGCAATACCGCAGGCGATGGCGCTAGACAGAGTACACCCTGTTCCGTGGGTATTGCTGTTTTCTATACGGACACCGCTATACCATGAGTGAACTCTGGTCCCTGCATGAAACAAAAGATCATCCGCACTGCTGCCGTGCCCTCCCTTGATCAGTACCGAACA
Source organism: uncultured Lachnoclostridium sp. (assembly GCA_947369165.1). Taxonomy (GTDB): domain Bacteria; phylum Bacillota; class Clostridia; order Lachnospirales; family Lachnospiraceae; genus Eubacterium_F. The sequence goes on from CANBKJ010000055.1 coordinate 12,127, forward strand.
ACCGTATCTGCCCGACAATTCTTCGGCAGCTCTCTCTCTGTCACCATTTCTTTCAATCGGATATCCACAGAGCTGTTCCGCTTCCGGCAGATTGGGCGTGATCAGATCCACTATAGGAAAAAGTTCTTCTTTTAATGCAGTTTCTGCCTCAGGCTCCAGAAGCACTCTGCCACTGGTAGAGACCAGTACCGGATCCAGCACAATAAAGGGAAGCGGCCTTCCATTTACTCTGTACTCTTCCATGACATGAACCAGCGCCCGAATGTTTTCTTTCGACACCACCATACCAATCTTGATGGCGTCTGGTACAATATCTTCAAGTACTGCCTGTAGCTGTTCCCCCACCAGATCCGATTCCACCGGTTCCACCCGCCTTACCCCCATCGTATTCTGAACAGTAATCGCCGTTATAACACTCATTCCATACAATCCGAAAGCGCCGATGGTTTTCAAGTCTGCCTGTATGCCCGCCCCACCGCTGCAGTCCGAGCCCGCCACTGTTAATACTGTATTCAATTGTTTTCTCCCTTCCTTATAGCCCTCGGCGCGAATCTGCCCCGCCTTCTGCCTGGGATTTCCTCCTGCACCATTAAGCTAACATATGCTTCTACATTTTTCCCTGCAGACTCTCCATGATCACCGCCAGTCTGGCAAGGTTGATCGGTTTACTGATGGTTGCATTGATTCCACTGACAAGTCCCATTTTCACATCATTGGACTGTATTCCCTCTAACATCTCGATGATAGGAATCTTCCGCAGGTTCTTATTTGACGTATATTTGATTCTTCTCGCAAATTCATAACAATCCATGTCTTCCAGTTCCCGGTCCACAAGAATCGCTGACAACAATCCCGAATCAAACTTATTTAAAAGTTCTTCTGCTTTTTCTCCGCTGGTGGCCGTATATACCATCGCACCATTGACTCTGAGAAGAGGGGCAAGAAGTTTATTCCGATCGCTCCCCCGCTCTACCAGCAAGATCCCCTGGCCGCTTAAGTCAGCCTCTCTGCCTTCTGTATTTGTCCCTGTCGTCGGCTCTTCAAAAACTTCACCTGCCTGCTCTGATAATAAGACGGGAATATCGATCTGAACAATACTATTGTGGGCTATGCCTTTCCGAAACTGAATGCTTCCACCCAAAAGTCCGGTGATCTTACTGGAAAGAGAAATCGAATAACCCATTCCACCAAGAGCAATAATTTTTTCCCTGATATCCGAATCGCTTGGAATTTCAGTAGAACGCTCATAAAAACGTTTATTGATCACTGGTCCCTCGTCTTCCATCGTAATACCTATGCTAAACGCTTCATTTTCCTGTCTTTTCTCCTGAATATACAGATTAATAGAAGTTCCCTTTGGCGCATATTTAATCCCATTTCCCAGCAGATTAATAAGAATCTCTTTAAAGCGAAATTCATGTATGAAATAATTCTGGTCTCTGGGAACCGTAATATGTTCATGAATGGAAATATCCAGACCCAGAGAAATTTTTCTCACCTCTTCGCATACCTGCATACACATATCATACAGATTCACCGAATTGGTTGAACGGGTATGGGAACTCTGAAGCTGGTTATACTCTCCGATACTGCTTATAATCTCACTCACATATTCCATACACCGCCTTATATGTTTATGGTTCTCTTCCGTGTGTTTCTCATTCAGCAGCTGCTTTATCGTTACAATCGGTTGGTTTAATTCTTTGACGATAAAATTTAGAAATGTTTTCCTTGCCTCTATTCCCTCCTTCGCCTCAGAAAGTACATCCTTTAATATTCTCCGGTCTGAACGCTTCTGATAATGTTCTTCTGCCCGGACTGCATTTACATCCCTAACTGTAATAATGATCGTATTCACATCGGAACCAAAAAAAGCAAAATAGCAGATCATGTGAGTGTATTTTCCGTCCTTCCCTTTCACCCGGCAAAAACGGTATCCCTTCGGCTCTCCCGAATGAAGAATACGGAGCATCTGCTGCAGACTAAGAAAAAAACCGATCTCCTTTTGTTCTTCAGGGGCCACCTTATTCCGGCACCACCAGTACAAAAATGAGTCATAGCTGCGGTTTCCACGATATTCATCCCAATCATACTCATCAATAAAATGGGAAGTAAAAGACCCTGTAGGTACATCGATCTTTAATATAAAACTATATTCCTTTAAAATATGTTCATCAAAAATCTGGTGCAGATCCTGTTTCATCGTGAGAGGAATCATCTTATACATAATCTTTTTAATATATCCTCCCACCCGGACCAACTTCCCATTTTCATATATCTTGTTTAAATATATTTCGTAATTGTCGTAATATCTTTTGCCGCTGTCCTTATTATGTGTCAACATCCGTATGTTATCATATCTCTGCCTTTCATTGCGAATAAATGATATGATTTTTTTCCGATCGCCCTTGAAGATCAGCTCATTCCGAAACAATAAATTTTTATAATTGATATAGGTATCGCTCCCGATACAAAGGAATGTATTTTCTGAAAAATGATTTTCCCCAAACAGCCGAAGCCTCGCATCCCTGACGTCGTACTCAAACATCAGATCAGCGGTATTATTTTCCATGGCCATGCGGTATCTGTCTTTTTCCTTCAAAAGCTCAAAGTAGATCGCTTTTCTCTTTGTGATCTCCGCGAGCATACATAAATATTCAACTCCATCGTCCCGGGTTTCATAATAATTGCCGATGAGCCTGTACCAGCACACATTACCGTCCTGCTCTCTGACTGACCGGAACTCATAATCAACGGGCTCTCTGTGTGCCGCCTTAGTGACCAGATGTTCTCTGAGTCCTGGAAGATCTTCTGGAAAGGTATATTTACCAGAGGTTCCAATATACTCCTCCCTGCTGACACCCACCAGATCAAAATAGTACTGGTTTGCCTCCCGAATATAAAAATTATCCTTGCCAATCACTAAAAATACAATACCCCCTGGCATATTCTCGTTGATAATTTCCCTTTGGAGAACCATTTTTTCCCACATATCAATATTCACAATCACGCTGCGGATACAGTCCCGTCCATCGATGTTCACGATTTCACCTATATCCTTTACCCAGATATAATCCCCATCCCCGGTTTTCATTCGGTATTTGCATTCATATTCTTTTCCCTTTTTTTCAAATCCATATACCTCACTGGCTATCCTCGGCACATCCTCAGGATAGATGCGGTCACCCAAAGTTTTTCCCAGCAGACAATCCTTTTCTTCTAAGGGAATCCGAAGCATTCTGGCGTAGTCATCATCTACCTCTAACACTTCAAAATCAATATTATAAAGACAAAGCCTGTAGCCATAATGAATTGTTCTTCCCAGGATTTCAAGCTTTTTTTTGTCATCGGTATTCATCCATAAACCTCCTCGTCGCTGTCATACTCTATACATCGATGCGCATCGGCGTATAACGCATGCCATCTCTGACCTGTTCTGGAGCCAACTTATGAAACCCCATTGCCTCATACGCTTTCCTGCCCTTCGGTGAGGAATTTACCGTGATCTGCCGCAGTTCTGGATTCCTCTCCAGACAATATGCCGCCCCCCTTCTCACCAGCCTTGTCGCTACTCCCATTCTCTGGTATTGTCGTTCCACAAATAAAAGACTGATGTGAAATCCACTTCGCATAGCAATCACGCCGATCAACCTGCTTCCCTCAAAAGCTCCAAAAAATACCATCTCACCGCGGGAGAGCATTCCTTTCATATTTTCCCACCGGATAAAGTGCTGAAAAGTCTGTACCCCGATTTGTTCATAATCCTCTGCATCACACTCTTCAAATACCTTCCACACCAGTTCCAGTGCCTTGTCTAATTGTCTCATATCTATCCTGCAGATCTGCATAGTTTTTACTCTCTCTTTTTCTCTGTTTTACTTGAATCCTCACAATCAGTATAATATAATAGTGTTCAAAGTGTCAAATGAAAGTCCCGGAAAATGAACCAACCGCGAAAGGCAGGATACAAGCATGAAGAAGCTTTTTAATGACAAATGGAGTTTTTGCAAATTTCCACTGGATACACCAATAGAAGATATTTACCAGTCCTCTGATTGGGAGCCGGTGGATGTTCCTCACGACTGGATGATCTACAATACAATGAACCTCTATGAAGAGGCGATAAGCTGCTATAAAAAGATCTTTACAAGAGAAGAACTTACCGATTCCAGCGAGAATAAGATCTGGCTGGTATTTGAAGGGGTTTACATGGATACTTCGGTTTTTCTCAACGAAAAACAGATCTTTACCTGGAAAAACGGATACTCCGAATTTATTATAGATATCACGGATCTTCTGGCTGAGGGCAGCAATGAACTTCTGGTACGTAATGAATATCATCTGCCTAACAGCCGCTGGTATCCGGGTTCCGGAATTTACAGAGATGTGTGGCTGATCACCAGTCCACCCGCACATTTTATACATAATGGTACATACCTTTCTACCAAACAATTAGGAAAAACCTGGGAAGTATTTATGGACGCAGAAGTGGTTTTTGAACATCTTTCCAGTGAAAAAAGCGGTGTGCTCCGGCATACCATAACCGATGCAGAGGGAAATGAAGTTCTTACCCACGAAAATACCATTCTGCTTTCTGACACAGTACAGACCAATAAGCAGGTGATGACGGTGATCGATCCCCAGCTCTGGGACACCCGTTCCCCCTATCTGTATACCATCACTTCTGAACTCATAGTCGATGGGATGCAGATGGATTCTCTGACTCAAAATCTTGGCTTTCGCCATATCGAATTTGACGCGGACAAAGGATTTTTCCTAAATGGAAGATCTGTAAAAATAAATGGAACCTGTGAACACCACGTTCTGGGATCCCTGGGTGCTGCCATGAATAAAGCGGCATTAAAACGCCAGCTCCGCATCCTGAAAGAAATGGGGGTAAATTCCATCCGCAATGCACACAATATGCCGCCGGAGCATATGCTGGAACTCTGTGATGAACTGGGGCTTCTTCTCTATACAGAGAGCTTTGACATGTGGGAGCGGACAAAAACCGACTATGACTATGGGAATGATTTTAAAGACTGGTGGCAGAAGGATCTGGAGAGCTGGGTCCGTCAGGACCGCAACCATCCCTGCGTCTTTATCTGGGGCCTGGGAAACGAGATTTATGACACACATTTTGACCGCGGACTGGAGATCACCCAGGAACTTCACGAGGCCGTGCGCAGGCTGGACTATAGAAAAAATGCCTACACCACCCTTGCCTCCAACTATATCGAATGGGAATCCGCCCAGAGAACGGGTGAAGTAATCGATCTCGTGGGCTACAATTATCTGGACAAATGCTACGATGAGCACCATGAAAAATATCCCGGCTGGAAAATATTTGGCAGTGAAACGAGCGCCACCATCCAAAGCCGGGGAATCTATCATTTTCCTTTATCAAATCGTCTCCTGACCTTTGATGACCTGCAGTGCTCTGCCCTGGGCAATTGTACCACCAACTGGGGCGCCAGAAACTCAGAACACACCATTATCGCCCACAGAGACCGGGAATTCTGCTTTGGACAGTACCTTTGGTCTGGTTTTGATTACCTGGGTGAGCCCACACCATATTTTACTAAAAATTCCTATTTTGGGCAGGTTGACACAGCCGGTTTTAAAAAAGATTCCTTTTATATGTACCAGTCTGCATGGACTGACTACAAAATCAGCCCCATGGTCCATATTCTTCCCTACTGGGATTTTAATGAAGGGCAGCTTATCGATGTACGGATCTATTCCAATGCCCCGAAAGTAGAACTCCTCTTTCAGGGAGAGAGCCAGGGAATCGTAGAAATTGACCACACCCACGGAAAAGTCCTTTCCGGGGACTGGCAGCTCCCTTATAAAAAAGGAAGTATCGTCGCACTCGCCTACGACGAAGAGGGAAATATCATCGCAAGAGACGAACAGAGTTCCTTTGGCGATCCGGCCTCCATCCGACTCACACCGGATAAACCGGTTCTGAATGCCGATGGAGAAGATCTTATTTTTCTCACCATTGAAACACTGGATCAAGCTGGGACCTTCGTTGCCAACGGAAGAAGCCGGATACACGTATCTGTCAGCGGTGCCGGCCGACTCGTGGGCCTGGACAATGGTGACAGTTCGGATCTCGATCCCTACAAGGGCACCAGCAAAAGATTGTTCAGTGGCAAACTGCTGGCAGTCATTGCATCAAAAACAGTACCCGGTGATATTTTCGTCACCGTAACATCCCCTTCCCTGCCCGATTCCCACCTGACACTGAAAGCTGTGCCACATACATTCCGCGAGGGAGTATCATGCCTGTTAGAGAACAAACCTTTTTCCCCAGATCAGACTGACGAAATCCCCGTGCGCAAAATAGAATTAAAAAATCAAGGCAAAAATCATTTGGACAAAGAACATAAAACCACCACCGTCACTGCTGCCATTTACCCAGAAAACGCCACCTATCATGATCTGGACTTCAAAGCTGTCACAAAAAACGGAGTGGTCAGCAATGCTGTAAAAATCTCCCACGATAAAGAAAGCAACCAGGCGGAGATCATGGCTGTGGGAGATGGGGAATTCCGTCTCTGCTGCACCTGCAGCAACGGACGGGATCATGTGGAAGTGATCTCGGAACTCGAATTTGAGATTACAGGTCTGGGAGAGGCCACTGTCAGCCCATACCGTATCGTGTCCGCCATCAACTACAATTCCAGCTCCGACGACGGATTGATACTGAGTTTTCAGGGCGGTGTGTATATCACGGGAAATAAACGCACCACCGTGACCTTTGAAAATATTAATTTTGGAGACTACGGCTCCGATGAGATCCACCTCCCCATCTTCTCTTTCAGTGATGACCTTCCTCTGGAGGTGTGGCAGGGAACGCCGGGAGATGAGATTACTGGTTCAGCAGAGGCAGGTACCGTCTCTTCTTCTGGTGAATGTCTCCTCTGTGAGACCTACCATGCTAAAAGCTGGTACAACCACTACCAGGAAAATGTATTCCGGCTGTCAAAACGTCTTAAAGGCGTCCAGACCATCACCATCGTAGTATATCCAGAAATCAAAATGTCCCTGCAGGGCTTCTACTTCACCAAAGTAGAAAAAACCTATGCAAGACTGAACGCCTCCGACAGCAGCAATATCACCGGAGATATGTTTACCATCGACGGGGATGCTGTCCGCAATATCGGAAATAATGTCACTGTAGAATTTGACGATATGAATTTTGACAAAGAGGGTCTCCGCAACATAACCATCCGAGGCCGTTCCCATATCGAAACAAATACCATTCACGTGCGCTTTGCACCAACTGACGGAAGCGATGCTATCATCAACCAGATCATTGAGTTTCCTTACAGTGACAGCCCCCAGACACTCACTTTTTCTCTGGATCCTGTATATGGAGACTACAACCTGAACCTGATCTTCCTTCCTGGCTGCAGGTTCGACCTGGAATGGCTGCAGCTGACGCACTAATTGCAACATATATAGCTGTTAATATGGCCAAAGGGTATGTATTGATAGATCTTTACTTTCCACAAATTACAGACCCTGCCGTTATCCGCTGTTTCCTGGATGGAAACCGTCGATAACGTATTTTCAAGGGGTTTCAGCTGCTTGTGTCTTATAACCGTCTTATACAGCACTCGCAACGCTATACTATGCCGCACCAAACCAAAGTAAATATCATTTTGGTTTTTTTACTGCACCAGCACCTTACTCTCATTGAAAAAGAAATTGTCTTTAAATAACATATGTGCTACAATGTTTTTAGAGCAACCGTGTTGCAGGGTGGGTTGACCTCTCATCTTTTATAGAATGGGGGTGATGCCTATGAAAAATCATTTTGATTTTAAGGACATTATGACCTTTGGTCTGTTCTTGCTGGCGTTGCTTACATTCGTTTTTACGTTTTGTAAGTAGCATCACCAGTACATAGAAAAACCACCCTAAACTTTGACCGAGTAGCGGGTGGATTTTCTATTCAACATTTGGTCAACCCACCTTGTGGGCGGTTGTTCCTTATATCTGTACTATAGCATATATTGAGCGTCTTTGCAAGAAAAAAATGCCTTGAATCAATTTGATATTGTCAATATTGGTTGACACTTTTTTTACAAGGGTATGCATACCTAAGCGGCAATACCCAGAGCTTCATAATATCTCTGCCACTTGACCATAGGAGGAAAACCTTCATTGGTGGAGCATATCCTCCTGTTGTTCCAATAGCTCATTAAATATCTCCAGATCAGGCTTTTCAGTTCCCCGATTGTCATCTCCTCCGTATTATAGCGGTTATAGAGAAGTTCTTTTTCATCCGTGCCCACATGCTCTCGCATCGTGCATTATCACGGCAGCGTCCCCCTGCACGGTTCATGTTCTGCCGTATACCGTATTTAGCAACTGCTTTGCGGTAGGTTTCGCTGGTATACTGTATTCCGCAGTCAGAGTGAATAACTGCTCCCCGGAGCTCCGGATAAGACCAGACGGCATTAGCAAGCTTTTGTTCACACAATGGCGCTTTCATGTTTGTATCCATTGCCAGTCCGAGAACTGCAGCATCAAAACAGTCAAATATGGCAGAAACATAGAGCTTTCCGTCTTTTGCCTTGATTTCGGTTATGTCCGTAACGCATTTTTTCAACGGCTCTTTGGATATGAAATCCCGCTTCAGCAGGTCATCGGATTTGCGCGCCTCACGGTCCGCTTTGGTAATCCCGTTTGGTTTGCGTTTCGGGTGGTGGCTGAGCCCAATTTCCTGCATGACACGGTAAACCGTCCTCTCTCCGGGAATGCGGATGCCTTCCGGCTGTTTTAAAAGAAGCGCCTGATACATACGGAGCCGCCCATAAGTGTCGTTACATTCATCCTCTGACACAATCGCCCGCATGGCACCGGCTAAATCCTAATATTTCCATGGGCGGTTTTTATTTGCCAGATATTTATAGAAACCCTAATATTTTTGTAAAACTTATACCAAAAGTCAAAGCGTTCAGGAGATAAAATCCCGTGATTTTTGACACCCGCTTCGGCATATTGCACAAAAAAGACACCGTACTCTCTGAATACGATGCCGTTGTTTTTGGACCGGAACCCTGCTATGAGCAGAATCTCCTGGAAGGAAAACGTGCTACTTACACCAATTCCGGATATTATGTTAAATCCCTGCCATCTCCAAATCGAATAGGCTCAGTTACTTGCAACCGTCATCCTCTGCAATTTCTTCGGCAGGTTTCTTGTTACCACTCTTTGCTTTCTTCTCTTTCAGTGGTGTCGGATCGGGAAGCTCTTCGAATGTTTCCCCGGTGTTCTCTTTCCACCATTCAGCGAACAACGTTCTGTGACACCAATCTTCCGGCACTCTCACATCTTCAAAGCACAGGAGGACTAATTCCTTTCCCTCTTCTTGTGCCCTGCTGCTCATGCGCCTTACCATTCTGACGATTTTTTCAGTACCGATACTATCCAGCTTCTCGTAATATGACGGCTTGAATTCTCCAAGCTCATGTTCAGCATATAGCCTTTCGGAGCCAGAGAGTAGCACTGCTCTCTCAATTCGTTGGAAGTCTGAACCTCGGTTTCCCAATGCTGATTCTGACCGAATAATATTTATCATTTTGCATCTCTTTATTGCTGTATCTGCTGATTCATATTGCCATGATTCTCACTCCTTATGCTCTTAGTTTCCATAGCTGAATTATAGTCTAAGTACATGGAAATGCCCTTTTTTAATCGATTTTTAACATTTCCGGATGGGTGCAGGCAGGCTTTTTAAAACCCGCCTACTCACACTGAAGGAAGAACTCGATCATTTTTAGGGGTGACATATGGAATATTTGCTATATAACATTCTAAACTATGGATTTTCTATTTGCAACCTACACTTTTTCTCTCCACCAATGAACAGTCCGTTTTTCCTTATTCACACTATCCATACACCTTTTTCGCTCAATAACATCCTTGTTCATTTCTACCGCTTTCTCATACAGCCTGTCAATACTGCAAATTATGTGAAAGATGCCAAAACTATCATCATTCAGCTCTGTCTGATACACTTTCAGACATGATTTCAGATTGATTTTCATATCTTCCTGGATTATTTGGTACATATAATGCAACAGTTTATTTCTTTCCGGTCCACAAAGTTCTGCTGTCTGGTCTAC
>CANBKJ010000056.1 GCA_947369165.1 uncultured Lachnoclostridium sp.
CTGGCATGACAAGGCAGAACATATCATTATAAACGATGGGATTACTGGAATCGGACAATGGGCATTCTATTCATTTGTAGAATTGAAAACCGTTGAAATGGCTGATTCAGTAACGTGTATCAAGGATGGATCATTTATATTTTGTATGAATTTAACGTCTGTTAAATTATCCGCAAATATTCAAAGTATAGAGGGCGAAGCATTTTATGCATGTGAGAAATTGGAACACCTCAGACTGCCCTATACTCTGAAAACCCTGGGAACATTTGGGTCATGTTCTAAACTGAAAGAAGTTATTATACCGGACAGTGTGTCCAAGACATATAAGGGGCTATTTGTTGGGTGTAAATCTCTTTCAAAGATCAAGTTACCAAAAGGCATGAAGGAAATCAAGCCACGTGATTTTGCTAATTGTAAAAACCTAAGTACTTTAGAAATCCCGGAAGCTGTGACGACCGTGTCCATGTCCGCTTTTTCCGGGACAAAATTAAAAAAGATCACGCTGCCCAAGAATGTAACAACGATAAAAAAAGGAACGCCATATGGAGGAAAAGTTTTTGCCGTAAATAGTGATTTCGATCTGCCAACCAAAAACCTCCGCCTGATGGAAATAAAATCAAAAAAGGTAAAAAGCGTTGCCAAAGGTTCCTTTTCTGGTCTGTCTTCCAAAGTGGTGATCAAGGTACCGAAAGTCAGAAAGAAAAAGTACACAAAGATGCTGCGGGAAAGCGGCTTGGAAAAAAAGGTAAAGATCAAAACACTGTGACAGAAAACGAGAACAACTGAGCCTGTCGAATTAATGATGAGCAATTCTTCACATCTACACCTTGAAGAGGATGCAAAGAATATATCTGAATTTCTACATAAAAATCCAAAATACAAAGTATTATTTGATGCTTCAAAACGGGTAAAGAAGGAACAAATTGAAATAGTCAAAAAAATTCTCGATATATTTTCGGAAGACCATTGATTTGCGACGGCGCAACTGACAATTGAATATACGATATGTTTACCAAGGCAGCTGGAGGCGGTCACTACCCGTTCCGAGTCTTGCGGAAGGAGTGGTGCCTTATGAGTACATATGAGGAATTCATGATTTTGCTGACTGTCGGTCTCCTGATCGTGGCAATTCTGAATCTGAAAAAAAAAATAAGAAATAACCGCCCTGCTCCCGGCTAAAGGTAGGACGGTTATTTTGTAACTAAATACTTATTGTGCCGGTACGGGTAGCAAGCCCTACCGTCCGGCTGTCTTGTTAAATATATTATAGCATTCTCCCTCTCATTCTGTCAAGGACTTTGCCAGGGCAGCAGTTCGGGGAAACAACAGATCATCTTTCACTCATGCCATGCCTGCCCGGCCGGAATGAAAGGAAGATGATATATGCCTGTCTACAAAGACAATGAACGTGGTACCTACTACGTAAATGCTATTATACGGACTACACTGGCAACAGAAGGCAGAAAAAGAAGCGGGGTTTTAAGCTCCAGCGCGAGACCAAGGAATGGGAGCATGATTTCCTGGAGAAACAGCAGGGCATAAGTATCCACTTTTATAAATAATCGAGGAGGTTTAACTGCACATACTTGCTTTTCTCTTCAAAGCTGTATAGGTACTCAAATATCTTATGATTGTCATGAAGGATTCCGTTGTCCTCACATAGTTGATGAAATATTTTCATCAACATATCATTCCTGGGGCTGCTTATCTGGTACTGCATGCCATAAGTCTGAATATACTTTTCTTTCAAATGTGGAAACAGTCGGTCTAACTGGCTGTAAAAATACTCTCTGTTTCCCTCACGGAGAGTCAGCCCCATTCCAAAACAAATCACACCATAAACCTTGGCTTCGATGCAATATTCCAGGATCCCCCGGATATTTTCTTCCGTATCATTGATGAAGGGAAGTATAGGACTGAGCCAGACAACCGTTGGAATACCTGCGTCACGCAGTTTCTTTAAAACCGCCACCCGTTCTTTGGTTGTACTTACATTCGGCTCGATTTTTTTGCATAAACCTTCGTCAAAAGTAGTTAATGTCATCTGTACAACACATTTGGTTTTATCATGGATGGATTTTAGCAGGTCTAAGTCCCGCAGCACCCGGTCAGATTTCGTTATCAAAGTAAACCCGAAACCGTATTGATCTGCCAAAGCTAATGCTTTCCGGACATTTCCAATTTCATTTTCCAGAGGAATATACGGATCTGTCATAGAGCCTGTACCCAGCATACATTTTGAACGCTTTCGTTTAAGAGCATCTTCTAATAATTCAATAGCATTTGCCTTAACTTCGATATCCTCAAAAGCATGATCCATATGGTAGCACTTACTTCTTGAGTCACAGTATATACACCCATGGGAGCAGCCACGGTATAAATTCATTCCATTTTTAGCTGATAATATACTTTTCGCATTAACAAAGTGCATGGCTTTATCCTATTAAATATGACATATCACTAATGCGTTTGATAAACCTTTTTCCATCATCGCTTTCAAACATATAGGATACACCACCTGGCAGTCCAAACATTTCACCATGGTTAATTGATTCCACTCCAAGATTTAAAAACATAGTGTTGAATACACTCAGTAAATCACCGTGGGAAACAATAATAATGTTTTCTTCATCATTCGACATTATATCATCAAAAAATGGCTGTAACCTGTTCCATTCATCCCTGCGGCTCTCCGCATCAGAAAACAATTTATCGTCAATAGTCCTTTCCTGCTGCTCCTGATTCTCACGAAGCCACTGAACCGATCTGCCACAGCATTTGCCAAGATTTCTTTCCCGCAGTTCTTTCTTTAACTCCGGGCTGATCCCTAGATGCCTGCCAACATTCTCAGCGGTTTGTCTGGCACGTAACAAATCTGAGGAATACATTACAAAATTTCTCCCCTGCAATTCATCCTTAAGTTTTTTTCCTATATTGTCAGCTTGTTTTACACCCAATTCAGATAATTCCCAATCTGTCCAGGAACCAACCATTCCATTAGTATGATGTACTGACTGTGTGTGCTGAATTGTAATAATTGTTTTCATACCACTACTCCTCATTATATTTTCACTGATCCTGCAGTTTCCCTCTGATTATACCATCTTCCCTCCTTATCATCTACAAAATTTTTCAAAAAACGTGCCATCTAACTTTTCATTATTGAAAAACGGGTATAATAGAACATAAATGGGGAATCGTATTGAGACCATAAAAATTTGAATATAAAAAATAAAAAAATAAATGTTATTTTTCGATACAATATGCTAAACTCTGAATTAGATACATTGGAGGTTCAAAAAGTGTGCGAGAATGGAGGATGAACATGAATCGTGATGTGGTGACAAAGGAACTTAAACTGGGCCGCTTCGATGACGCCCTTATCACATTATATGGGGACGATGAGGAAACACTTGCTGCGCAGAGGAAACGATATATCAGGGCGATCAAGAGTTTTGAGACAATTTACCCGGAAAGCGAAGATATTTCCATCTTCTCTGCCCCGGGAAGAACCGAAATATGTGGAAATCATACGGATCATCAGCATGGCTGCGTACTGGCGGCTGCCATTGATCTGGATGCCATCGCCATCGTATCCTTTCATAATGATCATGTGGTCCGTCTCCAATCGGTGGGATATGAACAGGAATTTATAGAACTAGACCATCTGGGTATACAGCCGGAAGAAAAAGGGACTTCCATGGCGCTGGTCCGTGGGATGGTTTCCCAGTTTCACGAGATGGGGATAGAAGTGGGCGGTTTTAACGCATTTATCACTTCGGACGTCCTGTCCGGCAGCGGCCTATCTTCCTCTGCCGCCTTTGAGGTGTTGATCGGAAATATCATTGACCGGCATTATAACAACGGCAGGGCTGGGGCAGTAAAGATCGCCAAAATGGGGCAGTTCGCAGAAAATAAATATTTTGGGAAAGAGAGCGGACTCATGGATCAGATGGTTTCTTCTGTCGGGGGATTTGTATTTATAGATTTTGAGGATACCACCGATCCTAAAATCGAAAAACACGAGTGTAGCTTCGATCGGGGCGGACTGAAGCTGATCATCACAGACACCAAGGGCAGCCATGCTGATCTGACAGATGACTATGTATCAGTCCCATCGGAAATGAAACTGATCGCCGCACAGTTTGGAAAAACTGTTCTGCGGGAAGTAGAAGAAGAACAGTTTTACCATTCACTACCTCATCTGCGGACCGTCTGCTCCGACCGCGCGATCCTGAGGGCAGCACATTTCTACGCGGACAATGCAAGGGTAGAAAAGGAAGTGGAGGCGCTGGACAAAAAAGACTTTGGGGCATTTCTGAATCTGGTGCGGGAATCTGGAAGATCCTCTGCTGAATTACTGCAGAATCTGTATTCTACAAAAAAACCAGTGGAACAGGGAATTCCCCTGGCTTTGATGGTGAGCAGAAGGCTTTTGGGAGATGAGGGTGCATTCCGTGTGCACGGTGGCGGGTTTGCCGGAACGATACAGGCCTTCGTCCCGGTAGAGCGAATTGAGGAATACAGGACAACCATGGAGGCATTGTTTGGGGAAGACTGCTGCTATATATTAAACATCCGCTCTGAGGGTGGATATCAGGTTATTTGACCATACTATCTTATAACAAAACAGGAGGAATTTATCATGAGTCGTATTTTAGTGTTAGGAGGGGCCGGTTACATTGGTTCCCATACCGTTTATGAGTTGATCGATGCCGGAGAAAAGGTTGTTGTCGTGGACAATCTCCTGACCGGATTTAAGGAGGCTGTCCATCCAGAGGCAGTATTTTATGAAGGAGATATTCGTGACCGTTCCTTTATGGATTCCATATTTGAAAAAGAGGATATCGATGGCGTCATTCATTTTGCCGCCTGTTCCCAGGTCGGAGAGAGCATGAAAGATCCCCTTAAATATTACAATAACAATCTGTGTGGTACAGAAGTTCTTTTGGAAAGCATGGTGGCCCATGGAATCGACAAGATCGTATTTTCTTCCACGGCGGCTACTTATGGAGAGCCAGAAAGCATTCCCATTCTGGAATCTGACCGGACGCTTCCCACCAACTGTTATGGCGAGACCAAGCTTTCTATGGAAAAGATGTTCAAATGGACTTCGCTGGCACACGACCTGAGATATGTATCCCTGCGCTATTTCAATGCCTGCGGCGCCCATCCAAATGGAAAGATAGGAGAAGCCCATGATCCAGAGACCCATCTTATTCCCCTGATCCTGCAGGTGCCCAATAATCAGAGGGACTATATTTCCATATTTGGAAATGACTATGACACAAAGGACGGAACCTGCATCCGGGACTATATTCATGTGAATGATCTGGCACAGGCCCATATCCTCGCCATGAAATACCTGTGTAATGGTGGGGAGAGCAATATTTTCAATCTGGGAAATGGCGTGGGCTTTACCGTGAAAGAAGTGGTGGAGACCGCGCGAAAAGTTACCGGCCACCCCATCCCTGCGAAAGAAGAAGCTCGTCGGGCGGGAGATCCTTCCACTCTGATCGCCTCCAGCGACCAGGCAAAGAAAATACTTGGATGGGATCCAAAATATGCCGATCTGGACACGATCATCGACACGGCATGGCAGTGGCACCGGACACACCCTCATGGCTATCTGTGAAATCAAACATGTTCGCAAAAAATGGAGGATCCGATATGATCAATAAGTTAATAACCGAACTGGTATCCTATGGCATCACTTCAGGATTAGTTGAAGCAGAGGATCAGGTATATGTCACAAACCAGCTGCTGGAACTCTTCGATGTGATCGACTATGAACCAGTTGAAATCTCAGGAAAACGTGAACTGGTGGATATACTGGAAGATCTTTTAGACTATGCCTGGGCACAGGGAATCCTAAAAGAGAATACCGTGACCATGAGGGATCTGTTTGACACGAAGATCATGGGTAAACTTACCCCTGCGCCCTCTGTGGTCCGCAGACAGTTTGCTGATCTTTACCGTGCTGATCCTAAGCTCGCGACGGATTTTTATTATAAATTCAGCCAGGCGACCAACTATATCCGAAAGGATAGAATTGCAAAAGATGAAAAATGGGTGACTGAGACAGAATATGGCCGCATCGACATTACCATCAATCTTTCCAAACCAGAAAAAGATCCCAGAGAGATCGCAAAGGCTGGACAGGCGAAAAAATCCGGCTATCCCAGCTGCCTGCTCTGTGTGGAAAATGAGGGGTACGCCGGCCATTATTCCCATCCTGCCAGGCAGAACCACCGTCTCATTCCCATCCTGCTGGACGGGGAGAATTATTTCCTGCAGTATTCCCCTTATGTGTATTACAATGAACACTGTATCATACTTAACAGGGATCACATCCCCATGAAGATCAACCGCAGTACCTTCCAAAAAATCCTGGAGTTTGTCAAGCTGTTTCCGCACTATACCGCCGGTTCCAATGCGGACCTGCCTATCGTGGGCGGCTCGATCCTGAGTCATGACCACTTCCAGGGAGGCGGCTATACCTTTGCCATGGCGAGAGCTCCCTATGACAAAACCTTTTCCCTCAAAGGATATGAAGATCTCACAGCGGGTATCGTAAAATGGCCCATGTCTGTGATCCGTCTCCAGGGAACAGAGATTGAGCGCCTGGCAGATGCGGCAGAACATATTCTGACATGCTGGCGGTCATACTCCGACGAAGCGGCTTTTATCTTTCATGAGACTGACGGGATCCCTCATAACACCATTACCCCCATCGCCCGCATGCACGATGAGCTGTTTGAACTGGATCTGGTGCTCCGCAATAATATCACCACCGATGAGAGCCCCTGGGGCGTCTATCACCCCTCGGCTGATCTCCATCATATCAAAAAAGAAAATATAGGGCTTATTGAGGTGATGGGACTGGCAGTGCTGCCGGCAAGATTGAAAAAAGAGATGGAACTGTTAGAAGATGCTATTTTGAACGGAAGAGATCTCCGCGCCGACGAGCGGATCTGCAAACACGCCGACTGGGTTGATGGATGGATCGGAGACCATGAACTGAACCGGAATAATATTCACGGAATCATCCAGGATGAGATCAGCAGAGTTTTCGTCAAAGTGCTGGAATGTTCCGGTGTATATAAACGGAATGAAGATGGCATGAACGCATTTTCCCGTTTTATTTCTTCACTTTAGTATAGGGGAGGAAGATATACTTTTTGTTTTGAAAGGGGATATCTTCCATCCCCTTTCCTGTGCCAATGGCTTTCACCAGTTTTGCCATAGCTGCTGCCTGTCCTTCCTTATCATGGTATACGGTGCCGGACAATTTTCCTTCCCGCACTGCTTCCAGGCCCACATCTGTACCATCGATACCAAAAAATACGGGCAGCGCATTCTCCGTATAATTTAGCTTCTGATAAGCATCCAGGGCGCCAAGGGCCATATCGTCATTATTTGCCAAAACTAACTCGATATTGCCCTGGTGCTGGCTGAGCAGCTGCATTGTACGGTTCTGCGCCTGGGCACGGTTCCAGTTGGCGATCCCGCTGCCCAGCTTCTCAAGCTCGATGCCATGTTTTTTTAAGGTGTTCACGGCATTTTCTGTCCGGATGATGGTATCCTGATGACCGGGTTCTCCCTCCAATACCACAAACTGAATTTTACCGTCTTTATTCCGGTCTATCTTTCGATTGTTCTGAATCGCTTCTGCCGCCAGCTCCCCCTGCAGCACACCAGATTGTTCTGAATCAGCACCTACATAATAAAGTCCATCCCATCGTAGCATATCTTCTTTTACTGGTTCTCTGTTAAAAAAAATAATCGGCGTGCTATTTTTTCTGGCCAGTTCTATAATGTCCGACGGATCGGTCCGGTCCACCAGATTGACACAGAGCACCTGGCACCCCCCATAAATCATCTCCTCCACCAGATCATCCTGTATCTGCTGCGAACCGGATGCCCCCCGGACTGTCATCGTGACATCCAGATCTTTTCCCCCCAGGCCTTCCATCTTCTCCCGGATACAGGCGATAAGCTCATTCATAAAGGTGTCGCTCTGATCATAATATGTCACTCCCACATGCAGCCTGTCCCTTGTCTTCGGGCTATTTTTTTCACAGGCGCCAAGAAACAACAGGCTCATGCAAAAAATGATCCCTGCCGCACGAATCTTATTCTTAATCAAACTAAAACCTCCCCTACTGGCTCATTGTTAGAAGTATCTCCTGATTTTTCTTAGAAAATAGCTCTTTTCTGCGAAGCACGGTAAAAGGCAGGACCTTCCCCCTCATATTGCGTGAGTATAGTCCCAGGTTCTTTGCCGCCTCCGTCAGACTCTGGTATCCCCTGTTAAATTCGTCCGGCACGATCAGACATTCTGCCATGCCTGTATCCAGATAATAAACTGCTTCTGTAGAATTTCCGATTCCATAGACCAGTGCCCCGTGAAGATCCTTTGCCGCCGAACATTCTCCCGCCCTCGTCAGGCTGGCATCGTCCAGTGCGACCACCAAATCTGTTTTCGACTGGTTTTCCAGCAGATTATGACCGGTCTCCTCACAGGAAACACAGACGGTCCAGCTAATCCGGGCCCCCTTGCCCTTCAATACATCCTCAAAACCCATTTTCCGTCTGATGGCCTCCACTGAGTCTTCATCTTGAGCCACGATTCCCAGTGCTTTTCCCTCTACATTTCCATTAAAATCCCGCAATACCTCCTCCGCTAATGCCATTCCCATACGATAATCATCGGGGCAGGTGACCGGAAGCCGGGACTTCTCCCCATCCTCTGATGCAGGATCACCCACAAGCATGATAGGAATTTTTTTTGAGACCTCTTCTAATTTTCTCAAGGCATCTTCTCCCGGGAGCGGTTGAAGAATCACCGCGTCCACCCCATTGTCAGTCTCATTCCTGACCATATTGATCTCTTCTTCCAGGTTCAGGACATCTCCCATACTGACAATAAACACCTCCACACCCTGATCTTCTGCCGCCATTTTCAGACCATACCGGAAGGCAGACCATCGGCTGGCATCCGGATCCGGAATGATCACAGAGATCCTGGGGCGGTCCTTTCCACTCTGCTCCCTGACCATAATAAACGCCAGCACAATAACCATAGAAGCCAGCGCGATTTCAATAATAATAAATAATCGTTTGCTGTTTAACATCACAATTTGTCCTGTATTCCCCTGTTATTGATCTCATCTGCGCCAAACATAAACCCTTTTTCAAGGATCTTCCGGTTATCATCGGTATAGGGTACTGCTGGCATGCAGATGGAAACTGTGGTTCCCTCGTCCGGCTCACTTTCTATCACCAGACCATACTCTTTCCCAAAGAGCATCTGAATCCGGTTGTTGACATTGATAAGTCCCACGCCGGAGCCACGCTTATGAATCCGGTCACTATCCGTCAATACCAGTTCAACCTCTTCTTCCGACATACCAAACCCATTATCCACTACAGAAAGAATGATTTTCTCCTCCTGTTTCCGTGCCACCACCCGGATCTCCCCAGAATCGTCCATGCCGCTCACCCCATAACTGATGGCATTTTCCAATAGCGGCTGCAGTACCAGCTTTACACTACAAAAGGTATAAACATCTGGATCGACATCGAATATGACAGTAAACGCATTCTTATACCGGATCTTCTGAATATTCATATAACTCTTCGCATGCTGCAGCTCATCCTGAACACGGATTACGGTCTGACCTCTGGAGAGACTGATGCGAAATAGCTTCGCCAGTTCTGAGATCATAAAAACCGCATCATCGTTCCGCTCCCCCTCGATCATCCACGTGATGGAATCCAGCGCATTATAAAGAAAATGCGGATTGATCTGGCTCTGCAGTGCATCCAGCTCACTCTTCCTTCTCTCATTCTGCTCCTTCACGATTTCCTGCATCAGCTTGTCAATCTGCTCATAAGACCTTTGGATCGAATGTCCAAGGTGCCGGATCTCCTGGGAACCGCCGATGTAGATCTCCGGCTTTTCTCCCGCTTCATATTCCCTGACGGAATCATTCAGCTTTAAGATCGGGCTGGAAATCCACACGGAAACCAAACGATTGATCACAGCGAGCATCATCGCCATCAAAAGGATAATCATAATAATAAAATAGCGGATATCAAACATACCCTGTGTAAATGTAGAATCCGGGATCACACCCACCAGCTTCCACCCCGTATAACTCACTGTCTTAATAATCAGCTTCCGGTGCTCTCCCCCAAATCTTTCCCCGTAAACGCCATCCTTATATGCGGCAGCAGATACATTATTTTCGCGAAAGCTCCCACTGCTGATCTGCATCTGCTTTTTATGATAGATGATCTCGCCATTGCTGTCACACAAATAAAAATACTGCCCCGTGTCCGAGGTGTTGGAATTGAGGCGCTGCAGCATCCGTGAGACACCTGAGAAGTCCATATCCACCAGCAGCACCCCGGTCACAGGAGCCCCCTTGTCCGTGAGATCCACCACACGGCTCAAAGAGATCACCCAGTAATACCGTCTGGTAGCATCATCAAACAAATTCTGAATATGAGGCGTGGAAAAATGCATATTTTCCATCGCCGCCATCGCCTTTTGAAACCAGGACTGATGAATCACATCCGGATCTTCCTTCTGGGAAGCCACTGGTTCCGCCGCCATCAGGCTTCCATAGTCATTATATATCGCGATGCTGCGCAGATGGCCTCGGTTTGCCTCATAGATGATATTCATCCCCTGCTGTATCTTATTATCCTGAGCCGAGAGATCATTCTCCTTGATCACATTATAATAAACCGTATCAGATATCTGCCGCATGGCAATCAAATATTCCTCCAGCCTCTCCCTGGTCTGTTCCATCAGTGTTTCCGTATCCTGTATCATCTCCCGCTGGGACAGGGCAGAGAATTTAATGTACATCACAACGCCCAGAATCAGCATGATGGAAATCGATATCAGGGAGAAGGCCAGCATGACCATAGATTGCATTCCCTTTGGTTTTAGTCTTCTCATATATTCCCAAAACTTAATCTTCACCCTCTATATGCTCCCTTCTGTATTTTGAAGGAGACACACCAAACTTACGCTTAAACACATAACTAAAATAATTCGGGTCTGTGTACCCGACATTTTTTGCAATGATATAGCTTTTCTCATTTGTCTCGATCAACTGCTGCGACGCCTGTTCCATTCGATAGTCTGTCAGATACCGGATAAAGGAATTCCCTGTCTCTTTTTTGAAAACACTGGAAAAATAAGAATTCGACACACCCAGTACTTCACAGACACGGTCCAGGGAAAGATCTTCATCCCCATAGTTATGACGGACATACTCCTCTGCTTTGGTCACAAAGGATCTGGTGGACTTATTTCGTGCAAGAATCAGCTTTTCGCGAAAGGAAAGGCTGCAGTCTATCAGCCATTTCCTGAACTCAGCCGGCTCCAGGTCAAATATGCTGCTGTACAATTTTCGGATATCCTGGGAAAAATCTTCCGCCGAAATATCATTATTCAACGCAAAACGATACAATGTACTAACCAGTTCCATCATGTCAACGTGGTGCTGCTGCAGGGATTTGTTGGGAAAGGCTGTGTGCTTTAAATACTGGTCTGCCGCCTGAATCACTTCTTTTTCAGATCCCAACCGAATCATTTTAAAAAGATTAGATACCTCCGCGTCATTCGCCGGGCCGGGCTGGATGACCTCACCAGGAACCACCTCCTGCACATTGATGGCCCTGGAAGCACCATAGATCACCCGGTATGACACAGCTTCCCTTGCACCGATATAGGATGATGAAAGCGCTAAAATCGTATCACAGACCGATCCTATGCCAACAGTGACTACCGCCCCTATAATACTTTTGGCGTATTTACAGAACCGGTCACACTCGTCTGTCAGCTCTGACACTTCATTTTCCATCCTGAGCTGTGAGATCATAATTGTATTTCCAAGATAAGAAAAACATTTGGCCCGCCATTTTTCTACCAGCCGTTCTTTTGCCTGCCTGTGTACCGAGGTGGCCAGCAGAAGAGGATTCATATTCGCAGGCACCTGGTTAGAAGACGTATGGATCACAAGGCAGCAGAAAAATGGTCCGGGAAAAGAGAGCTGGTAATCGGAGAGATAACCAGAGATCTCTTCTTCCTGAATGCTGCCTTCGATAAGAGACGTATAGAAGTTTGCCTGCAGAAGAGGAAGTGAATCCATGTAGTACTTCTGAAGGATTTCTACATTCCGCTTTTCACTGATCTCCTGATCCAGTTTTATCTTCAGCCGTGTAAACACATTTGTTAGTTCTACTGCATTTACGGGTTTTAGAATATATTCCTCCGCTTCCAGGTGCACCGCACCTTGGGCATATTCAAATTCATCAAATCCAGTAAAAAACAGGATTTTCGTGGCAGGATATTCTGCCTTGATGCGGCGGGACATTTCCATTCCGTCCATAAAGGGCATTCGGATATCTGTCATCACCACATCCGGCTGAAATTCCTCAACCATCTCAAGGGCCTTTGCCCCGTTATTGGCATGTCCTGCCACTGAAAAACCCAGTCCTTCCCAATTGATCTTACGCATTATGACCTGGATCACTTCTTCTTCATCATCCACCAGAAGTACTGAATATTTATCCATAAAACCTCCCATGCAGTATTTCGTACACCAGTCGTTTCTTCCGTACTATTTCTTCTGTACATATTTCAGACAATCCAGTGTAACTGCCACAAGGATAATGATGCCGGAGAATACAAACTGCAGATTCGTATCAATTCCCAGAATCGTCAGGGAATAGGTCAGCGCTGTAAAAATAATTACACCAACTACGACACCGGAGATTTTACCAATACCACCGGTAAAAGATACACCTCCCACCACGCAGGCCGCGATGGCATCCATCTCCCAACCCTGGCCATAGGCAGCAGAACCGGAGCCTACCATTCTCGCACATTCCAGCCAGGAACCAAAACCATACAGAATACCTGCCATAATAAAGGCGCCGACGGTCACTTTGAATACGGAAATACCGGAAACAGAAGCTGCTTCTGGGTTTCCACCCACTGCATACAGATTTTTACCAAAGGTCGTCTTATTCCAGATAAACCACACGATCACGACTGCTGCCGCCGCCCAGAGGATGATCGTTGGAAAACCATTTACCTTCGGGATGATCATGTTCGGAATCACTGGTTCGATAGCTCCGAAGGAAACACCCTTCGTGGCATAGGTGACAAGTCCAAAGATCACCAGCATATTTGCCATCGTGGAGATAAAGGGATGCATCTTGAACTTTGCCGTAAAGAAACCTGCGATGGCGGTAAAGACCGTGCACAGAAGGATACAGACAACCAGCGCGAAGATCACTCTCAAAGCGATGGGCATCTGTGTAAAATCAAAAATATGTCCAAATACGGAACCGGTATTGATTCCCTGATGCATGATGATCGTCGCTGCGGTCATTCCCATTCCCACCATACGGCCAATCGAGAGGTCGGTACCGGTAAGAAGGATCAGTCCCGCCACACCCAGGGCGAGAAACATTCTGGGGGAGGCCTGCTGCAAAATATTCAGAACATTGTTGTAGGTCAGCAGGGGTGCATTTTTCACCATCGGTGTGATGATACACAGCATAATAAAGATTAGGGCGATGGCAATATACAAACCATTCTGCAGAAGAAAGGTTCTGCGGTTAAAAGTATATTTATAATTCTCCCATTTCTGCGCTATGGATTCCCCTATGGTAAATTTGGACATACGAAGAAGGTCGATCAGATGAAATTTGTATGTGTACGCCGCATGCCGCCGATCTTTGATCTGCTGAAGATCTTTGTCTCTCTTCATCTTTGCATCAAACAGACGGTTTTTATATACATATTTTTCATCCTTGATCTCCTGGTGGTCCGTAAGCTTCTGCATGATCTGTTCATGCTCCCGCTTCAGTTCAGCAATCTTACTGTCGTAATTGCTCTTAACCTCTGCCTTTTCCAGCTCGCAGCCTTCCTTTACTTTCTGGTAATATTCTGAATCGAAATGCTTGCTCAGATAGCCTTCCGCATCCTGGATCAGCCTTGAAATCTCTCCTTTATTGGGAGAATCCTCTGCCCTGAGACCGTCAATCTTTTCCTGGATCCTGCCAACGTAATCTTCGATCGGCTTCCTCAGCTGCATTTCCTCTTCTGCTGTAAGAATCTTACTTTTTTCATTTGTCATATCTATTCATCTCCCTTTTTATAGGTATTTTGCACTGAGTTTTAAAAGTTCTTCCTGATCTGTCTCATTGGTATTGACGATACCAGAAAGACGTCCGTTTGACATGACGCCAATACGGTTTGTGATCCCAAGGATCTCCGGCATCTCAGAAGAAACGACGATAATGGTCTTTCCCTGTTTTGCCATATTGATAATCAATTCATAAATCTCATATTTCGCTCCCACATCAATTCCCCTGGTGGGTTCATCCATCATAAATACCTCTGGACTTCGTTCCAGCCATTTTCCCATAATTACCTTCTGCTGATTCCCTCCCGACAGACTGGAGATCATATCTTCCGGTCCCATACATTTCGTATGCATGATGTCAATCTGCCTTGTGGTTGCCCTGTTCATCTTCGGATTGGAAAGCGCCACCCCGGAGCGGTACTGTTTCAGGTTGGCAATGGTGGTGTTGAAGATCAGATCACCTTTTAGAAAGAGACCATTCGCTTTCCGCTCCTCTGTGATCATGGCAAAGCCGTGATCCATGGCATCTTTCGCACTGCTAAAATTCATAAGGCGGTCCTTAAAGTAAACGCGCCCTGCCGCCCTGGTACGGACACCAAAGATCGTCTCCAGAAGCTCTGTCCGCCCAGCACCCACCAGTCCATACAAACCAAATATCTCTCCTTCCCTAACGTCGAAGGAAATATCCTGCAAATTAGGTTCAAACTTTGTGGACAGATGCTGCACCGATAGAACAACATCTCCTGGCGTATTGTCAACCTGTGGAAAACGATTTTCGAGAGAACGTCCCACCATCGCTGCGATCAACTCATTCATATCCGTATCTTTGCTGTTTTTCGTCATAACAAGATTTCCATCCCGAAGAACTGAAATTTCATCACAAATCTCAAAAATCTCATCCATCTTGTGGGAAATATAGACAAGGGAGATCCCCTGTTTTTTCAGCATCCGCATCATCTCAAAGAGCTTATCCACTTCCTGTACGGTAAGAGAAGAAGTAGGTTCGTCCAGAACGATGACCCTGGAATGATAAGAAATAGCTTTGGCGATCTCACACATCTGCCTCTGAGATACGGACATATTCCGCATGGGCTGGGTGAGATCAACGGTCATCCCCAGTTTTCTGAAAAGTTCAGAAGCCTCTCTTTTCATTTTCCCCTCGTCCACTACCCCCATGGAATTCCTGGGATAGCGCCCCAGGAATAGATTGTCAATCACATTTCTTTCCAGGCATTGGTTCAGTTCCTGATGCACCATTGCGATGCCATTTTCAAGAGCGTCCTTCGGTCCAGAAAAATTTACTTCTTTCCCCTCCAGAAAGATCTTGCCCTCATCCTTTTGATACGTGCCAAAGAGACACTTCATCATCGTTGATTTGCCAGCTCCGTTTTCTCCCATCAGCCCCATAACCGTGCCTGGCTTCACGTCCAGATTGATACGATCCAGGACTCTGTTCCGGCCAAAGGACTTACTCATACCCCGTATTGACAGGATAATATCATTTTTTTTATCTGCCATAATTATAACCGTGCCTTTCCGTAACCTGCAAACGTTCGACCGCAGGCACAAATTTGCCTGTGAAAAATTATATTTTCACAAATTCACCCCTGTAACTGTATGCTGATCTGTCTCCATGACAACACAACTGGGGAGAATCTCTTCTCCCCAGGCGGACGACGGATCACTGATTCAATAACGCGGTATAAGAAGCTGCGTTATCCGTCTTAACCATATTGATGGCAAAGGCATCGTACTGACCCGGATTTCCAAGACGGTTTGTAATGTTCGACTCGGTCTGGCCGTCACCGCCAATATAATCAACCTCGAGATTGAGCAGATCGTCATATTTCTGAAGAAGCGGCTGATAGGTCGAACTAAGGAAGTTATCGGAAGAATTGTAAATATTCAGCCAGACTTTCTTCACTGCACTCTTACCTTTATCAAGCTGTTTGGATACTGGTCCATAAACCTTCGTAGAGTCCGTGAAGTCCTGATAATTCTCAGCTGTCACTGCCACATTCAACGCATAATAGGAACGTTCGTCTTCATTATAGGTATACACCCATTTTGTTAACACATTGCCTGCTTCATCTGCCGTACCGATCCCTGTATCTATATCTACCCCATCCAGTGCATTGCGGAGAACGCGAAGTGTCAGATATGCCTGTACATCTGCATGCTGGCTGATGGTTCCGCCATATCCTTCTGCGATCGCCGCAACTGCGTCATTATTCGCATCATATCCAAAGGTTGGAACTTTATTATCCTTAGACCATGCATTGAACATGGACATACCCATTCCATCGTTATTGGAAACTACTACATCGATCTCTTTCCCAAAAGAAGATGACCATGTCCCAATAGCGTTTCCGGCTGTAGCGGCATCCCATGTTGCACCAGCCGAGTTCTTCATCTCCTGAGAAGCAAGTTCGCGGACTACATATTTCTTTCCGCCGATCTCCAGTGAACCATCCTTCACAGCGGAAGCCTTTCCGTCTACATTGGTGCCCACCGGCTCACTATTAATTTCGCCGTCTTTGTCTACCCCTGTACCAAGTGCTTTACGAACGCCTCTCGTACGTGCAATGGAATCATTGTGTCCGATATCCCCGATAGCAAGTACATAACCGATTACCCCGTCGCCATTGCGGTCAATCTTATCGATGTTCTTCTCGATATATTCCTTTACCATAGTTCCCTGGAGTTCGGCACCCTGATTGGCATCAAAGCCTACATAATAGGTATCCTTATTAAATGACATGGCTGTCTTATCCAGTTCTCCGGTGGAACTGTTGGACGGCTGGCGGTTATACCATACTAACGGTTTGTCTTTGTTAGCTACTGTTGACGCCCCGCCCCCATCTGCTGTCGTACCCGAACCACCTGATGTGTTGTCACCGCCATTTGATCCACAGGCTGTGAGCGAAAGTCCAAGTACCATTGCCATTGTTAAACAAAGTATTTTTTTCTTCATTTTCTTTCTCCCTTCTGGCACACTGTGCGCGTGTCTTTTGTTGATAATGACAGTATATCCAATAAGGTAAAAAGAAAACATAGAATTTTTTTTGTTTCACATTAAAAATTTTTCGTAAATGCTCCGGTCACTGTCTTTAAAAACATTAAAAATAATCCGTTCCATAGGATCACTATGTTTTTTCAGAAAAGCAGTTACCGTCTCCCAGGCAATTTCTGCCGCCTTATCCTTTGGAAAATGAAATTCTCCTGTGGAAATACAGCAAAATGCGACGGATCTGATATTATGTTCCAGACAGCATTCCAAAACATTTTCATAGCAGTTCCGCAAATCCTGACACAGCCTTTCATTCAGTCTGCCATTTACGATTGGTCCCACTGTATGGATCACGTATTTACTGGGAAGATTATAGCCTGAAGTCAATGTAGCTGTGCCGGTTGGTTCTACATATTTTTGTCCATATTTTAACCGCCTGTGGCTCATGATATGGTTACATTCTTCACGAAGCTGCAGTCCTGCCGCACTGTGGATAGCATTATCAATACATCTGTGACAAGGTACAAAACAACCCAGAAGCTGTGAATTGGCAGCATTCACAACAGCGCCAGCCTTTAGTCTTGTAATATCCCCCTGCCAGAGCGATATTTTCTCGGCGCAGAAAGATTTACAATTATAAGCTTCTTTTATGGTTGGGATATCCTCTATCTTTACGATTCCTTTTGCTTTCAATTCTTCCTGCAGATAACTGTCCTGTGCTTCCACTAAGCCGTCAGGAAGATCTCCCGGCATACGGATATTCATAAGGGAACGAATTACATTTTTTGCTTCCCCTAAGCTGTATCTGCTGCTTTCAAGTTTCTTGTATTCCGCCGAATCTGCTTTTAATCTCTCCAGAAAAATATCTGCTTTTTCCCTTCCGTTCATTTCAACTATCAGTCCTTCCCCATAACCTGTTCCGATCATGTAAATCAGCTATTACCTGTGCCATATCACCGCCGATACCCATCGCCCTGCTCCCCAGACTTTCTGGAACAGCCGCCTCATTCATATTCAGCCGGATCAAGGATAGATTTTTGTTTTCCCACACCATTTTTTCAAAGGGAAAACGGATGATCGTGGGTGTGTTAAACCCAACACCAAGCTCTAACAGTACACCTTTCTTATTTTCTAATTTTTTTAAAAAATCCTTATACTTTCCGGCTGCCTTATGCCAGTTTTCATCTTCTACAAAATACTGGTCGGAGCGAAGGTTCATTGTCATATTGCCACCGCAGACCGGGCATTTCGGCACCATATAAGACGGCACCAGGCAGCCGCGTCTTGCCTGGTGCATCTCATAAAACAAATCTTCTGCGTCATAAATCTTTGGATGGCACCCCTTCTCACACTGGATATTACCATAATCCCCCTGAGTAGCAAAAATACGATCCGTCTCAAATCCGGCTTTTTGAAACTGGTGGTCAACATTTGTTGTCAAAACAAAATAGTCTTTTTCTTTTACCATTTCATAAAGCTGGTTGTATAGCGGCATGGCAGTCGGGAGAAAACGGTTGATCATGCTGTGCATCGACCAATATCCCCATTTTGCCTCCTGTGTAGGAAATGAATAAAAACCAGCGGTATACATATCCGTCATATACCTGGAACCGTATTTTTCTATGAACTCACTGAAATTACTGGTAAACCGCTCTCCACTGTACGCAAGCCCGGCGGCAGCGGAAGCTCCCGCTCCCGCACCAATCAGTACCACCTCAGCTTCCTTTAGCAATATGGATGCCCGAATAATCTGATTCTCCATATGAATCCTCAACCTCTTTTCTAAATTACTGCATTTTTTCATGTATTCAGAATTTTCCGTTTACATTCTTCCAGCTTTCTTTGTCTGCAATCGTTTCCATCACATCCCAATGTTCAGCAATCTTACCGTTCTCGACTCTCCATAAGTCATAGTAACTTGTAGGCACTCCGCCAAAGGTTCCCTCACTGACAGCCAGTACATAATTTCCCTGCGCCAGCACCTGGTGAACCCTGGTGTAAATCATCTGGATGTTCTGCTCTGCCAGGGCAGAAAGGGCAGCGCCTAAGCCGGAGAGGCCATCTGCAATTCCCGTATTGTGCTGGATATAAGTATCTCCGTCAAAATAGTCTGGTGTCTTTTCAGAATGGTTTCCCTGCATGACATCATACAGAAAATCCTTGATGAGCCGGCGGTTTTTTTCCGTTTTTTCTATGTCCTTAACCGGTGCCACATTGTCAATCTGTGTCCGGCCGGAGGGATTTGGCTCTGCCTTAGCCGCAAGATTATCCCAATGTTCGGCAATCTTTCCCTCACTGTCAAAACGGAAAATATCAAAAGCTACCTGTTCACCTGCCCCGGCGAAATTGTAAACCGTCTGTAAAAACACTTTATCTCCGTCCTCATAAGCACGAATATTATTTACCTTAGTCTTAACCTCAGCAGAAGCAAGATACTGGACACTTTCAACAAATGCATCACGCCCTGTACCGTATGCGAGGTTGTGCTGGATATATCCCTCCGCCAGAAGAGAAGCTGCTTTCTCTGCATCCCCTGTAGCGAATGTGTTGATGAGTTCCTTTGCCTTTTCAATCTGTGTCATAATAGTACCCTCCTATCTTTTAATTTATTTTGTTGTAACTTTCTTAGTTACACCTTGTAGTCACACTATAGCATCGTTTTGTTGCAATGTCAATAGTTACAACAAAAATATTTCAAAAAAAATCAAGGATTTGGATGATTTCCATAATACCTTGATCTTTCCGCAATTTTAATTCATTTCCTTACTCAGATATTTTTCTGTGTCCCGTTTTACATCTGCCAGCGTGATGGCAGCAAGTTCCTTTTCTAAAGCATTCTGTACCTGAAGCAGTTTGTCGTCTAAGATGTGATGAATGTTTCTCCCCACAGGACAGCTGGTGCTTGGATTTTCATGAAAATGAAATAGTTCTCCCTTTTCAACACATTCCACTGCATTGTATATGTCTAAAAAAGTTATTTCCTCTAATGGCCTCACAACAGTAGTCCCTCCTGTTCCCCGTGCCACCTCAATCAACCCTGCTCCTTTTAACTGGCCTAAGATCTTCCGGATAATAACGGGATTCACATTGGTACTCCCTGCTAGAAAATCACTGGTTATTTTATACTCACTTCCAAAGGTATCTATACAGGCAAAGATGTGAATTGCCAGTGTAAACCGACTAGAGATCTGCATATCTATCTACCACCTTTCCGTTCTATTTTACCCCACACCCGTTGTAATGTCAATAATTACAATATTTATGTATTTATTGTGCCATCATTATGTGTTATAATTTGTATGTAAATCCACAATTGAATTTTATCGATAACTTGATTTAAAAGGAGGAAATAGTGATGGGACTCTTTAACAGAACAAAGGAAGAACCTGAAGCAACTTTACCAGTAAATGATGCGGAGCGCTGGATCGCCGGAACCTATGCCATATGGTCAGAGTACTGCGGCGGCAGTTATAAATACCTTGGTGGTTATGAGAAAACGAAGTCCAATGCCAAGATGATCAGCCGGGTACTGCGTGGAGACTGGATGGTAAAAGACCATGACAGCGGTGTGGAGATGATAGAATATCTGCTAAAGAATGCCGGTTCCAAAGATGGGGCGGAAGACACTTCTGTGGATACAACGGCATTTGATTATGCCTGTGCCTGCAATATGTGTGGCAGAATGTTTATTTCGGGATATTTTACCAGAGAAGAATCCATCCGCTATGCCACGGAAGCTGCCAGGAAAATTCAGGAGAAATACCATTCCTGGGAAGAATATTTCAAGTCTTATATTATCGGTGCTGCAGGCGGTTCTAATATTAAGGAAATTGCTCCTTTTGAAACTGCCTATAAGCAATTCCGGGAGAATCCGGACAGCCCGCTTCAACTGGCATGGGATACGAGATTATAAGGACAGGAGGCTTGCGAATGAGTATAGACCCCAAAAACGAACGATACGATTTTTTCTGGAAGACCATGGAACGGTGCGACTGGGCTTTTGAAGGTGATGATGACAAGGTGCTGACTCCGGTGATTACATATCTGGCAGAGCAGGGGGATGAAGCGATATTCCGATTTGATGATTTGATGTCGGAGTTACTGTATCACCTGGACACGAAAGTACTGGCGGAACAATATAAAAATGTATCTGGCTTTACAAGCGGCGATGGCTTTTTGTACTCCAGATGCGTAGCGTTGATAAACGGTCCGGGATATTATGAAAAAGCGGAAAAAGGAAAACAGAAAAATATTTGGGACCTGGAATTTGAATCGCTTTTGTATGTGCCACAAAAAGCATGGGTGTCAAAATACGGGGAGACCGGGGAAGAATATCCACATATCCCCCGCTTTCTTTTGAAACAGGAAGCAATGAAGAAGGATGGAACGCTCAGTGCTCATGCTGACAAGGATACTCCGGGGATGTGCTGGTATAAATAAAACAAGGGCTGGAACCCCGGCAGGGAGATTTCAGCCCAAACATTATCATAGAAGATTAGTATTTACAGACTTTTCTGGACCTGTTGACAAATTAAGAAAATTTTCCTCTTATGTGATATAATTATTATATCAATTATGGGAGGTCATTTTTTATGATGGGAAAACAGAGCGGACAAATCCAAATGGTAATCCTGGATATTGATTCCATGATTCCTGGGGATCATCTCCTAAGACGAATTAAAAATTGTGTAAACTTTGATTTTATATACGAAAAAGCGGCACCTTGTTATTCTCATGTCGGGAGAAGATCTATCGATCCAGTTATTCTGATAAAAATGCTGCTCATCGGATATCT